>CAVEIF010000013.1:21518-30715 GCA_963615835.1 Coprococcus eutactus | reverse complement strand
GTATTTGCTCGGTGATTTGCCGAATTGTTTCTGGAACGCTATGGCGAAATGTGACGGAGAACAGAATCCTACCATGTCGGAGATGGCGGATATTTTGTATTTTCCCTCTTTTAGCATTTCTGCAGCTTTGTTCAATTTATAAGTTTTGAAGAACTCGTTCGGAGTCTGTCCGGTAAGGCCTTTGATTTTATAATATACTTTGGTTCTGCTCATACCCAGGGTGCCTGTCAGTTCGGTGATGTCTAATTCAGAGTCCATTATTTTCTCCTCCATGATTGCATATAATTTGTCAAGGATTATTTTGTCTTGATGAGATATCGAGTCTGTCTGCACTTTGTCAATGGATGTTGAATTTTCAAGGGTCTTTCTCATATTGTCCCTGTTGCGCAGCAGTGAACATATGACGGCTCTCAGATAGTCAGGATTGAACGGTTTTGTTACGTATGCGTCAGCTCCGTTATTCATCCCTTCGATTTGGTCTTTGACGGCGGTTTTCGCTGTCAGCAGTATGAACGGAATGTGCGACAGGGAGATATCTTCCTTGACTATCCTGCATAGTTTTAATCCGTCCATTTCTACCATCATGACATCGGAAATGATAAGATCCGGTTGAACTTCTTCCATCTTTTTATAGCTGGAAATGGCATCCAGGCAAGTAATTATCTCGTACTCGGCAGATAGAATAAGAGAAAGGTAATATAGTATTTCACTGTCATCGTCTATTATCATGATTTTGACAGGTTTTGCGGCACTGTCGTGGAAAACGGGACACATGGTATATTCGCTTTTATAGAATTTGCCGTCTGACTCTTCCTGTGCTGATTTGCCGTCAAACAGTTCATTTTCACCATACGCTGTTCTGTCGGCCGGCAGTGCGAAATAGAATATGGAGCCTTTCGCCTCTCCATTTTCGTCAAGCCTGTCGGACATACCGATAAATCCGTGGTGTGCTTTAACGAGAGATTTGGTGAAAGCCAATCCTATACCTGTCCCACCGACCCTGCTGTCTGCGTTGATTCTGGTAAACCTTGTGAATATATCTTCCTTCTTTTCGTCAGGAACGCCTATGCCTGTGTCTGAAACAGATACGATGAGCCAATTGCCGGGATTGCCGGTGGAAGATGGGAACAGGCTGTCAATGTCGCTGGTGTTTCCTATTCTTGTGGCAAATGTTATGCTCCCGGAGGAAGGGGTATATTTGAATGCGTTGGACAGCAGATTATATGTCATTTTTTCGAATTTGTCTCCGTCGATCCAACACAAGAGGTAATCGGGACATATGGTTTTAAATTCCAAATTCTTCTGCTCGGCAGCGACTTCGAATGAGGCTGAAATATTGCGGACAATGCCAGCTATGTCACAGACTTTTACATTGAGCTTCATCCTGTTGTGATCAAGTTTGTTAAGATCTGTCAATTGGCCTACAAGTTTCAACATCCTGTCCGAATTCCTTTGAATCAGGTGTGCCAGATGGCTTTGTCGGATTGAGAGCTGTGGATCTTGGAGCAGATAGGTCGTGGAGCCGGAAATGATGGTAAGCGGTGTTCTGAATTCGTGGGATATGTCGGTAAAAAAATCGATGCTCTCCTGATACAGGCGTTGTTGTGCATTTTTTTCACGGATAGCCATTTCCGTGTTTAATTTGGCGGAATTCGCTTTTTGAATCAGATGTAGGATGCAATAAATGAGAACCGCGATTATGGACAGAAATAGAACTTTTGCAGTTGTGGAAACATACCAAGGTCCTTTTGCAATTACTGTAAAGCCGTGTTGTTCGCCCGTGGATCCGTCGGTCGGATTTATAAGTTGAAATGTCAGGCGGTGTCTCCCGTATGGGATGTTGTCCATGACAAAGGATGTTCCGGTGAAATTTCTCCATCCTTTGAAAACATTGTCAAATTTCACATTGCAATTCAGGTATCTGCTGTCTGTCAGTTCTTTGATGGAAACACACAGTCTTATACGGTTAAGAGATTCCGCAAGTACAATTTTACTTTTGCCATCTTTGTCAAAATCTAGGACGTCAAGCAGGTGATTTTTATCGTCAGATATGAGTACGTTTTTAACTTCAGGAAATGCGGTGGCAGCGGAAGAAAACGTATTTTTCGGGATTGTATGCATTTGACCGCCGAGGTACGCAAGAATATCGTCTTCATCTGATGTCATTAGAGCGGAATCCGAAGGGCCGTAAGCGGAGATTATGGTCTTGAAGGTGCCTGTGGGTGGTATATATCGTAACAGACTGCTTCCTGATACGATGAACATTCTGCCTCTATCATCACGTTGAATATGGCTGATTTTACCATCTGAAAGCCATTTCATCCGTTCTATGCTCATGTTTTGAATATCCATGAGCCAAAGTCCGTCGGTTGTTCCTATCCAAAGTCTTCCGTCATCATCCTGACACAACGTAAGAATTTCTTTTATGCCCTTGTCTTTCGGAATATAGCAGACTTTGTTGTCTCTGGTAGCCGGATTGACAAACCCTATGGCAGAGTTGCTGAAAGCGGCGGCTATCATTCCATTGTCCATGCAAGTGATGGCGGTAAGTCTGGTCAGCAGGGTCATCCCGTTGAGGTTCAGGTCAGAAAATTTGACCGAAGTGGCATTTGTCTCACCAGGTGAGGCGTATTGGAGTGTGCCTCGTGCTCCTCCTGCCCAGTAGGTTCCTGATTTGTCTATCGTAAGTTTCATATAATCAGAAACATAGGACATGTGGTATAATTTATTTAATCTCAAGTTTCCGTTCTGGTCGGTTTCGCACTCCCAGAGATTGTTGTCCACATTGAGCAACAGTTTGTTTGAATATGTATCTTTATAGATGTCGCATTTTCTGTCATCATCCAGTGTGCGATTGATGATTTTGCCTATTTCGCGCACCTTAAGCTCTTGACTTTTGACATTGAAGAAAACCAGGTAGTGAGAGTCTGAAATTATCCATAGATTGCCGTCATGGGAAATTATGGATTTGATTCTATGTTCGGAAGCATAACGTTCGAGAGGAAAATAGTGTGTGTTTACGTTCGATTGTGCTTTGATTATGCCTCTTGTTCTGGTTGAAAGCCAATAATTTCCAGTATTATCCTTTTTGATGTAACATACGCTTGATGCCTTTGTATCGGTAACAAAAGGGAATTCAGGGTCTTTTTCGGACAGAAGAACACCGGTGGAAAAGTCGTAATGGTAATATTTGTCATCATAGGCAAATATCATGGAATTACTTTCAAGTGGGGATACGAATGCCAATTTGTCCGAATCATTCAAACGGGAAAGCGCTTTAGGAAGTGTTTTAAAACTTGTGTTCTGCAGGTCAAATAATTGTATGAAAGGGAAACTCCCTATTACTAGAATGTCGGGGTTGACCATCCATGATGAGTATATGGCGTTGTCGGAAGAGTACGAATCCAACAAGTTGAAGTTTAAATTGTATCGATCTATGCTCCAGTTGTTTACTATGAAGATGTCATCGTTTTTGCCAATATACATTTTGACGATGTCCGAGGTGTCGAGATTGATGGCTTTGTCGAACGAGTCCGTATTTTTATCGTAAAGATACACTCCGTCTCCTGTTGTGACAAAAATGTTGCCTTCACTGTTTTCCACTATGGTGTTGACGTTTTTGTCTTCTCCTCTTATGGGAATGTGAAAAAAAGAGCGAGTCTCCGGCACATATCGATCAATGCCGTTTTCCATTCCGATCCACAGGTTGTCTTTGGAATCAAGCAGGAGTCTGGTGATCCGTTCCGATCCCAAACTGCCTGTTTCTGCTCCGGGAACGAAATGGATGAAATTTGTTCCGTCAAAGTGAAATAGTCCGGAATGCTCTGTCCCGAACCAGATAAAGTTGTTCTTGTCAAAGCACATTCCTGTGCAGGTCATGTCGACAGGAGGGTCTTCTATGAACACTCCCGGAAATTTATCCGCAATGTCGGGTTCTGCAGAACATGAAGTGAGCAGAAGAAGTAAAGCGATAAGATGTGGTTTCATAAGTCTGTCAGGTATACTGTACTTACAAATATGGGCTTTATTATGCAATTAATGCTAATGCCGGGAGGAAAAATGATGCATGTAAATTGTTTTTTGTACTGTTGCGACATTTTTGGGACTCTGTGATTTGAAGCGCTCTTTGAAATGTATTATTAAGAAAGAATAACCCCCATATAGTTTTCATTTTTGCAGTGGGCTAAATGAACCGTTATCATAAATAATAATACTGTAACCATTATGAAATTAAAATCTGGAATTAACCGTCTGGCCACATTGCTTATGGTTGTGGCCTTGATGCCGTCGTGCAGAATGGCATCGGGAACAAAATCCGGAGGCCGGTCTGACTGGCCTCAATTGCTTATAGGCGATTCTATTGCCGTGGCTCAAACAAAGTATGGAAAAGTGAAGGGCTATGTCAACTCGGGAGTCTTTACTTTTCTGGGTATCCCTTATGGTGCCGACACCGGAGGGGAAAATCGTTTTATGCCACCGCGTGAACCGGCCTCATGGGAGGGGATACGCCCGGCAGTATATTATGGTAATGTCTCTCCTCAGTATATGGAGGGCCGCTATCATAATAGCTATGGAACTTTCCGTGATCATTGGAATTATACGGAAGCGGATGAGGATTGTCTGGTGCTGAACGTATGGACACCTGGATTGAATTCAGGAAAAAGACCTGTTATGGTATGGGTGCACGGAGGAGGATTTGTCAGCGGTAACGGCATAGAACAAGATGGATATGACGGGACTAACTTTTCTCGTTATGGGGATGTGGTGTTCGTCTCCATGAATCATCGTCTGGGTCCTTTCGGTTTTACGGATTTTTCTGCGGTTGACCCTAAGTATGCCGATTCCGGCAATGTCGGGATTCTAGATCTTGTGGCTGCTTTGAAGTGGATTCATGACAACATCGCATACTTTGGAGGAGACCCTGACAACGTTACCGTGATGGGACAGTCCGGAGGCGGCGCTAAAATCTGTACTCTTATGGCAATGCCTGAAACAAAAGGCCTTATCAGTAAAGGTGTCGGCTTGAGCGGAAATGCTAAGGACGCCATGGATAGGTCGTACAGCGCTTCTTTGGGAAAATTCATCTATGAGAAGTCAGGGCGCGACATGAAAAAATTGTGTTCAATGCCATGGCGTGAATATCTGAAATTTGCAAATGATGCGGCCGAAGAATATAATGGAAAATACGGATATGAGGGAAGGATGGGAGGTAATTTCGCTCCTGTAGGAGATGGACGGCATATTCCGTCTGGCACTTTCTTTACGGACAAGTCGTCTCCTTCCAATGATATGCCTCTGCTCCTTTGTTCTACCAGCGCTGAAGGATCATTGAGCTGGCTGGATGCGTCTTTGGAGAATATAGGTCGTAAAGAAGTTGAAAACCGGATAAAGAAAATGTATCCGAATAAGGACGCCGCCCTTATATATGACACATTTGAAAGGGCGCTTCCGGATAATAAGCCGATAGACATATTGAATTATCTGTGCGGGTACAGGGATTATCTGCTGGATGTCGCCAATCTTAAGTGTTCTCAGGATGCTCCGGTGTATGTGGCGTTGTTCGGTTGGAAATCTCCTTTATTTGATGGAAGAATGCGATGTCCTCATTGTTCGGACATCTCGTTCTGGTTCATGAATACGGATGTGATGCTTTCGCATACTGGAGGAGGGGAACGTCCGAGAAAACTGTCCGGAATAATGGCGAATGCTCTGCTTCAGTTCATGAGAACCGGAAAACCGGCTGCAAAGGGACTTCCTGATTGGCCGGCGTACAGTGTGTCGCATCCGGCTACCATGTTTTTATCTGACAAATCCAAGGTGTATGATGATCTGGATACCGAGGCAATGGGTTTATTGAAATAATAATATTGATAATATGTATTCTTGTAAAGGTTTTATGCGAAAAGCCCTGATTTCGCTTTTTGCAGTGTTTTTATTGATTCCTTTTTCTTTTGCGCAGACTTTGACGGTTAACGGAAAGGTTACCGATGCACATGGTAATCCTGTTGTCGGGGCGGGTGTAATGGTTAAGGGAACGTCCAATGGAGCTGTCTGTGATCTGGATGGCGCGTTCTCTCTTTCAGCTCCGGAAGGAGCGATACTGGTTGTAACTTGTATCAGTTATGCAACACAGGAACTTCAGGCATCTTCACTTATGAACATAGTTCTTCAGGAAGACAATGAATTTCTTGATGAGGTGGTCGTGGTCGGCTACGGTGTACAGAAGAAAAGTGATGTGACGGGGGCGATATCTCAGGTAGGATCGTCGGATATTTCAGGCAGATCGGTAACAACGGCTCAGCAGGCTTTGCAGGGGAAGACGGCCGGTGTTCAGATACTCAGCTCGTCAGCTGCTCCCGGAGCCTCTCAAACTGTCAGAGTAAGAGGCTATTCGTCCAATTATTCTTCGGATCCGCTTTATGTGGTGGACGGACTTAGAGTATCAGACATCTCTTCCTTGGACCCTAACGACATCGAATCCATGGAGGTGCTTAAGGATGCGGCTTCTGCTTCCATATACGGTGCTGAAGCGGGCAACGGTGTGATTCTCATTACGACCAGACGTGCCGCGGAGGGGAACGCGGTTATCACTTATGATTTTCAGAATGTTATCCAATCTCTGGCACGCACTCCGGAAGTGCTGAACGCAAAGGAGTATATCAACTGGACCATAGAGGGCGGATGGCACGATCAAGCTTATTTTGACACTTTTTATGACGGTGTGACAGATACGGACTGGAGTAGGGAGGTATTTGAGAATTCTCTGTCTCAACGCCATTCTCTGTCGTTCCAGAAAGCTGTGGGCAAGACCAATATCTATTTATCCGGCTCTGCTTTCTCCAATGACGGCATCATAAAGGGAGACAGTGACAATTTTCATAGATACACAGGTACGGTCAATGTAGAATCGCACGTGAAAGATTGGCTTACAATAGGAGCCAACACTTCTTTCGCATATTCTTGCCTTAATAGCGTGGCGGAAGCCGGATTTTCCGGAAACGGTACCATAGATACCAACGGCTCTGTCATAGAGAACGCGTTGTTTATGGATCCGTTGACTCCGGTAAAGATATCTCCTGATAAACTTACCGTTACGATGAAAAACGCCATCAACAATGGCAAGACGCTGTTGACTGATGAGTCGGGGAATTATTGGGGATTATCAGATTTCTCCCAGGTGGTAAATCCGTTTATATATATCAATGCTTATTCGTATAACAGAATGAGAAGTTCGGTAAGGGGGTCTTATTATGCTGTGCTTTCTCCTGTGGAAGGATTGAGTATCACATCACGTCTGGGATTACACATGGGCAATACGTATATGCGCAATGTCGGATATATGTATTATGCTGCAAATACCGCGGAGGGTGAGAGGACGACAGACAATCTGGAGACTTCGGGCTCTCTGTTTACTTATTATCAGTGGGAGAATTTTGCGAATTATTCGAAGAAATCCGGCAGTCACGACATCAACCTGATGGCTGGTGTTTCGTATTCCGATTATACCGTCAATTCAGTGGGCGGTACCACCAATGCGGTGACAAAGCGGCTGCCTTTGTTTTATTATCTTGACTATTCTACCGGTGATGCTGTAAAGACGGTGTCAGGCACGGAGAAAACCACACGTAAATACTCTTATTTCGGAAGAGTCAACTACTCTTATGACAACCGTTATCTTGCAAGTGTATCTTTTCGAGCTGACGCCGCAGACCTTTCTGTTCTCCCTGAAAACAACCGTTGGGGTTATTTTCCTTCTGTATCTTTAGGCTGGATAACATCGAATGAATCGTGGTTTCCTGAGAGTGACATCATCTCCTATGTGAAGGTGCGCGGGAGTTGGGGACAGAACGGAAGCATAGCCAATCTTTCGAATTACATGTGGAGCAGTCCCATATCTTCGGACATTATTTATCCGTTTACTTCCGCTCTGAATTACAACGTAGGTTCTCTGCCTGCTTCATTGGGTAATATGAATCTGAAGTGGGAGACTTCAGAGCAGTTGGACTTGGGTCTTGATATGAGGTTCTTTCATAACAGGCTGACAGTAACGGCGGATTATTATGATAAGATGACCAAGGATCTTATCGTTACAGGCGTGACTCCTTCTCTTACGGCAGGGAACGACCCTTCTCCTGTAAATGCAGGAAGTGTAAGTAACAGTGGTTTCGAATTTGAGATGTCGTATAAGAACAACATAGGAAATCTTTCATATATTGTAGCAGGTAATTTCGCGACGCTGAAAAACAAGGTGGCATATCTGGATCCTACGGTCAACCGTCTCGCGGGCCTTTTTGCCAACGGAAATAACTATATGACATCATTCGAACAGGGTTATCCTATATGGTATTTCCGCGGGTATAAATATCTGGGAGTTGATCCGGCCACCGGAGAAGGCAGATTCGTGGATGCGGACAACAACGGTTCCTATGATGCTTCCGATATGGATTATATAGGAAGCGGAATACCGGATCTCACATACGGTATCACCCTGAATCTCGCCTATAAGGGATTTGATTTGACGGTATTCGGCTCAGGTGCTGCTGGTAATGACATCTTCTTGTTCCAGAATTATAACTCTGCAGGTCGCAACAAACTGAAATACATCTATGACAATCGATGGACTGCGTCCAATGCCAACGCCGGATTCCCGCGTCCAAATTCCGTATATGATGCTCAGTTGTTAGCTTCATCCGCCGTCATTTTTGACGGGTCATATTTCAAAATCAAGCAGATACAGTTGGGATACAGTTTGACGGGGAAATGGCTTTCTGCAGTGAAGTTCAAGAAGGCCCGTCTATATGTTTCGCTGGATGATTTCTTCACTTTTACCTCTTATCCCGGATTCGATCCGGAGGTGGCGTCAACCGGAAACACGAATTCCATAGGTGTGGATGTCGGCAGTTATCCGACTTCAAAGAAGGTTGTTTTCGGGTTTAATGTATCTTTCTAGTAATTGAAAAAAACTGAAATATGAAAAGAAAATTTAATACCATGGCAATGCTTCTCCTGGCTTTAGGGATATCATCTTGTTCCGGACTGTTGGATATTCCGCAGAAGGGAGTCGTATCTCAGGAGAGCTTTTATAAGACGGATTCTGATTGTATGGAGGCATTGACGGCAGTGTATAGTGCTTTCTCCAACCAGACATTCAGTAATGGGTTTTATCTTGCCGGCATGTTGGATGACGACACTTGGGC
>CAVEIF010000013.1:18028-21508 GCA_963615835.1 Coprococcus eutactus | reverse complement strand
GACAACAGGGGCGCCAATGTCGCTCTCGAGAGTCTGAATGAATTTCGTTATACTTCGTCGTTGGGCAGTATTCAGGACGCGTTTTCCTGCGATTATGCCATCATTTATGCATCCAATCTGATTATAAACCGTGTAAGCGACATGGACACCGATGTCAAGAAAAGGGTGATGGCGGAGGCATATTTCTTCAGAGCATTTGCATATTTTGATCTTGTGACTCTCTTTGGTAGTGTTCCGAAAGTAGTAGAACTCTCAGATGACGGAAACTATCAGGTTGGAAACAGCAGCGTAGCGGAGATATATGAACTGATAGAATCAGATCTCATGACGGCTCTTTCAATGAATATCCTTCCGGAAAAAAGCGGGTTGGATGATAGGGAGACAAGTATCAGAATAACCAAGCAGACCGCTCAGGCTTTGTTGGGAAAGGTTTATTTGTTTGATGGTAAATATGATGATTCTACAAAAATGCTTGACGAAGTCATAGCGTCAGAAAAATATGGCTTGTTCCAGGGAGAATATGGCGATATCTTCATCGCTGAAAATAATTTCAATAGAGAGATAATGCTGGCTGTCAATTATGCCAATGACCCTGTTACCAATGATTTCAACCCGTTTGGCGTATTTCATGGCTGGAGAGTCGATCGTCTTGAAGGATGGAGCTCGTCATCCATTGACGTATATGAAATGGGCTGGGGATTCGGCGTACCTACCAAGAGTCTTTATGACGCGTTCGTTGAGATGGAAGGAACTGACGGTTATCGTTTGAAAGGGACTATCATAACTTACGATGACATGGTGGCTAAGGGATTGAAGATTACTGAAGGTAAATTCCTCTATGGCTGTGAAGGGTATATGTCATGGAAGTTCAGAAATTCTCCACGCAGTCATGTGGAAGGAACATGGGCGGGATTCTATGACAATGCGGTCGTGATGAGATACGCTGAAGTTCTTTTGTTGGCCTCCGAAGCCCATCTTGGGAATGGAAATACGGAAAAGGCGGGCAAATATCTCAATGAGGTGCGCACACGCGCCAAATTGCCTGAGCTTTCACATGTCATAACATTGGACGACATAAAAAAAGAAAAACGACTGGAACTTTGCGGTGAAAATCTCAGATTCAAGGATCTTGTCCGTTGGGGAGACGCTTATCAGATTCTTAAGGATAGAGGCTCCTATTATCCTATTTTTTACGGATATAAGGCCGGAACTACGGAATATGATGTGGTCAACATTCCGTCGACTTCTTCCGATTACGGATTTAAGAGCGGAAAGCATGAGCTTCTTCCTATTCCGCAGCTGGAACTTGAAGTGAACAAGGCTATCAAACAAAATCCTGGCTGGTGAAAATGAGAAAATATATATCAGCACTATTATTTGTTGTTTTGAGTTCTGTGTGTCTTTGCGCACAGAACTCAATGCTTGGCGGCAGGACTGAGAAATCACCTGAAATCCATTCCGATGGCTCTGTAACGTTCAGATATTATGCTCCGAAGGCTAGGAGTGTGCAGGTGCGGGGGGATTTTGTGAAGTCCTTTTCATATATAGACATGGCAGAAGGAAAGGACGGAGTATGGTCATATACGACCGAACCTTTACCTGCGGAGTTCTACTCTTATCTGTTTGTTGTGGACGGTCAGGTAATAACCGATCCGTCAAACATTCACATGACCCGCGATATAGGGGTATATGCCAATTCGTTCATTATATCGCATGAAAAAGGGGACAAGGGCAGTCTGTATGGCGTGAATGACGTTCCTCATGGTACGGTGGCGAAGGTATGGTATCATAGTTCAGCATTTGACATGGACAGGAGGATGACCATATATACTCCGGCGGGATACGATCCTCTGGGGAAGGTGTCATATCCCGTTTTGTATCTATGTCATGGCGGGGGAAACGATGAGGATGCGTGGCGGGTTCAAGGTCGTGCGTGTGAAATCTTAGACAATATGATAGCTGCCGGGAAAATGGTTCCCATGATAGTGGTAATGCCTAATGGAAATGCTTATCGGCAGGCTGCGCCAGGAGAATCTTCTCTGGGCTTGATACAGCCGGATATGTCAGTTTATGACACTGTAGGCCCAGTCACGATTCAGGAAGCTTTTCCGGAAATCGTGCGTTATGTAGACTGCAATTATCGGACGGTTAAAAATAAAAAGGGACGTGCAATGTGTGGGTTGTCAATGGGAGGATATCAGACTTTTTATGCTTCCATGTTGTATCCTGAAATGTTCGGTTATCTGGGGCTCTTTTCTCCAGGCCCGCTTATTGACTGGGATAGCCCGGTTGAAGCTTACGAACAGTTGGCATCAGACGAAAGAACCACATTGGGGCTGCGGAGAGTGTTTTCAGAAAATCCATATCTCTATTGGGTGGGTATAGGAAGGGATGATCCGCATTATTCCGACATTGTAGGATTGAAAAAGTATTTGGATGCGTGTGCTTATCCAAATACTTATTTTGAGACAGCTGGAGCTCACGAGTGGAGGGTTTGGAGAGAACACCTCACTGAGTTCTTGCAATTGATTTTCAAATAAAAGAAAGCCCCTTATTTTATTTTTATTTCTTTATGCAGGCGGATATCACCGGCAGAACTTCCTATCAGCACATCCACAGTTTCTTTTTCCAAGGACCAGTCGTGTTTGTCGGTATCCCAGTATCTCAGTTCGCTGACTGGCACTTCCAAATAGATGTCCTTGGATTCTCCTGCTTTAACGGAAACTCTTTCAAATGCTTTCAATTCCTTTTCTGGCCAGAATACGTTCGCTTTAGGTCGTTTTACATAGAGTTGCACCACTTCGTCAGCATCCTGCTTGCCCATGTTTCGGACATTGAAGCGGACTTTTATAGTTCCGTTTTCTTTTACTTCTGAAGGAGCATTTATAAAGCTGTACTTGAATGGAACATAGCTGAGACCATGCCCGAAAGGGAACAGCGGAGCTATGCCTTTTGTGTCAAACCAGCGATATCCGACGAGAATGCCTTCTGAGTATTCCGCCTGAGGTCCACTGGTGCCGCCGAGTTTTTTCTGCCCAGCTATATCTTTGCGGTATTGGACGCCGAAGATGTCTCCTCCTTCTTGTTCTTGCGGGAAATTACCCATAGCATAGGCAGGAGAGTCTTCAAGGCGGACAGGTATGGTGAAAGGTAGTTTGCCTGAGGGAGATATTTTTCCAAGCAAGACGTCCGCAAGAGCATGTCCTCCCTCAAGTCCATTCCACCATCCCTGTAAAATGGCTTTAGAAAAGCGGTCCGCCTGGTTGAGGGCGACAGGTCCTCCAGATATCACGACGGTGATGATTCTTGGATTGACGGTCGCGATGGCTTTGATGATTTCATCCTGACCGAGCGGTAGCGTAATGTTCTGGCGGTCGATGCCTTCGGATTCGACAGATTTATTGTCTCCGGCGAAGAAGAGGACTATGTCCGCTCCTTGTGCCGCTTTGACGGCTTCCGCAAGAAGATGTGGGTCTGCCG
>CAVEIF010000013.1:0-18018 GCA_963615835.1 Coprococcus eutactus | reverse complement strand
CGAATATCCCTTTATAATCTTTATAAGCAGGAACATAGACGATTTCTGTGGAAGATGGAATCCTGTCCTTTAATCCTTGAAGCGGTGTAATCTCGTAGGGCGATTTGACCCCGGCTCCCATTCCTCCGCTGGCTGTTTTCTCAGTTGCCATGCGGCCTATGACGGCTATTTTTTTTAGGGATGAAGGATCAAGCGGAAGAGTATTGTCCATATTTTTCAATAGCACGATTGCTTTGGATGCGACTTCGTAGGCAACCTCCCTGCTTTCAGGCGTGGAGACTTTCTGGCTGTTTGCCACCTCTTCCGGAATGGCTTCGACAGCGAAGCGTACTCTAAGTGCGTTTCTTACTTTGTCATCCACCACACTTTCCGGCACGTCTCCGTTGCGTACAGCTTTGGCCAGGGCCTCTCCGAAGTAATTGTTGCCTGGCATTTGTATATCCAGCCCTCCCAATGCACAACCGACTGTACTGCGGGATCCTCCCCAGTCGGACACTATCAGTCCTTTGAATCCCCATTCACCGCGCAGAATCTGATTGTTCAGCAGGTCGTGTTCAGAACAAAATACTCCGTTTACTCTGTTGTAAGCGGACATGATGCTCCATGCTCCTCCTTCCCGGACTGCGGCCTCGAATGGTTTCAGATAAATCTCCCGCATGGTCCGTTCATCTGCCACGACGTTGACTGATCCTCGGTTTGTCTCCTGATTGTTTAATGCGAAATGTTTAACGCACGCTGCGGTTCCGGCATCTTGCATCCCTTTGACATACGCGGCACTTAATCCTGCGTTAAGAAAAGGATCTTCGCTGAAATATTCATACGTGCGTCCTCCAACAGGTAGCCTCTGTATGTTGATAGCGGGGCCGAGGACTATGTCTTTGCCGCGCAGACGGGCTTCCTTGCCTAACGCATTGCCGTATTTATAGGCCAATTCCTTGGACCATGTAGCTGCCAGGGCCGATCCTGTGGGAAAGTATGTGGCGGAGTCCGTGGTCCATCCTAAAGGGCGGAACCCGTCACCGTTTTCCTCGCGTATGCCGAACGGTCCATCGGTGTATCGGATTTCCTGGATGACGAGACGCGGAATGCCTTCGGATGACATGTTGGTTTTGGCATGCAGCATGGCCACTTTTTCTTCGAGACTCATGCCGGCGATTATGCCGTCAATTTTTTTTTCGTTCTCAAGCAGCGGATTCTTGTTGCCTCCGGAACAGGACGCTGACAAGACCGCCACCGTAAATAGGAATAATCGTTTCATTGAAAAATGTGTTTACTTGTGAGGTTTATCTGATGCAAAGTTTGTCTTAAATAGATTAAAAGGCTTGCATCACAGTACATTTTTCGTTGTTTCTTTACAAATGTACCTTGAACGGCGCCGGTATTTTGTATACGCTGCGGATATTTCCCTATTTTTGCACAGTTATGATTAGAGTACTGTTTGTATGCCACGGCAATATCTGCCGCTCGCCTATGGCGGAGTTTATTTTCAAAGCGCTTCTGCACGCCCACGGGCTTGAGAGCGAATATTACGTCGAAAGCGCCGCCACGTCCACGGAAGAAATCGGCAATCCCATATATCCGCCGGCAAGACGCTGCCTGAGGCAGCACGGCGTAGCATTCGACGAGGGCAAGACAGCCCGACAGATTCGACGCGAAGACTACGACAGGTTCGATCGTATCATCTGTATGGACAGACTTAATCTCAGCTGGATAAGACGCATAATCCCGTCGGATCCGCAGGGAAAGATTCATCTTCTGATGTCTTATACAGGCAGCGGGCGCGATGTGGCAGACCCCTGGTATACGGGAGATTTCGAAACTGCGTTCCAGGACATTCTCTCCGGCTGCGAATCTATAATAAGAAGCACTTTGCCGGAATTGTCCAAACAGATGGCCTCATGAACATAGAAGATAACCCGCTAAAACTATTGTTTCGGAAAGATCCGGGCTTCTAGGAAGCAGAGAGAACGGTTCTTCGATAGGCGGACGGAGTCTGATCTGTATATTTGTAAAAATAACGGCCGAAGAATGACTGGTTCGGGAATCCCAATTTGAAAGACACATCGCGGTAAAAAATAAGTTGGTAAAGATTTGCGAAGAATTTTTGAGGATAGATCCCTTTTTGAAGATGGAGTGTACTGGATGTACTCGACTGATGAAAAAAGCAATATAGACCAAAAAGACAATTAAAGATTACCAGGTTATTTTTTAACGATTACTAAGATAAGATAGAATTGACATTACCTGCAAACAGATTATGAATTAATTTTTATTTTTGCATCACTGAAGAATTGGCAGGTCTTCAGTTGATACATTATGACAGGGAAGAAATACTCTTTGGGAATAGCTTTCGGGGGCGGTGGAGCGAAGGCCGGGGCGCATTGCGGCGCGCTTCAGGCACTTAAAGAATTCGGCGTAAAACCGGACGTGGTAAGCGGAACCAGCGCAGGGTCGCTCGTGGCGGCGTTCTACTCCGCAGGCTTCACTCCGGTGCAGATGATACGGATGTTCCTTAAGATGAATTTCTTCAAGGACATAGTGGAGGTGTCCAAACCGGGCGGCGGACTTTTCGACTCGTCTCCGCTGATGAAGATAATAGAGACGCAGATGCCTTACGGGAACATAGAAGATTTGCCAATCCCAACATATATAGTGGCTTCCGATATGGACCACGGCAGAGTCAAAGTGTTCTCCAAGGGCAAATTGGCCCCGCGACTGGTGGCGTCCTGCTCCATCCCTATAGTTTTCAAGCCAATGGTGATAAACGGAGTGCATTATATCGACGGGGGTGTGTTCCAGAATCTTCCCGTGCCTGCCATCAGGCCTCTCTGCGAGAAAGTCATAGCCTTCAGCGTAAGGCGTCTGGAGGAGGAGCCTTACAAGAACACCCTGCTTCATACAGCCACCAGGGCTTACAGTATGATGTTCATGTCCAATATCATGGCCGATTCCAAATTGGCGGACACCTATATAGAACTTGACACTTCCGGCTGCGGGGTATATGATATCGCCTGCATTACGGAACTTTTCTTCAGAGGATATCGCAACGCCTGCGCCGCCCTCGAGGCCGACGGATATGAAAGAGTATTGTCCGCGGAGAAAATTGATCTTCCGAGCAAGGAGGAGCTTATAAATGCCAAGAAGAAGGAACTCTTCTCTCTCGGCCCCTTCCGCCGATAAGACCTAAATACCAGCTGCGTGGACGGCTGGAAACAGTAAGTTGACCAGGTGCTGTGCTTTTTACTTGTCGAAGACTTCCATTTTGTAGCCCGGCGAATATACGACTCTTCTTATCCCTTCATTTACCGCCCCCTTATATCCGGAAGGAGTTTTAAAGCGGAAATAAGTTTGAAGCCCGCTCATCGTGAACTCTTCGAGGTGTTCGCTCCAATCTTCACCGTATTGGGCATACGCGCTTATGAAATATTTCACCGTGTCGTATCCGTGGAAAGAGTAACTGTCAGGCTCTCCGCCATATAGAGCGCGATAATCTTTTATGAAACGGATCACGTCAGACGAATAGTAATCTATATGGTAAGTTACGCTGTTATGCAGGAACGCGTCGCACATCTCCTCCAACTCTGCCGATTTGGTTTTCGCCGGTCCGTACAACACGACGTTTTTCTGCATGTTCTTCTGAAGTGATACGTTTCGGATGGCGTCTTTTATGAAAATGTCGTGTTCGGAGGCTATCACTACTCGTGTAAGGGTATCCTTCAGATGAGTGTGAATCCCGAACCACTCGTTCATCTCAAGTCCGCCGGACAGGGAATAATCAACCGGCACTTTTCTTCTGTCAGGTATGATGCTCAACTGCGTTTCCATCATGTCCTGTGTGGAAGTGCGCTTGTATCCCGTTTCGCTGACCACTATCAGAGAATCGACCGGAGCAGGAGCGAGTGTGTCGGGCTCCTCGACCATGTCTTCCATAATCCACGAGACCATATCTTCGATCTGAACTCTCGCCGGCGTTCCGGCCAGAATGACGCGACTGTTTTCAGTCAGACTTTCCGTTCTGGGATCAAGAGGGGAGATTATGTATTTGTCTTCAGGTATAAGGCTGAGCGTCCGCGTTATGTCGTATGAACTGACAGGCCCTACGATAAGATTGCTCTCCTTGAGGGTGCGTCTGTTTAAGGCCAATGCATCTTCACCGCTTATGTCCACAGCATTTAATTCTATCTGCATCCCTTTATCTGCCAATTCTTTGACGGCTAAAAGAGCTCCGAAGTAAAAATTAAGATAGTTCTTATTGGCTGTAGTATCCACTTCGAAGGGCAGCAGAAGCGAAAGGTTTACTTTTCTGCCGTTAAAGTCGATTCCGCCCGTTGTCAGACTGTCTGCGGCATTCTCCGAAAGGGTGTCGGACGGGCATAAAGGGGTGTCTGTGGCGCTATCCGGAACGAAGTCGTGTCCATTGTTTTCTGTCGCTTCTGCCACAGGGCGGTTTGCGACCGGGATCAACAGGACATCGCCGGCGCGAAGCGGCGAGGTGGAGAGGTGAAGTTTGGGATTGGCCTCAATTATCTCGATCACTTCTGTTCCATAGGCCCTGCTTATGGAATAAAGCGTCTGTTTTTCAAGTACTACATGACTGTAGTACAGCTTTCCTCCCATTTTTACTTTATCGGTAGAAACTTGCACCTCCACTTGGGGGTACGTGTTCTGTGCATGGGAAGAAAGACAGATGCACAATAGCGGAATGACTATGCGGATGATTCTTTTCAACGGAAACTATTTCTTTGATTTGCTGCTCTGATACTCAGCGTTAAGTCCCTCTATGAGTTCGGCCGTGATGTTCAGGTTCTGAGCCGCATTTACGACCGGAGAGGAGAGAAGGTTGCCCTGGGTGGAAAGTATCAGGGAGTAATGATGCGATGCGTTATATTTCTTGACGTATTCCATTATGGAGTTGGCGATGTTGTTCAGGATGACCTGCTGCTCTTCAGCGAGCTCGTTCTGTTTCTGCTGTCCGAATTGCTGAAAATCAGCAACTTTTTTCTGAAGATCGTTATATTTGATTTCGGCCACGCTCCTGGTGATAAGACCTTTGTTAAGTTTGTCGGTCAGGTCCTTGTCTTCATTCTCAAGTTTGCTGCGCCGACGGATTACGTCGTCGTTGATTCCGCTTGCTTTTTTCTCGAAGTTCTGCTGAAGGTCTATGGCCATCTGGTAGCCGGCCACTACTTCGTCAAGGTTAAAATAGGCAATCCCGCTTGTGTTCTCAGTGGTGTTTTCCGCAGTCTGTTCAGCGCATTTTTCCGATTTGGCGGAATTGAGAACGAATGTAGAAACGAGAGCGGCCGCAGCCACTGCAAGAGCGCAAATGCTCAAGATGTTGGATGTTTGTTTCATATATGAGTTTTAATTGTTAACGTGTGTTTTGACAAGATATTCTCTTACAGTGCGTTCCAGCCCCATATACAGGGCATCGCATATAAGCGCATGTCCTATGGACACTTCTTCTATCCACGGAATGTTCTTCAATAAATATTCCAGATTCTCAAGATTCAGATCGTGTCCGGCATTTATGCCAATCCCGCATTCGTGCGCGGCCCGGGCCGCTTGAATGTATGGGGCGATGGCTTTTTGCGGGTTATCTCGGTACTCGCGGGCATAGGCGGCGGTATAGAGTTCTATTCTGTCGGCTCCGCATTCGGCTGCGCCGCGTGCCATTTCCGGCACGGGATCTACGAATATGGATACTCTGATTCCTTTTGAATGGAAGAACGAGCACATCTGCGTGAGAAAGTCTTTATTCTTTATGGTGTCCCATCCGCTGTTCGAGGTGATGGCGTCGTGTGCGTCCGGAACGAGGGTCACCTGCCCGGGAACCACTTCCATGACCAGATCCCTGAATGAAGGCTCCGGATTACCTTCTATGTTGAACTCTGTATGCAGAATGCCTTTCAGAAGTCTGACGTCTTCATATTTTATATGTCTTCCGTCAGGTCTGGGATGTACGGTAATCCCCTCCGCCCCGTAGCTTTCTATATCTGTTGCGGCTTTCTGCACGTCGGGAGTGTTTTCGCCGCGTGCGTTACGTAGCGTGGCTATCTTGTTTATGTTGACACTGAGCATTGTCATAGGAGTGCAAAAATAGAAAATATTATGCTAAATTTGAGGCCGTAAATGAAAATTGCATATTTAATAAAGAAAAAGTCCCTTGAAGGCGATGCTTCAGTGGAGGCTTTGCTTGCGGGATTGCGTGAAGGAGCGGCTGAAGTCTATGATGTAAAGACGGGTCTGAGGAAGGACACTGATCTGCTCCTCAGTTTCGGCGGAGACGGGACGTTCTTGTCGGCGGCCGGACTGGCCTGTCGTGAGGGTGTGCCCGTCATGGGGATTAATCTCGGAAGACTTGGATTTCTTTCTGAAAATGACGTGAATCTTGTTCTTGAACCTATACTTCGGAACACATACACCATAGAAGAGCGCAGCATGCTTGAAGTGAAGGTGGAAGGGCCTTCTGTGGAGAAGTTTTTTCCGTATGCGCTCAATGAGGTGGTGGTAAGGCGGCAGGGCACGGGGACATTGGCCCTTGATGTCATGCTGGATTCGGAGCCTTTGCCTACTTATTGGGCTGACGGCATGCTTGTTTCCACGAGTTCGGGGAGCACGGCCTATTCTCTCAGCGTGGGCGGACCTATATGCCGGCAGGATGTGGACGCGTTCATATTGGCCCCGATAGCTCCGCATAATCTTAATCTTCGTCCCTTGGTGCTTCCTCAGAGCGCCGAATTCCGTATTTGCGGGACGGACAGAAAAGGAGCGCGGCTTTCGCTTTCGCTTGATAACAGGGATTATCTTATTGAAAGTGGCACGATTGTGGATGTTACAGCCGCGCCGTTCAAACTGCGCCGTGCGGTGATAGGCGAATCTCATTTCATCAAGGCTCTCAGGGAGAAACTTCTCTGGGGGGTGGACGTAAGAAACATATAGCAGACATGGCAGAACTGATTATTCCCGAACATATATCCATAATAATGGACGGTAACGGCAGATGGGCCCAGGCTCATGGACTCTCTCGCAGTGCAGGGCACGTGGAGGGAGTGGAAAGGGTGAGGGACATTACTCAGGAGTGCGTGAGACTTGGAGTCAGATACCTTTCGCTCTATACTTTTTCTGAAGAAAACTGGAACAGGCCCGAAAGCGAGATATCCTCGCTAATGTCTCTTCTGGGGAAAGCCATAAAGAATGAATATTCCACTCTAATGGATAACGGAGTGAGGTTCAGAGCTTTGGGAAACAGAAAAAGGCTTTCCGCCCCTCTTCAGCTGGCGCTTTCCCATCTTGAAAAATCCACGGAGGGCAATTCCAATCTGGATCTTTGTGTAATGCTCAGCTACAGCGGCAGATGGGATATACTTCAGGCGGTACGCTCCCTTGTCCGTTCAGGGAGGAAGGCGGAGGATATAGATTATGATGATGTGACGGAGTCTTTGGTAACGGCGGGGATTCCCGACCCCGATCTTGTGATCAGAACTTCCGGAGAGGAGAGAATCAGTAATTATATGCTCTGGCAGACAGCGTATTCGGAATTCGTGTTTACGGATACACTTTGGCCCGATTTTAGAGAAAAAAATCTGCTGTCTGCTCTCGAAGAGTATTCCGGAAGGGATCGACGTTTCGGAAAAGTGAAATAAAACAATTATATTTGTGAGATTTAAGACTCGGAAGATGAAGTTTTTGCGATTAATCACGATTTGGGCTTTCCTGTGCGTCTGCTTTTCGCTTTCAGCACAAGTGGAAATAGATTATAATCGTCCTAAACAATACTATGTAGGTAGCGTGAGGGTGGAAGGCAATACATATTTTGACCAGACACAGATAGCGGCTCAGTCGGGACTTTTCGTCGGACGTAAGGTTACGCTTCCCGGAGACGAAGTGGCTTCCGCCATCAAAAGACTTGTAGCCAAGGGCTATTTTGAGGATGTAGCCATCTACGCCGAAAGTCTTAATGAGACGAAGGATTCCGTTAATCTGTTGATATCCATTAGAGAACGTCCCAGAATGTCGAGGTGGAACTTCACGGGCATCAAGTCGGGAGACAAGAAAGAACTTAACGAGCGCATAGGCTTCCGCAGAGGAGGCGATTTTTCGGATTACACCAGGACCACGGCCGAGGGCATCATCAAGCGTTATTACGCTGAAAAAGGATTTCTCCTTTGTGAAGTGGATACTGAAGTTCAGAAAGATACGATGGTGCGTAACGCCATAATGGTCAATTTCCATATAGACAAGGGGCCGAAGGTGAAGATTAAGGACATAAACTTCATCGGCATAGATGACATGTCCGATTATAAGCTCGCCAAGTCTATGAAGAAGACCAAGTCGAACAAATTCTACAACTTCTTCAACAGTAAGAAATTCAACGAGAAAGAATATCAGGCGGACAAGAAGAATCTGGTAAGCGCGCTTAACGAGGCCGGCTATAGGGACGCCCGCATCGTAAGGGACAGCGTGTATATGGTGGACATCGTAAAGAAAAACGGGAAGGTCAAGAAAAAGATCAACATAGATCTCGTCCTCGACGAGGGTAAGAAATATTATTTCAAGGACATATCGTGGACCGGCAATTCCGTTTATTCTTCCGATGTGCTGAATAATATCCTCGGCATAGAAAAAGGGGACGTCTATGATGTCGTATCCATGCAGAAGCGGCTCTACGGCGGCGGGAAACAGGGCGATTACGATGTGTCCAAGCTGTATCGCGACAAGGGCTACCTCTTCTTTAACATCACTCCGGTGGAGACTAACATTCAGAACGATTCGGTGGATGTGGAACTCCGCATTACCGAGGGAAAACAGGCGACGCTTAACAATATAGTGATTAACGGTAACGACCTCACCAATGAGAAAGTGGTCCGCCGCCAGATAGTTACTCGTCCGGGATATCTTTTCAGCCAGTCGGATTTCGAGCGCTCCATCCGAGAGATCGCTTCTCTGGGCCAATTCGATTCCGAATCCATAATGGATCCTAACAGCGGTTACAGCATACTGCCTAATCAGAAGGACAATACCGTGGATCTTGTATATAATGTAACGGAGAAGCCTTCGAGCCAGCTGGAACTTTCAGGCGGCTGGGGAGGCAACACTTTCGTGGCTACGGTCGGAGTCAGCTTCAATAACTTCTCCACCAAGAGATTTTTTGAAAAGGAGGCATGGCGACCGGTTCCGCTAGGGGACGCGCAGAATCTTGCTTTCCGTTTCCAGACGAACGGTACTTACTACACTGCTCTCACGGCAAGTTTTACCGAGCCTTGGCTTTTCGGCAAGAAACCGACCTCGCTCAATATGTCGGCATATTATACGCGTCAGACGAACTCCTACCTCGCGCTCAATATCCTGAGCCACGACCGTCAGATGGAGGTGTTCGGCGTATCGGCTTCGCTTGGAAGGCGTCTTAAATGGCCGGACAGCTATTTCGTGGCATATAATGGCTTGAATTGGCAGACATACAGGCTTACCAACTGGTATTCAGGATATTTCATCTTTGATAACGGACTAGCGAACAACATAAGCTATTCGTTTAACCTGCTTCGTAATTCTACTGACCAGCAGATATATCCGCGTCAGGGTTCTGAATTCTCCTTCTCCCTTTCACTTACGCCTCCTTTCTCGCTTTTCAGAAAGTATGACTATGATTCGGACGGGAACAAAGTGTCCGTAAAGTCTTGGAAGGATGTGAATTATGATAATTGGACGGCGCAGCAGCGCTATCATTGGATAGAATATCACAAGTGGAAATTGTCCGGCGCCCAATATATCAAGCTGTACGGCGATCTGGTGCTTATGACCAAGGCCCAGTTCGGGTATCTGGGATTCTATAACAGGAACTGGGGATATTCTCCGTTCGAGGGTTTCCTTCTCGGAGGTGACGGTATGTCGGGATATAACACTTATGGATCGGAACTTATCGCTCTTCGCGGATACGAGAACTATTCGCTGACTCCATATACCACCACTTCGTATAAGTCGGACGGCGGTGCTTATGCGGGTAACGTGTATGACAAGTTTACTCTGGAGATGCGTTATCCTGTTATCATGCAGCCTACTTCGACCATCTATCTTCTGGCTTTCCTCGAGGGCGGTAACTGCTGGTCCGACATAAGGGATTTCAATCCTTTCCAGATTTATCGTTCGGCAGGTGTGGGTGTGAGAGTGTTCCTTCCTATGGTGGGACTTATAGGTGTCGACTGGGGCTATGGATTTGACGGCCGCAGCCAGAGTCTGGGCGGAAGTCAGTTCCACTTCGTGATAGGTCAGCAGTTTTAGAGGATGAATGGTGCAGGACGTTGTCCCTGACGAAAATATTACTAAATTTGAACTGTAATAAAGAAATTATAAATTAGAATGAATATGAAAAAGATTGTTTTGATCGCTGCAGCTTCATTGCTCTCTGTCGCAGCATTTGCGCAGCCTAAGTTCGCTCATGTCAACTACGCTGAACTTGTACAGCTTATGCCTGAAGCCGATGAGGCCCGTGCCGCTTTGGAAGCATCCAACAAGGAAATTCAGGAGACTTATGCCGCTATGGTGGAGGAATATAACACCAAGTACGCTGCATATCAGCAGAAGCAGAGTACATGGACTCCTGCCATTCGCGAGACTAAGGAAAAGGAGATTCAGGGCATAGTTACCCGTATTCAGGAGTTCGAACAGAGCATTCAGACAGAACTTCAGCAGCAACAGCAGACCCTTATGGCTCCTATCCAGAAGAAAGCCGCTGATGTAGTGAACAAACTTGCCAAAGAGGGCGGTTATATCTATGTTTTTGATGCCAATGTCCCTCTTTACATAGATGCAAGTCAGAGCGTGGATCTTACTCCGGCAGCCCGCAAGACCCTTAATATCCCGGAAGGAAGGACGCTTGAGACTCTTCAGCAGGAACTTGCAGCCAAGGCATCGGCTCAGGAGTAATAATTTTCAGAGGCAGAAAACATAAGAGATTCGCAGAAGGGTTTCCTGTTTGCGGGTCTCTTTTGGTCGTCTTATAGCACACTAATCACACTAATAATATGAATACTAACGAATTAATAACCAAGCTCCAGGCTAAATATCCCGGGGAGAACGAGTACATCCAGGCGGTGCGTGAAGTCCTGGAAAGCATAGAGGACGTGTATAATCAGCATCCGGAATTTGAAAAGGCCAGAATCGTGGAGAGGATGGTGGAGCCGGACAGAATCTTTACTTTCAGGGTAACGTGGGTGGATGATGCAGGGCAGGTGCAGACCAATACCGGTTACAGGGTGCAGTTCAACAGCGCCATAGGTCCGTACAAAGGCGGTCTTCGCTTCCATAAGGCGGTGACCCCGTCAATGCTTAAATTCCTGGGCTTCGAGCAGACTTTCAAGAACGCCTTGACGACGCTTCCTATGGGCGGAGCCAAGGGCGGTTCGGATTTCGACCCTGTAGGGAAGAGTGATGCGGAGATCATGCGTTTCTGTCAGGCTTTCATGCTTGAACTTTGGAACTGCATTGGCCCGGACCAGGATATTCCTGCCGGAGATGTGGGAGTGGGTGGCCGCGAGATAGGCTATCTTAACGGCATGTACACCAAGCTCGCCCGAAAGTATAACACGGGTGTTCTTACCGGTAAGGGAGCCAACTGGGGCGGTTCCATCCTACGCCCGGAGGCTACAGGTTACGGAGCGCTGTATTTTCTTCAGAATGTGCTTTCAAGACGTGGGGAAGATGTGAAGGGGAAGAGGATAGCCATATCGGGTTTCGGTAATGTGGCCTGGGGCGCCTGCAAGAAAGCTACGGAACTGGGAGCCAAGGTGGTCGCCGTCTCAGGTCCGGACGGGGTGTGCGAGATTCCGGACGGTATCACGGCGGAGATGATAGATTATATGCTCGTGATGCGCGCTTCCAACAGGAATAAGGTGGAGGATATGGCAGTCAAGTTCCCCGGACGGGCGCATTTTACCGCGGGCCGGAAGTCGTGGAGCGTAAAGTGCGATATCGCGCTTCCTTGCGCATTCCAGAATGAACTGTCTCTGGAGGATGCTCAGCAGCTGCACGCGAACGGATGTTGGTGCTGTCTTGAGGTAAGTAATATGGGTTGTCAGGAGGAGGCGGTTAAATATCTTAATTCGCATCTTCTTTTTGCTCCGGGAAAGGCGGTCAATGCCGGCGGGGTGGCTACTTCCGGACTTGAGATGACTCAAAATGCGGCGCATTTGAGCTGGAGCGCGGAAGAGGTGGATGAAAAACTGCATTTTATCATGAATTCCATTCATGGCGCCTGTGTAAAGTATGGCTTGCAGCCTGACGGCAGCGTGAATTATGTCAAGGGTGCCAATATCGCCGGTTTCATGAAGGTGGCCACCGCGATGCTTGAACAGGGGATAATATAGGATATTCCATTTTAAATGAGTAAATTTGCGCCGCTTTCACGAAAGTGGCGCAAATTTTTTAAGCTAAAAACATATTATAATGAGTTCTGGGAAAATCAGTTACAAGAAGCTGATAGGTCTTCCTGTCGTGCTTTTTGTTACGTTGTTTCTTTTTTTTGTGCCGACATCTTTCTTTGGAATTGATGCCTTGACACTCACACAGCAGAGAACCATCGCTATCTTTGCTTTCGCGGCATTAATGTGGATTTTGGAGATCGTACCGGCTTGGGCTACGTCCATCATTACCATGGTGCTTCTGATCTTCACTATTTCTTCCGGTGCATTTGGCTTTCTGCTTCATAAACTTCCCGAAGGCGGCTATGCCGAGGGGGCAGTGGTGGGCTATAAGGATTTGATGGCTTCATTTGCGAGTCCTACCATAATGTTGTTCATGGGAGGTTTCGTATTGGCCATAGCAGCTACCAAAGTGGGACTTGATGTCGTATTGGCCCGAGTACTTCTGGCGCCTTTCGGAACCAATCCCAAGACAGTGCTTCTGGGTATTCTGATGGTTGTGGCATTCTTCTCCATGTTCATGAGCAATACGGCTACGGCCGCCATGATGCTTGCCTTCCTGGCGCCTGTCCTTAAGGGTCTTCCGGATGAGGGGAAGGGAAGGATAGGATTGGCATTGGCCATACCGATAGGTGCTAACATTGGAGGTATAGGTACGCCTATAGGTACGCCGCCTAATGTCATCGCGCTGGGTTATCTGAAAGAGCAGCTTGGGATAGATGTGGCTTTCGGGGACTGGTGTATAAGGATGGTGCCTTTTGTCATCGTTATGATTCTGCTTTCGTGGGTCGTGCTTCTTTTGTTTTTCCCGTTTACGTCCAAGACGATAGAACTTAAGATTGAGTCCGACAAGAAGAAGGACTCCAAATTCTGGATAGTGGCCGCCACTTTCATCCTTACCATAGTGCTCTGGCTTATTCCGGAGAAGATTACGAACCTTAACTCCTATGAGGTGGCGCTTATTCCTTTTGCGGTGTTCGTGGCGACGGGAGTGTTTGAAAATAAGGATTTCGAGGAGATTAACTGGGATGTGCTCTGGATGGTGGCAGGCGGTCTTGCCTTGGGTACGGCTCTTATGAAGACGGGCCTTGCAGCCACTCTGGTGGGCGCTATTCCGTTCGGCGCCATGCCGGCTCTCGCGGTGCTTATCGTTTCCGGGCTTGTGGGTTATGTCATATCCAACTTCCTGTCGCATACGTCGGCGGCCAATCTTCTCCTTCCTATCCTTACGGCCATCGCGGTAGGCGCTACCGGAACAGCTATGGGACAAGAACTTGAATCGCTTGGCGGAGTGCAGGCTCTGCTCATAGGTCTGGCCATATCTACTTCTGTGGCCATGATTCTTCCTATCAGCACACCTCCTAATGCCATAGCCAGTTCGACAGGCCTCATCGAGACCAAAGACATGGCCAAGGTGGGCATAATCATAGGTATCTTGGGTCTCGTACTTGGATATAGCGTACTTATATTGGTGGGATTTTGATGATGAATTTCAGAAAAATATTTTTTGCTGGAGCACTGATGCTGTTGAGCGTCAGTGCTTTCTGCGTGGAGAAACCGGATGTCTCCATATACGGCTTCGTGCGTAATTTCATTACTTCCGATACGCGTCAGAGCAAATCCGGTACGGCGGAGCTTTACTACTACGTTCCTCTCGACCGCAGTCTCAATTCTCTGGGGGAGGACATGAACGAGATGTTCTCGGTCAAGATGTCCACCATATCTTCGCGCTTCGGACTTAACATCTCATGGAAGAGTGAAGGGATGGTTTTGAAAGGGAAGATAGAGACGGATTTTTTCAGCGGCGTGAGCGGACTTACAGGTAATGCCAATATGCGCCTGCGTCAGGCGTATGTGGACATAATCTTTGAAAACAGTGATTTCCGTTTCGGACAGGCCATGCATCCTATGGCAGCCGACGTGCCTGATTGTCTGGCTCTGGACATAGCCGCTCCGTTCGGCCCGTTCAACCGCTCTCCGCAGTTTACGGCCAACTATCATTGGACCTCACACCTGTGGACCACCGTGACATTTCTCACTCAGCAGCAGCAGACTTCTTCGGGACCCGAGGGCGCTTCGGCCAATTATATCAAATATTCGGGAATACCGGAGGCCTATGTGGGCGTCAACTATAGTCGCGGGGGCTTCCTGGGACGTCTTGGCTGCGATAACCTGGTCATAAAGCCGCGGTATAAGGCACTGGTGGACGGAGAGCAGAGAAAGGTATCGGACAAGATATCGACCCACAGCGCCTTCGTCTATCTGCAATACCGCAGGGACAAGTTCCTTGTCAAGATGAAATCCACTCTCGCCGAGGCCGGGGAGCATATGAACATGCTGGGCGGTTACGGCATCAGCGCCAAATATACGGCTCCCGGCGAGGACGGGCATTATGAATATACTCCTACTCTCACCACTTCCTCGTGGTTGTCGGCTACTTACGGGGCGGCCCTCAAAGGGTCGTTGCTCCTGGGATATGCACGGAATCTCGGAACGAGGAACGATCTGCTTGAGATAGAGAAGGGATGCTCTCTGGTGGACGCCTCGCAGAATTATCTGGCGAAGAATACGTTTTCCAACATAATCTGCACCTACAGGATTTCTCCTATGCTGAGTTATACGACAGGTCCTCTGACCCTTGGACTGGAATATTCTTACAGCGCCGCCCAATATGGAGAGTATCAGAGCTATACCGCATCTGACGGGAAAGAGTACACTCAGTGTGTGGGCTTGAACGGCCTTGCCGGTACGGGAAAGCACTGGGTCGGGAACCACCGCATCCAGATGATGACCAAGTTCTCGTTTTGAGCCGGCCGCAGCATATCACTATAAATAGGTATTATGGCGCAAGGGTAATTTGTTTATCTTTGCGCCACTATGAAAATAGCTGATTTAAAGACAGGACAAAGCGCTGAGGTGCTCTCTGTAGGCGGGCAGGGGAGTATAAGGCAGCATTTCCTCGGGATGGGTCTTATCCCGGGAGCGATGGTTACTTATCAGGGCTGCGCCCCTCTGGGAGACCCGCTGGAGATTATCGTCCAGGGGTATTCGCTTACTCTCCGTCGTCAGGAAGCGGAGCAGATAGAGGTGAAAAAACTGGATGTCAAGCCGTCGGAAGCCGTTTCCGAGCCTTCTCCGGACATATCGTATAATCTGTCTGTTCATGAGGACAATGCCCATCCTGGCTTCGGTGAAGAAGGAAAATATCATTCTGCGGACCACGCACATCCGCTTCCCAAAGGAGAGATTCTCACATTTGCGCTGGTCGGGCAGCAGAACAGCGGAAAGACTACGCTTTTCAATCAACTTACCGGTTCCAATCAACATGTGGGTAATTTCCCGGGTGTGACGGTGGATCGTAAGGACGGACCTGTACGTAACCGCCCGGGAACCATGGTAACTGACCTTCCGGGCATTTATTCGCTTTCCACATATACCCGCGAGGAGATAGTCTCCAGGGATTTCGTCCTGAAGGAGAAGCCCAAGGCCATAATCAATATAGTGGATGCCAGCAATATAGAGCGGCATCTTTATCTTACGATGCAGCTTATGGAGCTTGACGTTCCTGTCGTATTGGCCCTCAATATGATGGATGAGCTGGAGGGTAACGGCGGTTCCATACGTGTAAATATAATGGAAAGAGAGCTCGGCCTTCCTGTTGTTCCTATCAGCGCGGCCAAGGGTGATGGCATAGAGGAACTTGTGGAGCACGCCATACATATCGCCACTTATCAGGAAAAGCCGGCCCGTCAGGATTTTTGCCCTCCGGAGGAACACGGGGGAGCAGTGCATAGATGTCTTCACGGCATAATGCATCTTGTGCAGGATCATGCGGAGCGCGCCGGTATCCCGCTTCGTTTTGCCGCTTCCAGACTCGTCGAGGGGGATGAGGAGATACTCAAAGCCCTTCAGCTTACTGAAGGTGAAAAACATATCCTGGAGGAGATAATAGAGCAGATGGAGCAGGAGCGTGGGCTTGACCGTCATGCGGCCATGGCTGATATGCGTTATGCTTTCATCCACAGACTTTGTTCTCAAAGCGTAGTGAAGCCCCGTTTGAGCAGGGAACGTGTCCGCTCAAACAAGATAGACAAGATTCTTACCGGTCGTTTTACCGCCATTCCGGCTTTTGTGGCCATATTGGCTCTTGTCTTTTGGCTCACTTTCGATGTGATAGGTACTCCGCTTCAGGATCTTCTGGACAGAGGCATTACAGCGCTTGGAGACGCGGTCAACAGGGCGTTCATCTCGTGGGAAGTCAGCGAGCCCATACGCTCTCTGGTGGTTGACGCCATATTTGGAGGGGTGGGGAGCGTGCTGAGCTTCATACCTATCATAGTGGTGCTTTTCTTTTTTCTGTCCATGCTTGAAGACAGCGGTTATATGGCCCGCATCGCTTTCGTCTGCGACTCGTTCCTCAGGAAAATAGGACTTTCCGGCCGCAGCATCGTGCCTATGCTCATATCTTTCGGGTGTTCGGTGCCCGGTGTCATGGCCGCGCGCACGCTGCCGAGTGCCAAGGACAGAAAGATGACCATACTCCTTACGCCTTTCATGAGCTGTTCGGCCAAGATAGCCATCTACGGCTTTTTTGCGGCAGCTTTCTTCCCGGAGCATGCGGCTCTGGCGATGATCTCGATGTACCTGCTCGGAATAGTGCTGGGCATATTGGTGGCTTTGGTCCGCAAATGGGTCAACCGCGGATTCCAGCCTTCGCCTTTCGTTATGGAGATGCCTACCTACCGTCTTCCGCAACCGCGTAATGTCGGTCATCTTCTTTGGGATAAGACCAAGGATTTCGTTCAGCGGGCGTTTACGGTCATCTTCTTGGCTACCATAGTCATATGGCTTTTGCAGTCCTTTGATTTCCGGCTTAATATAGTCGATGATTATTCTCGGAGCATGCTTGCCAAGGTGTCGGGGCTTATCGCTCCTTTCTTCGCTCCTATCGGGCTTGGGGACTGGAGGGTGGTCACATCGCTCGTTTCCGGCTTCCTGGCCAAGGAAAGCGTCGTGTCCACTATGGAACTTCTTGATGTTCAGGCGGCGCTCAATACGGCTTCTGCAGTGTCGATGATGGTGTTCTGCCTTCTTTATACGCCTTGTGTGGCTGCCATCGCTTCCATCCGCAGGGAACTGGGCGGCGGCTGGGCAGCGTTCGTAGCCGTGTTTCAGTGCGTGTTCGCCTGGGTGATGGCGTTCGCGGCGTATATGTTGTTCGTATAAATGCTTGTTTTCAAAACTTGTTCGGGGCGATGAATCTTGCGAGTATGATTATAGTGCTTGTTCTGCTGGCCGCAATAGCGGCGGCCATAGTGTTCACGCATCGTTCCCGGAAGAAGAGGGGCTGCTGCGGATGCCCGCTCTCCGGCTTCTGCCGGAAGAAATAGAAAAAGTTTTGAAATAATTTGCTTTTCCGCGGAGTAAAAGCGGCGATATCACAGACTTTGGATTTCTTTCTGCGACAGACCGGTGATCTCACAGATGGTATTTTTGTCAAATCCCTTTACCAACATGTTCTTCGCCATCTCCCGCTTGCCTTCCTCACGGCCTTCAGTGCGTCCTCTTGCCTCTCCTTCCGCAAGCCCTTTCGCTTCTCCTT
>CAVEIF010000012.1:0-35511 GCA_963615835.1 Coprococcus eutactus | reverse complement strand
TAGAGAATTGCAGGTTCGCCCGTGTGGATTCGGATGTCGCATCCAATCTTATCCCCAAACAGGACGAGGTGAAGCCGGAGATGAGCGATGATGACAAAAAGGCGCTCGGCGAATTGTTCAAGTCCGTTCTTCCCGCGGGGGCTGAATATGATGTGGAGCCTGCCAATCTGGGTGAAAATTCCGAGCCTGTACTTATCGTGCAGAACGAGTTTATGCGCAGGTATCGCGACATGTCTTCCGTAGGCGGAGGTATGAATTTCTACGGCAGCCTTCCTGAGATGTACACCTTGAAGGTCAATATGGAAAATCCTGTCATATCCAAGATTTGGGCGGACAGGGAGAACACAAAGGATCTGCTGCATCAGGTGGTGGACTTGGCGCTTCTCTCCAAGGGCCTTCTCAAGGGCAGGGAACTTTCAGAATTCATAGCCCGCAGCGAAGAACTCCTGAAAGCATAATCGCACAGGGTTCCGTAAATCTAACTTTTTCTATACTCCGACGGCGTCATCCCGGTATTCGTCTTGAAGAACCGGTAGAAGGTGGTCTGATTAGGGAAATTCAGTTCCCAGACTATCGACTTGATGCTCATGTCGGAGTATTTCAGCATGTTCATCGCCTCGGATATCACGAATGAGTCTATCCACTCGTGGGCGGATTTCCCACTCACGTTTTTTACGAGTTTCGAAAGATATTTGGGCGTAAGGTACAGTTTGTCAGCGTAGAAGGAAAGACTGCGCTCTTTGTTGTGATTGTCCCTCACCAGGGCGAGAAAATCCTCGAACACGGCTTTGGACCTCAGGGATTTGTTCTCATTCTGTTTTCTTGCGAGTGTCAATTTGTCAGCCCAAAGCGCTCCCATCATATAGAAAGTGGAGGAGATGAGCGCCGCCACGGCGTCTTTTATGTTAGGAACTTGCGAAGCTGAGATCTCTTTGATAAGGTCCAGATATTTCCTGCATATTTCCCTCTCCGTGCCGTTGATGAGCACGCACGGGTCTTCCAAAAGCCGGAGGCTTTCGTTGTAGAGTTTGTTGAAATCGAAGTGCGTCTGGCGCATAAGGTCGTTCGAAACGGCTATTATCGTGAATTTGACGTTCTTTTTATCCTTTTGGGAGATGGCCGACGCTCTTACGATATTGCCCGGCGTGTATAAGAAAAGCGAGCCTTCCCGAACCTGAAAGGTCCTCAGATTGAGATCCACGTCGAAACGCCCCTGATAGCAGAAGAAGGCTATATATCCATTGAAGCGACAAGGGTATTCTATCACGTCCATGTCGGATTCGTACTGAAGTTCCGCTATGAACAAATCGTCTGACAAATCGTCGCAAACCGTCGCCGACGGGAAATGTCTGCGTAATTTTTTAATGTCAACTTCTCTGTAATTCTGCATATCCGATAAGTTTTAGTGAGCGTTTGCCGATATCAAGCCGAGACTTGTTCTCCGACGCCCGATTAATCTTTACAATTATACGTAAAAAATATTAAAAAGTCGCTTTTTGCGTCAAAATGTAATATTGAAACGCCTTTTTGCTATACAACTTTCGCTATAATTGGTAAAATATTTGCTTGAAGGACGTCGGTTTCAGTCGAGAATCAAAATTTATAGATATGAGAAAAAACATTGTTATTTTAATTGTCTCACTCTCTGCGCTTTCGCTTCAGGCACAAGCCCAGCAGGTGCTGACCCTCGATGAGTGCAGACAGCTGGCCGTTGAAAACAGCAGCTCACTGAAGACGGCGGAGGAAAAGGTGAAGATCTCAAAGTATGACCAGAAGATAGCCGCCGCCAATTACTTTCCGAAAGTGACGGCATCCGGAACGTACATGTATGCGAACAAGAACCTCCAACTTGTAAGCGACGAGGCCATGTCCCAGATTTCCAATATGGGTACCACCATTCAGGGAGATATAGCCACCCAGATGACGGCCATTCTTTCCGATCCGGACATCTTGGCCAAGGTGCTTACGGATCCGGCGCTGAAAAAGCTTATAACTTATGTTCAGAATACTGACATCGCCACTCCTATCAATGCCATAGGAGCACAGATAAGCGATGCCCTCAGCATAGATGTCAGCCGCACCGCTGCGGGAGTCATCTCCGTTCAGCAGCCTGTTTTCATGGGCGGAAAGATATTGGCGGCCAACAAGATGGCTTCTGATGCGCATAAATTGGCACAGGCTCAGTACGATCAGGAACATGCCCAGGTGCTGGTGGATATCGAGCAGGCTTATTGGCAGATAGTGTCTATCGCCGGAAAGCAGAGGCTTGCCAAGGGTTATGCCGAACTTCTGCATCAGATGGAAAGCGACGTCGATGCTCTTATAGCGGAAGGGTTCGCCACTCCTTCAGATGCTCTTACCATAAAGGTCAAGGCCAATGAAGCCGACATGCTTCTTACCAAGGCCACCAACGGAATGGCGCTTGCCAAGATGCTTCTCTGTAAGGAATGCGGTCTTCCTCTGGACAGCGACATCGTGCTGGCCGACGAAGGATCGGACAGAATTCCGCAGCCGGAGATTACGGCGGCGCTTTCAGACGAGGACATATACAATGCACGTCCCGAGATTAAAAGTCTCACGCTCGCACAGGACATCTACGCGCGCAAGGTGGACATCGCCCGTTCGGAGATGCTTCCGACAGTAGCTCTTACTGCCAATTACATAGTATCCAACCCAAGTCTTCTTAACGGATATCAGAAGGAGTTCGGCACTTTCATGACCGCAGGCGTTGTGGTGTCAGTTCCGCTTTTCCACGGCGGCGAATACTATAACAAGACCCGCAAGGCCAAGGCGGAGGCTAATCTTACGCAGATCAAGCTCGATGATGCCAAGCATATGATTTCTCTTCAGGTCGCACAGCTCCGTCAGCAGGAGACCGAAGCCCTCGAAAAACTCACCACGGCGGAAAGCAACCTTGCCAATGCCGAGGAGAACCTCAGAGTGGCCACCGAAGGCTGGAACGAGGGCATGATAGCATCCAGCGTGGTGCTTCAGGCCCAGACGGCATGGCTTCAGGCCAATTCGGAAGTGATAGAAGCCGGAGTGGAACTCCAGATGAGCAGTGTGAACCTTGCAAAGGCAGAAGGCAGATTATAATAATCCAAATCGTAAATAAAAAGACAACATAATATGGAAAAGACTCAGAAAAACGGCAACCTCTTAATCGGAATAATCGTGTTGGTTGCACTTATCGCAGCTGTGGCTGTACTTGGAATTGTATTCACCAAACCTGCTCCCGAAGTCATACAGGGTCAGGCCGAGGCGACAGACTATCGTGTATCCGGCAAGGTGCCCGGACGAATCGAAACATTCTATGCCAAGGAGGGCGATATGGTCCGCAAGGGCGAAGTGCTCGTAGATATAGACTCTCCTGAAGTGAGGGCCAAACTTGCGCAGGCTCGTGCCGCTTACGATGCAGCAGCCGCTCAGCGCAACAAGGCCAATGCCGGTGCCCGCGAAGAAGAGATAGCCGGCGCTTATGAACTTTGGCAGAAGGCTCTGGTAGGTGAGGACATCGCGAAGAAGACTCTCGACCGTGCCACCCGCCTTCATGAGAAGAATGTCATAAGCGACCAGAAGTTCGATGAGGCCACCGCTCAGTATAATGCTGCGGCAGCGACAGTCCTGGCGGCCAAGTCTCAGTACGATATGGCTGTAAAGGGCGCCCGTGAAGAAGATAAGGATGCGGCCATAGCATTGGTGAACAGGGCGAACGGAGCCGTAATGGAGGTGGAATCATATCTTTCGGAGCTCAAGCTCACTTCGCCTGCCGACGGAATAGTGTCCGCCCGTTATCCTCACGAGGGCGAACTCGTAGGAACAGGCTCTCCTATATTCACCATTACAGACCTTAATGACATGTGGTTCACGTTCAACATCCGCGAGGACAGAATGAACTCCATCAAGAACGGCACTCGTCTTACGCTTGAAATACCGGCACTTAACAATAAGAAAGTGGAGGCTACCGTCAACTACATAGCCGTCCGCGAGTCCTATGCCACTTGGAGAGCCACTACCGAAACCGGAGGATACGATGCCAAGACTTTCGAGGTCAGAGCTGTTCCTGCAGCTCCTGTTGACGGACTTCGTCCGGGCATGACAGCCATCGTAGTAAAGAAATAAGGAAAACCTTATCATGAAGAATGGAATTTTAAATGTGGCGCGTCGTGAGGTGGGACGCATCCTCCATCAGCCTGTTTACCTTCTCGGGTCAGTAGGCGTGATGCTGGTGAGCTGTCTGTTCTACCTTTCGTTCTTCAAGGCGGGACTTCCGGAGAACCTTCCTATAGGTGTGGTGGATCTGGACAATTCCTCACTGTCGCGCAATTTCTGCGCCCAACTGGATGCGACTCAGCTCGGCAGGGTCATCAAGTACGATGACTTCACTACGGCCCGGGACGCCATGCAGACGGGCGAGATAACATCGCTCTGTGTAATTCCGCAAGGTATGAACGAGGATGTCAACGCTTCACGCCGCCCGGTGTTCACTTACTATGTGAATTCCCTGTACCTTATAGGCGGAGCGCTGAGCTACAAGGACATACTTACGATGGTTACACTCACGGGCGGTGCAGTCCAGAGAGAAGTGCTTCGGGCCAAAGGCTACGGCGACGGCGCTATAATGGGCCTTATCCAGCCTATAGTGATAGATGAGCACAAGATAGGCAACGCCACGACCAATTACGGCGTCTATCTCAACAACATAATACTTCCGGGGCTGTTGGCCTTGAGCATCATCTTCGTGCTGATATATGCGCTCGGCTCGGAACTTCGTTACGGCACATCCAAGGAACTTATGCAGACCGCCGGGGGTTCCATGGGCGCGGCTCTGTTGGGGAAACTGCTTCCCTATACGCTGCTTTACCTTTTGCTCGGCCTTGGTCTCGACCTGATACTCTTCGGCTTCTGCCATTATCCGCTTGCCGGAAGCATAGGGAACATGATGCTTCTGATGACAGTATTCATACTTGCCAATGAGGCTGTCGCCATAACCATAGTCGGGCTTCTTCCTACACTTCGCTTTGCGCTCAGCATCGCGGCTCTCTTTACTATATTGGCCTTCTCTTTCTCCGGATTTACTTTTCCGGTGGAGGCTATGCCGAGAGCCATACAGGGAGTGTCCGTCCTGTTCCCGCTAAGGTTCTATTACCTCAGTTATGTGCAGGAGGCCATTTTCGGAAGCGGATTTGCCGCCATGTGCCCTTATATTATATGTATGCTTGTCTTCCTCGTAGGCCCGCTCTGCGTATGCAGAAGGCTGAAAGGGGCTTGGCTTAATGAGAATTATTCGAGATGATAAAGGAAATTAAAAGAATATTTGCCGACTCGTATGTGGCCATCATCTTCATTCTCGGAGGCTTGATATATCCGCTCGTTTACGGAGCGGTATATCACGGCGGTACGGTGGATGACATGCCTATAGCGGTGGTGGATATGAGTCAGAGTACGGACAGCCGTCGTTTTATCCGTAAGATAGATGCGACGCGCGAGGTGGAAGTGGCATATAACTGCGCCACCATGCAGGAAGCCGAGGCTCTTATGGAGGCGCGCAAAGTGCATGGCATCATCCTCTTTCCCCAGGATTACGACGAGCGTCTCGCCAACTTGGAACAGGCTACTGTATCTACTTATGCCGATATGGCCAGTTTCCTGTATTACAAGGACTTGACTATGGCTGTCAACCACGCCATGCTCGATGAGATGGGTCAGATCGAGGCGTCCCGTTATGCCGCCAAGGGCATGAGTGAGGAAAATATAAAGGAGCTTATCAACGCCATTCCTTCGGAGGAGCAGATACCGTTCAACACTAACATGTCTTTCCTCATATTCTTCCTGTCCGCCGCTTTGATACTGGTTGTCCAGCAGACTATGTTCTACGGTGTGAGCGTGATGAACGGAACTCTCCGCGAGAACGGTGTGGTCAACGGAGGCTCACTTTTCGGAAGGGCAAGCGCCTATGCCATGATATATGTGGGAATAGCCATCTACGGACTTATGCTAGTCCCTATGATATTCGGAATGCCGCAGAGGGGAACCATGGCGGAGCTGCTCGTGCTGATACTTCTGTTTGTCGTTACATGTGTAGCGTTCAGCTTTACGTTCAGCAGATTCGTGCGGCATAGAGAGACTGTGTTCGTGGTCCTTCTCTTTATGTCTTCGCTCTGCCTGTTCCTTAGCGGCTGTGCATGGCCTGTAAGCGCATTCTCCCCATTCTGGAAGGCTGTCTCATATCTTTTCCCTTCCACCTTTATGATTCAGGGGTTCAACAATGTCAACAATGCGGCCTGCACACTCCCTATGATCCGTACTCAGGTGATGGGGCTTGTGATACAGTTCGCGGTTTACGCCACATTGGCTTTCGTTATAGACCAGATATCCAAATCAAAGAAGGATAGACAGGTCATATAGACAGAGATACTGGTTTCAGAATTGTTTTGTTGTTGCCCGCGGGGACTTGTTCCTCACGGGCTTTTTATTTCAGCAAAATGTTTCGTTTTGAATTAAAACGAAACATTTTGCTTATCAAATCGCAAGAAAATTGCCGAAAAGTTTGTGTGAAACGAAATTTTATTTATACATTTGTGCCAACAAATGAAATTGTAAGCGTTAACCCGATTACAAGAGCACTAAAATTAACAATATGGGAATTGTCACCAAGCATCTTATCGCGACGGCCCTGCTCTGTGCAGCGGTCTTCGCATCCGGTATTCCTTCGGCTTCCGCCGCCGGATATCCGCAGAATCGCAAAACCATTACCGTTTCCGGAGTTGTGAAGGACTCTGAGAACGAAGTTCTGACAGGGGTCATCGTCTATGTGAAAGGACAGGCCACTACCAACATGTCCAGCGCGATGACCGACGTGGACGGACGTTATACTCTCAATGTTCCTGAAGACGCTGTTCTTATAGCCAGTCTTCTGGGCTTTGAAGACCAGGAGCAGGCAGTGGGCGGAAGACAGACGATTGATTTCGTACTCACCACCGAAGCCACTTTCCTCAGCGACGCGGTGGTCGTAGGTTACGGTACTCAGAGCAAACTCACCCTTACGGGTTCCGTCACCCAGACCAGCGGACGTGAACTTACCAAGAACTCCGGAGTGAACATCTCTCAGGGTCTTGCCGGACGTCTTTCGGGTGTCATCATCAGCAACCGTACCGGTGAACCGGGAAAGGATGACGCCACCATGTTCATCCGCGGCCGCAGCACCCTTGGCGACAACAGCCCGCTCATAGTGATCGACGGTGTGCCGAGAAGCAACGAAGAGTTCAGCCGTCTGTCGGGAGACGAGATCGAGAGCGTCAACGTCCTTAAGGACGCGTCGGGTGCCATCTATGGTGCGCGCTCCGCTAACGGTGTCATACTCGTCACGACCAAGCGCGGTCAATTCAATGAAGGCACCACGGTGACATTCAACTACGACCTCGGACTTCAGCAGCCTACACGTCTGGTGGAGATGGCCGACGCCGTTCTTTACACTAACGCCTATAACGCCGAGCTCGCCATCACCGGCGCCGCTCCCGTATATAACGAGACACAGCTCGCGCACTACCGCGACGGGGATGATCTCATCAACTATCCTAACACGAACTGGTTCGACGAGATCATCAAGCCTGTCTCGCTGCAGCACAAATACGGCGTGAATTTCAGTGGGGGGGGGGAAGAATGTAGCATACTTCGTAGAGCTTAACGGACAGTACCAGGACGGTATATATAAGAAGTCCGCCACCAATTACGATCAGTATAACATCCGTACCAACATCGACATCAAGGTTACTGAAGCCCTCAAGCTCGGAGTGAATCTTAACGCCCGTCAGCAGCATAAGAATTATTCCGCTTTCCCTTCTGACAGTTACGGTATTTTCTACATCGCCACCCGTCTGAAACCTACGGGCGCTGCATATTATCCTAACGGATACCTTCGCGGCGGATCCAACCCGGCAGTTCTCGTGCAGGACCTCACTGGATATGACAGGACCACCATCAACACCATCAACACCACGTTCACCATGAACTGGGACCTCGCATCCATAACCAAGGGCCTGTCAGTCAACGGAACTTTGGCATATGATGTCATAGGCAATTTCCAGAAGAACTGGCAGAAGAACTGGCAGTACTGGTCTTATGACGAGGTTACCGAGACTTACGAGGAGAAGACCGCTTCTTACTGGAGCACGCCGGTACTTCACGAGTATCAGAAAAACAGCGGCAAGACTACGGTCAACGTGAACCTCAACTACGACCGTGATTTCGACGGACATCACTTCACGGGGCTTCTCGGTTTCGAGCAGGCTTCCTACAGGCTTGACTATTTCCGTGCGGGCATCAACAAATACGACTCCGACATACTTGACGAGTTCTTCGCAGGTTCGGCGGACAAGAACTGGTACAGCATAGGCGGTTACGCCACGGAGACTGCACGCCGTAGCTACTTCACCCGTATAGGTTACGACTGGAAAAGCCGCTACATGTTCCAGTTCATAGGCCGTCTTGACGGTTCTGAGAACTTCCCGTCAGACAAGCGTTGGGGTTTCTTCCCAGGCGTGTCTCTCGGATGGAGACTTTCCGAAGAATCGTTCATGAAGGAGAACGCTCCTTGGCTCACCAACCTCAAGCTCCGCGCTTCCTACGGACAGCAGGGTAATGACCAGGTGGACGCCTTCCAGTATATGACCACCTATGAATATACGTCCCTTTCTTCATACAAACTGCGTCTTGACGACAAGGATGTAAGCTTCATCATTCCTGGCAAGGTACCTAATCAGAGCATCACGTGGGAAGTGGCCGAGACCTGGAACCTGGGATTGGACGGAAGCGTGAACAACGGTCTTTTCGGTTGGGAGCTTGAATATTTCAGCACCGAGCGTTCCAACATTCTCTGCACCAGAAACGCCTCCATCCCTTATTATACCGGACTTACCAACAGCCTTCCGGATGAGAACATTGGTATCGTGACCAACAAGGGTTTCGAATTTCAGCTTCATCACGAGAACAAGATCAGCGCAAACGATTTCGCTTATCATCTCAGCGGTAACTTCATGTTCGCCCGTAACCGCATCAAATATATGGACGAGACTCCATGGGGCGAAGGTCATGAATACATGAACCTTACAGGTCACCCTATGGGCGCCCAGCTCTACTATCAGGTGATAGGCATAAACAAGAGTCAGGAAGATCTTGAGAAATATCCGCAGATGTCAGGTGCCACCCTGGGAGACTTCATCTTTGAGGACCTCGACGGAGACGGCAAGATAACGTCTTACGACAGAAAGAGATGCGACCTCACGTCTGTACCTGAGATAGTCTATGGTCTTACCTTTGACGGACACTGGAAGAATCTGGATTTCTCCGTTCTTCTTCAGGGACAGGCCAGGGCGCGCTTCTACTACGCTCCTCTTATGGACCCGCTTTCGGGTAACGTGGAGAAGGAAGCTGCCGAGAAGGCTTGGACACTTACGAACACCGACTCCAACTACCCTAGACTCGGTTCCAATGTCAGCAACGGCGGTGTGAACAGTTCGTCTTTCTATTATCGCGATGCATCTTTCCTCCGTCTGAAGAACGTGGAGATAGGATACAATCTTGCAAATACAAATCTGACCAATAAGCTGCATATCAAGAATCTGCGCTTCTACATCGCAGGCTATAACCTGCTTACCTTCTCTCCTCTGAAGAATGTCGATCCGGAGACAAGCGACGAGTCATATCAGACTTATCCGCAGATGAGGATATTCAACACCGGTGTTAAACTGACTTTCTAAGATAGTAATGAGTATGAAAAAGATATCAGCAATATTTGCCGTCGCTCTGCTCGCGCTTTCATGCAATGACGGGTTCCTCGACAAGACTCCTCTGGACAAACTGTCCGAAGACGCGGTCTTCAACAGTGCGGCATTGGCAGAAAATTATATAAACGCCATATATACAGTTCTTCCCGATCCATTCCAGGAGGGCAACATAGGCTGTATTACGGACGAGGGATATTTCCGCTACGGCGGTACTTCCACCAGGTATATAGCTTCCGGAACCATGACTCCGGACAATATCATGTACATGAACGAAGGCGGTCCTGCGCACAGTACCAGAACCACCATCCTTAACATCTGGAACCGCACCTACGAGCGTATATACAGGATCAATTATTTCCTTGCATATGTGGACGAGAAGGGTACGAAGATAGGGGAGGAGGACCTGACCAGACTCAAGGGAGAGGCGTATTTCCTCCGCGCATGGTCGTATTTCAACCTCGTACAGCGCTATGCTGGCGTGCCTATCGTCACCAAGCCATATAATCTGACGGATGTCTATGATGCGCAGAGGGATAAGTTCGATGATTGCGTGGATTTCATTCTCGAAGACCTGGACACTGCCTACAGCCTTCTTCCTTCCAAGGAGAACGCTCTCAAGGGCAGAATCAACAAGGACGTGGTTCTCGCGCTGCGCAGCCGTCTCACTCTTGTGGCCGCATCGCCTCTCTTCAATGACCCTGACCGTCCGGAAGGCGGCATCTTCCGCGGAACATACAGCGCGGACAAATGGAAGAGGGCTCTTGACGCCACCAAACAGATCATAGACAGAGCCGACGTGGATGGCGCATACAGTCTTGACAAGACCTATGACGGAGTGTGGAAAAACACTGATTCGCCGGAGCTCATCTGGGCCAAGTTCTTCATAGCCAATTCAGATGCCAACGACAACACGATGAAGAAGGCACAGCTTCTCTACTCCATTCCTTATTTTAACGGATGGACGGCGTTCGAGCCTACCCAGGCCATGTTCATCGATTACGAGATGGCCAACGGTAAGAAAATCTTCGAAGAAGGTTCCGGTTATAACCCTCAGAAGCCTTTCGACGGACGCGACCCGCGCTTCTACCAGAGCGTAGCTTATCACGGCGGAGCATATCCTAACACCGACGGTACTGGTTATCATGAGAATACTCTTGATCTGGCGCTTCACTATGAAGGTGTACAGAAAAGCGATTTCGCAAAAGGCAAGACGGAACCGAGCTACACGTCCAAGTCCAAGCACCTGTGGAGTTCTACCGGAGCTATGGGGCTTGAGATGATGAAGTGGTACATCCCTACTTCTCCTATAACCGAATCGGAGACGGGATCGCTCCTTTATCCTTGGTTCAGATTGGCCGAGATGTATCTCAACTACGCTGAATGTGCGTATATGACAGGCGACGAGACGCTCTGCCGTCAGTATATCAACAAGATCCGCACACGTGCAGGCATGCCTGAGGTAAGCGAGAGCGGCGAAGGCCTTTGGGACAGGATAGTGAACGAGCGCAGGGTGGAACTTGCATTCGAGACTTTCCGTTATTTCGACGTGCGCCGGTGGAAGACGGCTCCTTTCTATGAGAACGTTCCTATCATCGCCATGAGAACCATGATACTGGAGGAGAACGGAACAGCCAAGGAGACCATTTATCGCGTGGCCCGCACCTATGACGAGAGTCTGAACAACACCTGCTATTATTGGCTCAACTCAAAGGAGAGAGCCGATTATATAGAGTCCAACGGTAGGGATATTTTCGAACAGGCCAATATGGATTCAGAGGGCGCTGTTCAGGTACAAGGTTCCTGCATCAAATACCGTTGGCTCGGAAAGGATTATTGGGTGGATTACGGCGACTGCTGCCTGAACATTCCTCCTACCCAGAAGCATTTCTATAAGAAGGACGGGGAGTGGGCCAATTATCTCATGCCAATTCCTGCCAATGAGATGACCAAATCCAACGGCACTCTTGTTCAGAATCCGGGATATTAGTGGGTAAATGAATATGAAGTTAAAAAGCGTTATTCTATTTTCAGTCGTGCTCTTTCTGGCGGCAGGGTGCAATTCTTCCCGCCTGGAGATGAATTACCGTTCGGCGGACATCACCCCCGCTCCGGAAGAGCATGTGGTCCTGGCGGGATTCGCCGCCAGAGAGGGCCTTTCCGACGGCATACATCAGAACCTCAGGACTCATTGTCTTGTAATCAAGGACGGTGAAGGTCAGAAGGTGTGCGTCATATCCAACGATCTTATGGAGATATCTCCATCCATCTCCGACACCATAAGGACCATGATAGCCGAGAGGTCGGGACTGGATCTGGGAAGAATCCTTATGCATAACATCCACACGCACTCCGCTCCACGCAGCGGAGGTGCGTCTGTGGCAGCCGGAGGAACCAACCTTTCGTGGAAGCTCCGCATGATCGAGACCCTGGTGGACAATGCCGTAAGGACCATTACCTCGGAGGAGGAGTTCAAGCCTTTCACCATGGAGACAGGAAAGGGTATGACGCTCATCAACGGTAACCGCTGTGAGCGGACAGGTCCCATCGATCACGATGTCTATGTGGCGCGTTTCATCCGCAAGGGCGCTCCTATGGTTTCGATAGTCAATCTGGCATGCCATCCGGTGTGCATGGGACCTCGAAGCGTAGCCGTTTCTTCGGATTATCCGGGAGTCTGTTCGTCCATACTTTCAGAGAAATGGGGCGGCGAGGTGTTCTTCCTCACAGGCGCGTCAGGTAATGTTGACCCGGCGTTCGGGCCGCGCGATGCCGCTTATGCGCAAGTCTGCGGACAGGAACTTGCCGCTGACATCGAAGAGGTGAAATTCACCCCTGTAAAGAGCCGTGGACTTCTTCGTCTGGTGAATGAGACGGTCGATCTTCCTTATCAGAAAGACGAGATAACGGCTGACGATGTACGTCATCATGCCGATTCTCTTGCGCGCTGCTCGTCAGCCGTATCATCTTCCTTTGCCGATGACGTGCGCAGGTGGGAAGGCGAGATTCTCGATCGTTTCAAGGCAGGCCCTGTACCGAGCAAGCTCCGCTACCATCTGCATGTAGTGGACCTCGACGGTGTGCTTTTCTTCTTCTCTGACGGAGAGCCCTTCTGCGAATATCAGATAGCCGCGCGTGAGGCTTTCCCGCAGAAGACCATATTCTTCGCAGGATATACTAACGGACAGAACTCTTATCTGCCGTCGGAACGCGCTTATAGGGTCCGCAAGGGCTATGAGTACGAAACCGAGCAGATGCATATCTATATAAAGGCTCCTTATCCTCTTTCTCCCAAGGCTCCGTCTGTCTATGCCGACGGCGTAAGGAAGATACTTTCCGATGCCATAGACTCCGAAAGCGCAGAGCCGCAGAAGGATTGGCGTTGTTACGGGATAATCCCCGAACCAGCTTCTCTTGAGTCTCTCGAAGGAGAATTCACTCTCCGCTCCGGCAGCGGACTTCGCGTGCAGGGAGGTGATGACAGTTTCGCCGAGGCCGCCGTGGTTTTTGTGGAGCGTGTCAGGAATTCTACAGGCATAGATCTAAGTAAAGGCAAGGGGTCGGACATAATTCTTCGTAAGGCAGATGGCCTAAGAGAAGAAGAGTACAGGATGGAAGTCAGCCCTAAGGGTGTTATTATAGAAGCGTCAACTCCATCCGGAGCATTCTATGGACTTCAGAGTCTTACTCAGCTGCTTCCGGCGCAGATTCTTTCTTCCGAGAAAGTCTCCGGAGTGAAGTGGACGGTGCCGTGCTGCCGCATCAGCGACTATCCGGCTCTGCCGTACCGCTCCATGATGCTTGACTGCGGACGTTATTTCTATCCTAAGGAATTCGTCAAGGACTTCATAGACTATATGTCCATACGCAAATTGAACAAATTCCATTGGCATCTTACTGAAGACCAGGGGTGGAGAATAGAGATAAAGAAATATCCGCTTCTCACCGAGGTGGGCTCGAAACGCCCTTTTACTTCGGATTATAATGGAAAGGACCCTGACGGTACGCCTCACAGCGGATTTTACACGCAGGATGACGTGCGCGAAGTCGTGGAATATGCAAGGCTTCGTCAGATAGAAGTCGTTCCTGAGATAGAGATTCCGGGACACTCTACCGCAGCGCTTGCCGCATATCCGAGATTCTCCTGTGATACGACCAAGACTTATTCCGTATCCACGGACTGGGGCGTAAAGACGGATGTCTATTGCCCGAGTGAGGCCACCCTTTCGTTCTTGGAGGATGTCTTTACAGAACTGATTCCGCTTTTCCCTTCAAAATATTATCATATAGGAGGAGACGAATGTCCTCAGGACGCGTGGAGAAACAGCCCGTACTGCCGCAAGATAATGAAGCAGCTGGGCCTCAAGAGCTATGACGAGGTTCAGTCCTATTTCGTGAACCGTATCAGCGCTTTCCTTCGCGCCCACGGCAAGCAGGTGATAGGATGGGATGAAATTCTCGACTGCAAGGGCGTAAACAAGGAGATGATAGCTCAGTCTTATCGCGGACACGGTCCTGCAGCGAAAGGCATAAGGATGGGACACAAAGTCATACTCTCGCCGGACCGCTGGTGCTATTTCAACTACTATCAGGAGGGTCCGCTTCGTGAACCGGCCAATCAGCCGCGCTTCCTGCCTTTGAAGAAGATAGCCAATTACTTCCCGGCAGTGGATTCCATTCCGGATCTGAGCAAGAAATACATCATAGGAGTGGAAGGCTGTCTCTGGGGAGAATATGCTCCGAACACGGAGAAGGTGGAATACAACGCTTATCCGCGCACGTCGGCTCTTGCGGAGTCCGGATGGACAATCCGTGAGAACAAGGACTGGTGGTCATTCCGTTGCAGAATGGAAAAGGAGATGGATCGCATAGCGGCCGAGAATGTGAACGCGTCGAAGTCTTATTGGAACGTGATTTTCGATTACGACAGCGTCAACCTCACACGTCCGGAAGATGCCGACATGATGCTCGCCTATCCTGGAGCCGCCATCCACTACACTGTGGACGGAAGCACTCCGGAACTCAGTTCTCCTATATTCACGAGACCTTTCGTTCCTGCAAAGGGAACAGTGGTGAAGGCTCAGGGAATAAAGCATAATGGAGAGAAGGTTGGTGAACTTGTAGAGATACCGTTTTAATGAACAGATTGGTTAGTGTAATTATAGTTCTCGCTCTGGTTCTCGGATGTAAACAGTCCGGGAACCCGGAGAGCGGGGCGATCAGCGTCATTCCGCAGCCTTCGCATGTTGAGAGAAGCGAAGGGGCGTTCAGTATCACCAGGCACACTTTGGTGTATGCTGAAGGAGAAGAGATTCTGCGCACGGTGGGCTTTCTTAACGAACGCCTTCAGAGGGTCTCGGGCTTTTCTCTTGAAGTGTCGCCTGTGGATTTTACGCAGACCGAAGGCATCTTTTTCCTTGACGCCGGGCTTCCTGCCGAGGCTTATGCACTGCATGTGGAGCCGGGCCGCATAGTCGTCGAGTACGGCGATGGGGCCGGGGCGTTCTACGGACTGCAGACACTGTTCCAGTTGATGGACGCGGACATATTCTCTTCCGAGAGGAAATCCGTGAAGAAGTGGAGCGTGCCATGCTGCGTCATAGAAGATTCGCCGAGGTTCAGTTATCGAGGCATGCACCTCGACTGCTGCCTGCACTTCTTCGACGTAGATTTTTTGAAAAGATATATAGATCTCATGGCTCTACATAAGGTCAACAGGTTCCATTGGCATCTGACGGAAGACCAGGGCTGGAGACTTGAGATCAAGAAATATCCTCTTCTTACCGAGAAAGGCCAATGGCGCCGCGAGACCGTGATCGGCTCTCTCGCTTCAGGCATATATGACGGAAAGCCCTATGGAGGATATTATACGCAGGAACAGGTTCGTGAGCTGGTGGAATACGCGGCGCAGCGCTATGTAACCATCATTCCGGAGATAGAGATGCCGGGACATGCATTGGCCGCCATAGCCTGCTATCCGCAGCTGAGCTGCGGTCTGGAAGACCACTATGAAACGGCCACCAAATGGGGCATTTTCCGTCAGGTTTACTGCCCTAAAGAGGGGACTTTCAAGTTTCTGGAGGATGTCCTGGACGAGGTGATGGAACTTTTCCCGTCAAACCTGATCCACATCGGAGGAGACGAATGTCCTAAGGCCAGCTGGAAAAAATGTCCTCATTGTCAGTCTCTTATTAAAAAACTTGGCCTTAAGGACGAGTTTGAACTGCAGAGCTGGTTCATACAGAGAATAGAAAAATACATTAATTCCAAGGGGCGCGAGATCATAGGCTGGGACGAGATACTTCAGGGAGGTCTTGCCCCTAACGCCAGGGTTATGTCGTGGCTCGGTGAGGAGGGCGGAATAAAGGCCGCGAAGATGCATCATTATGCGGTCATGGCTCCGTATCCCAAATACTACCTCGACTATTGGCAGGGAGATCCGGACAGCGAGCCTCTTGCCATGGGCGGACCTACGATGCTGCGCACCATGTACGAATATAATCCTGTGCCGGACGTGCTCAGCGAAGACGAAAAGAAATATATTCTCGGAGTGGAAGGCTGTGTTTGGACAGAGTATATGCCGACACCCGCCAGAGTGGAGTATATGGCATATCCGAGAATGTGCGCCATCGCCGAGAGCGGATGGACCACAGCCGCCAAGGATTGGGACGGTTTCACCCGCAGACTCGAGCGTCATTTCGACAGACTTGACGCGCTCGGAGTCGGCGCCTGCCGTAACTTCTTCAGTCCGTACATAGAGTTCCATCAGGACACCGCGCACGATAAGGTGGTAACCATCTCGTCCGACCTTCCTGATTCGGAGATACGTTACACTCTCGACGGAAGCCAACCGGGACCGGAATCGGCTTTATACACGCTGCCGTTTGTCATCAACCGTTCACAGGAAGTCAGAGCAGTGCTCGTCCGGGACGGAAAAATCATAGGAGAAATTAAAAGCAAGAAAATCTAAAAATTTGATATTTATGGCATTAAGACTTACAGAACAGCCGTCATTGCACGACCATTTGGAGAAAAAAACCGTAGCTGAACTGCTGCGCGAGATCAATGAAGAGGACAAGAAGGTTCCTCTCGCGATAGAGAAGGTGCTTCCCGAGCTTGAAAAGCTGGTGAGCGCCATCGAAAAACAGCTTCGCGCAGGAGGCAGAATGTTTTACTGCGGCGCCGGGACGGGCGGAAAGCTCGCCGTTCTGGACATGCTGGAGATACCTAACACTTACGGCGTGTCTCCGGACATGATACAGTGCATACTCGCCGGAGGGGTGGAGAATCTCGTGCTCGATCTCGAGGAGATGGAGGATGACGTACAGGAAGGATGGAAGCTCCTGCAGGAGAAGAACATAAGCGAGAAGGACATCGTGGTGGGCATCTCCGCGAGCGGTAACACCCCTTACGTTCTGGCCACTCTCAAGGCATGCCGCGAGCACGGCATCCCTACGGGCTCGTTCGTGAACAACCCCGGATCTCCCATCTCGGAATATTCCGATTATCCGGTGGAGGTCATCACCGGACCGGAGTTCATAACGGGAAGTACACGTATGAAATCCGGCACTTCGCAGAAACTCATCTGCGACATGATAAGCACCACCATAATGTGCCGTCTCGGCCGTGTCGAGGGCAACAGAATGGTTCACGCGCATCTGATAAACAACAAGGTCATAGACCGTCTTACGCGTACCATGGTTGAACGTAACCCGTCTCTCTCTTACGAAGTGTGCGAAGCGGCGATCAAGAAATACGGCGGACTGACCGAGGCCGAAAAAGGACTTCGCGAAGAAGGCGTCATAAAGGCATAAGCTATGCGCAGGAACTTCTATTTTCTTCTTGCGGTGCTTCTGTCGGCTGGCTGCGGACATGAGTTGAAAAACGACATCGCCAAGTGGGGCGGATTGGTCATCAATGAGATAGCTGCTCATGACCAGACTACTGACGCCCACAGTTGGGTGGAGATTCTGAACTCAGGCTCACAGAGCGTCGATCTGTCAGGGGTCGGGCTATATCTCAGCGACCAGTATTTTGACCGGAAGTGCATCTACAGCGCTCCGGAAGGAGCAACTCTTGGAGCTGGTGAACGTCTGGTCCTTTCCACTGAAGACGAGACCCTGCTTACAGGCATAGCCTCCGATTCGGACTTCACTCTGAAACTTTCTGTCGGAGCTTCCGGCAAGGCTATTGACCAGTTCGTCAGAAGTGCGGCGTTCGGCTCCGCAGAGGAGGCTCCCGTGCAGGCTGCGAGGGGAAGCTATCAGCGTATTCCCGACGGGGGAGCGCAGTGGCGTAATCTCACTTATTCGAGCAAGGGCGCGGAGAACATCATATTCAGTCTTGACGGCACCGTTCGCGCAGGCGTATGGGTGTGGAGCAGCCACATACCTAGCCTTATGGCAGACGACTGCGCCGATCTTAAGTCGCTCAAAGCCAAGGGATACGATCACATCATCCTTAATTATGCCGCTTTCAACCAGTCTTCCAAAAAGAGTACGACGGCGTTTATAGAAGCCGCCGAGAGCGAGGGACTTGCCGTGCACGCATGGATACAGTGCTTCTATAACGGAGGCTGGATCAATCCTATAGACGACGAGAACAACCGCTATAAGGACGAAGTGTTCGAAAGGATAGTCTCCAACGCCAAATCCTATATCGAGGACTACGGCGTCAAGGGCATACATCTGGACTACATCCGTTTCGGGGGCACGGCTCCCAAGCACAATCCTTCGGCTGAGGTCAATGCGGTGGGCGCCGTGACGCGCTGCTGCAGGGAGCTTCGCGAACTGTGCGACAGCTACGGCGAGGGACTTGTAACTTCCGCCGCGCTCATGCCTGACGAGACCCGCGACGGTTACTGGTACGGACAGAACGTGGACAAGATGGGTGAGTATATACATGTGCTCATGCCTATGATCTACCGCTATTCCTACGGCTACTCGGACGCCGCCTGTCAGAAGGTGGCGGAGCGCATCGCCGGTAACACGGGCGGAGCCGAGTGCTGGGCCGGAACCACCACTTATACAGGGAATGACAACGGTGTGAGCCCTATGGATGCTGAAGGGATACTCAAGGACTGCAATGTCTATAAAGGTACAAGCGTCAAGGGAATAGTCCTTTTCCGCTACGGCCTCGGAGAATTTCCTGACATCAATGAATATTTCAATCAATAACCACTATTCACTAAAAAAGTTTTATTTATGAGAAAAATTTGGAATTATCTCATCGCTCTGGTTTCAGCAGCCGCTCTTTTTGCGGCCTGTGACAAGGAAAAGGAACCGGAATCTGATGTTAAACCTGTTGCCACCATCGCGCAGCAGACTCTGGTGGAGGCTTTCTCGACCATGTATTCCGAGTGGGAGTCCACTACGGCCATTCCTGCCTCTCTTAAGGTGGGAGACATTACTCTTACACAGCCTCAGTATCAGTATGCTCTGTGTACGGTAGTAACCAACATTATCGCAGGTACGACTTCAGGCGATGTCGATGTGTTTAACTACAAGGCCGCCGAGCATCCCGACAGGGACAGCTACGAGGCTGAGACCATAGCCGTCAAGGGCGACGAGAGCGTGCAGGCTGTAGCGGCCAACATCCTCGCCGCAGTCAAGGAGAAGGGTCAGATTCCTAATCAGACCGTTTTCTATAAGAACGGTTCGGCCATAGCATTCTCCACCAACCGCGCCACCATCACTCTCGCACGTACGCTTTCTCTCTATAAGAAAGACGGCAAGCTTCCTGAGAGCGTATCCACCGATTATCTCGGATCGGCAGCCACTTTGAAGGGCTTCGCCGAGGCACTGGTGTCTTATCTTGACATCTGGGAGAACACCACGGGTGATGTGAGCGCCGACGCCAGCCACTGCACGGACAGGGACGGAGCATGGAAGAACGTTCATTTCATTCCTATTCCTTTCAGCGGCGGAGCTTACGCCGACGGCAAAGACCAGTATGACGCCAAATATCAGCCATATCACACCATTACCGTGGCAGGCCAGACTTATACTGCCGCAGAGTGCTTCGTGGTGGCTGCCAAAGGTTTCCTTGACCTTGTAACCCCTGAAGGATCCGCTACCAAGCAGGTGGAGCGTAACACTCCTGTACATACTCTCGGTAACGGAAAGGCTCTCACCGAAAAGATCCCTTCTACCGAAGAATGGGCTGTCTGGGGAACGTATCCTTGGTATGAAAGCACGAATGAGGGAGAGATAGGACCTATGAATTTCTCAGAGGAGAATCCTTGCGACGTGGCTTTCATGGTACGTGCCATTCCTTGGTTCCTCAAGAGGGCTCCGGAGTTGGGCAAGATAGGTAACTTCCTTAATTTCGAGAAAGATCCTAACAGTTCTGTCGTCATGGAGCCTTATCACGGATATATCTGTTCTATGCGCGCGTTCCTTGTTCTCTGCCGTTTCTATGACTATCTTATCGAGAACAAGATTACGGAGAACGTCTATGACGCCGTGAAGAACGTCAAGTTCGACTATGACCTCTACGGCGTAGAGATGCCTGACATAGAGCTTCAGACCAAGAACCTTGATTTTCCTGCTGATGCCAAGAGCCTGGAAGCGACATTCATCGCCAAGGAGGCATGGACAGCCGAGGTAACTGCCGACTGGATTACAGTTGACCCTGCATCGGGCGCAGCTGCATCTCCTGCCAAGATTAAGGTAAGCGTGAAATCGAACACCGGTGATGCCCGCGAAGGCAAGGTCATCATCAAGGGAGGAAACGTTACCGAAGGCCTTGAGATAGCCATTAAGCAGGCAGAGTATGTCGTGCCTTCAGAGGCTACCATCCGTGATTTCGCCATTGAGTTCGTGAAGTGTCTCCCTCTTTGGGAAAAATGCATGGGTACGGTGGATGCCGAGGGCGTTCATTGCACGGACAACAACAGCGCTTGGGAGAACGTGCACTTCATTCCTATCGGAGAGCCGTCGGGTAACCCTTATGGGCACGACGGTAACCAGTATGACTCCAAGTGGGGCGTATGGTCAGTCAAGGTGGGCGATACGGAATATACTTCGGCTCAGGCATGGGAGATAGCGGTCCGCGCTTTCCTTAACCTTGTAACCGTTGAAGGTGAAGGCTTCATCGAGACCATGCAGAAACGTAACGATGAGTTCACCTACGGCGACGGCTGCAATCTCAGCGCGCAGATTCCTTCAGCGACGAACGGATGTGCATGGGGTGCCACTCCGTGGTATGAATATGATACCAATAATAAGCTGGTTGAATATAATGGTGAGGCTATCTCTACGGTAGGAGTCAAGTTCATCGTGAAGGCCACTTCCATACATCTTGGTCGTGCGTTCGTGAAGAACGGCTGGAATAAGTCTCCTCTCGGGAAGATAGGCAACTTCCAGCAGTTCGGCACCGATGCATCAGGCACTATAGTACTTGACGGCTATGTGGGTTACATCTCGCCTGTCCGTGAACTTTATATCCTTGCGAGAGCATACAAGTACATTCTCGATAACGACATTACCGAGAACGTTTACACCGCCCTTAAGGATCAGCAGTTCGACTTCGACATGTATCATCAGGGAGAAACTTTCTGATTGTAAGAATTTTATTGGATACGGGAGCCTGACCGCTCCCGTATCTGCCGAAAAACCCGCAGATAATGACACTTCAGTATGAAACACAGATTGTTTAATCCGGCATTTTATGCCCACGCCGTCCTGTTGACATCCGTCCTGCTTCTGGCAGGCTGTGCATGTACCAAAAGCAGCGGCAACAGTGAGTCTCTAGATAGGGAATTTACACCTTCCTCATGGAACGGAGAGTTCCTGCAGGCCATATCGCAGGCCTACGAGACTTTCGTCAAGACCGATGAGATGCCCCTGTACGTTAACGTGGAGGGCGTCGATTACAGCCAGGCCAAGTATTTTTCCGCCGCCTGCTCCATTATCGGACTTATAGAGCAGTATCCTGACAGCTGGCAGAAACAGTCCGATGTCGAGATTCCGAAATATTCTTCCGCCTCGTCCATGTCGTGGAACACTTTCGAACAGGACGAGATCTCCCTTCCGGCGCTGAAATGGGCCATCGAGAAGATGAACGCCTATGCCGCGAAGGTGGGAGCCTATCCTAACTACTGCTGCTTCGGCACGCGCACATGGAAGGATGACCGCAGCGGCGATTCTTCCGTCGAGTACAATTATACTTCCGAAAGTGAGCAGTACGTGGGGAATCTTCTTTTCGCCCAGGCTCTTGTCTGCGTGGCGAGGGTGATGGACCATTACCGTCACCACAGCGTTCTCCCGGAAAAGGTGAGCGTATGGTGCTCGGATTATCTTCGCAGCGCCACCAACTGTCCCATAGACGACGACACGGTGGTCTCCGCCATGCAGGAGGCCATCTCGGGAAAGACTTCCGACAGGGAGAAGGCCGAGGCCATATTTGAATATGCACGCGACCGCTGGGAGTGGGAGAACTACTATAACACCCGTAAAGGCGCCGTGGGTACGATAAAGGAAAAGGGCGGGAACTGCTGCGACATGGCGCACGCTGTGGTGGCCATGTGCCGCGCCGCCGGCATACCTGCACGCTACATCCATGGGCAGTGCTACTTCTCCTCTTCCGTGATAGGACATGTCATTCCGCATATCTATGTGGACGGACAGTGGTACGTTTGCGACCCTACCAACGACAACTCCGCCTTCGGCACTCCGGTGTGGAAGGGAATGCAGACATTCAACGGCCTCTATGCCTCCCTTCCGTTCTGACACCCCATTGAATAATAGTTCTATCGTTTACTGACGCATCTACATAATGAGTAAAAACAGAAATTACGCCCTTCCTCTCGCGATAATAGGCTCGATGTTCTTTATCGTGGGCTTTGCCCTGGGCATCAACAGCTACCTCATCCCGCTTCTCCAGTCCACTCTCGAAGTGTCTTCGGGCATGTCGTATCTTCTGATAGCCTCCACTTTCTGCGCTTTCCTGCTGTTCAGCTATCCTGCTGCCAAGATCATAGGAAAGATAGGTTATAAGAAGACCATGTCCCTCTCCTTCGTGCTTTTCGCCGTGGCATTCGTCCTGTTCATTCCGTCGGCCAAGGGGGAGAGCCTTCCTCTTTTCATCTTCGCCTCATTCTTGAGCGGAGTGGCCAATACGGTCCTGCAGACTGCCATCAACCCTTATGTAACCATACTCGGGCCCATGGAGAGCGGAGCCAGGAGGATGAGTCTCATGGGCATCTGCAATTCCATGGCCTGGGCCGCGGCTCCTGTCTTTCTGGCGGCCGTCATAGGCAAGAGCATAGACGAGGCGGTTCTCACGGATATCACCACGCCGTTCATCATCATAATAGGCATATTCGTAGTCTTGGGCATCCTCACCCTTTTCGCTCCTCTCGAGGAGGTGAAGGCGACGGGGGAGGACGAAGAACAGGCCGACGACTGTCCTTATGCGGCCGGCAAGACGAGCATCTGGCAGTTCCCTCATCTTATCCTCGGAGCGCTGGCCATGTTCTTCTATACAGGAGTGGAGACTCTCGCCCTGTCGTCTGTCGTGGATTATGCCAATTCTCTCCATCTTCCCAATCCTCAGGTATATGCGCTTTGGCCAAGCATTGGCATGGCTATAGGTTACATTCTCGGAATCATCTTTATCCCACGCTTCATATCTCAGGTGAAGGCCCTGCGCATCTGCTGTTGGCTGGCTGTCATAGGCACGCTGCTCATAGTTCTGACTCCGTCTCATGTCTCCATCTGGTGTGTCGCGTTCATCGCATTGGCATGTTCTTTAATGAATCCTGCCATCTGGCCGCTGGCCATAACGGATCTGGGCCGTTTCACCAAGGTGGGTTCGTCTCTCGTGGTGGCCTCTTTCGGAGGCGGTGCGCTGATTCCGCTCATATTCGGTTTCCTCAAGGACGGGATAGGCAATCAGGCCGCCTATTGGATATGCCTGCCTTGCTATCTTTTCATTTTCTATTATGCCTACATCGGTTATAAAATCAGAAAATAAACAGTCCACGGACAGGGATATTTTTGTAACTTGCGAGAATTGAGTAAGCGGTAAAAAATAAGTTGGTAAAGATTTGCAGGTGTCCCGTTATTTTTTAACGATTACTGAACAACTATAAAAACACATATGATACTGATTGCAGATTCAGGTTCTACCAAGACCGACTGGGCGTATATACGCGCCCGTGGCGAGGCTCCGGCCTTTTTTAACAGCCTGGGCTATAATCCCAATTTCATTTCGGGCCCTGAGATACAGGCTGACATACGGGCCAATCTCCCCGCAGGATTCGATCCTTCTGAAGTGAAGGAAGTGTATTTTTACGGCGCAGGGGTAAGTGAACTCGATTACGATTTCATGAAGGAGACTCTTGCCGGGGTGTTCCCTAATGCAGGGACCATATTCGTGGCCATGGACCTGCTCGCTGCGGCACGCGCTCTGCTTGGCGACAGCGCCGGATTTGCCGCCATACTGGGGACAGGGACTAACAGCTGTCTTTATGACGGTCGTCAGGTTACGCTCAATGTCGATTCACTCGGATTCATCCTTGGAGACGAAGGCAGCGGGGGCTATATAGGAAAAACGCTTCTTCGCGATTACGCGCGTGAAAATATGCCTTCGGACGTTTATGCGCAGGTGAAAGTCCTCGTCGGCAAGAACGCCGAAGAGATAATAGAACAGGTATATCGCAAGCCTAAGGCTAACCGCTACTGTGCACAGTTTTGCACGTGGGTGGGGAAGAATATCGACAACTATCCTTATTGCAGGGAGCTCATTGTGGGAGCCTTTCGTGATTTCTTCCGTAATATCGTAACGCTTTATCCTGACTATAAGAAATATAGCTTGAATTGCGTAGGCTCTGTCGGATATTATCACAAGGGACTTCTCGCCGAGGTGGCGTCGGAATTCGGCATGAGCATAGGAAATGTCATCAAATCCCCTATAGAGGGACTTGTGAAATATCACGGCTCTAGACCATGATCACTTGTACGCCGGCACTTTCGAACTGCTCCTTGGCTTCCTGCGGAAAGGAAGTGTCGGTGATCAGGATGTCTATGTCGGAGATGCCGGAGATGCGGGCGAAGCCTCTTTTACCGAGCTTCCCGGAGTCGCACAGGACTATCTTCTTCTCCGCGGAGCGCATCATTTCCTGCGTAAGTTCGGCTTCTTCCCTGGTGGCGCAGGTGATTCCGTGCTCAAGGGACATGCCGTCGATACCGAAGAAAAGTTTCGAGCAGAAGAGATTTTTTACCGACTGTATGGCATCGCTTCCATATACGGACAGGGTGTTGCTGTATAACATCCCGCCTATCTGCATCACGGAGATGCTGTCGTTCTCTCCGAGCGTGGTGGAGATGTTCACGGAGATGGTGACCACGTTAAGCCGTCCTTTTGGCTTGAGATTGTCCGCGAAGATGGCTATGGTGGAGCCTGAGGCCATGAAAATGGAGTCATTTTCCTCTATCAGCTCCGCAGCGGCCCTGGCTATGCGGAATTTGGCATTATAGTTTATGAGTTTTTTCTTGCCCAGAGATATGTCCTTTACAGGAGCGGAACAGGCGATGGCGTTACCATAGGAACGCTGCAGCAGTCCTTTTTTTTCGAGGTAAGTGAGATCTTTGCGTATCGTGGTCTGTGTTACCTTATATTTTTCTGCAAGAAGTGAAACTTTTACTACTCCCTGATTTAATATTGTATTGATTATATCCTGCCTTCTTTCGTTTATTACTTTCATAAACGCCTTTTTATCTGTAAATGGTGCAAAAATAGTGATAACTTGCGAAATAATCGTAATTTGGCCTCAAGTTATTTTTTAACGATTACTTATTATTCGGGTAAAATTGACTAAATTTGAGCCGCGATTTTGCAAACAAAATTATTTGTACGAATATGAACACTGAAATTAATTTCAAGGAACTCGCTTCCCGGTACGAAAGGGAGCTTCGCGACAACTGTCTGCCTTTTTGGCTCAACCATTCCATCGACAAGGAGTACGGAGGATACTTCAGCTGTCTGAACCGTGACGGAAGTGTCTTTGACACGGACAAATTCATCTGGCTTCAGGGACGTGAGGTCTGGCTTTTCGCCATGCTTTACAATAATCTCGAAAAGAATCCTCTCTGGCTTCAGACTGCCATAGACGGTGCCGAGTTCCTGAAAAAATACGGTCACGACGGTAACTACGACTTCTACTTCTCTGTAACGAGGGAGGGAAAGCCTATCGTGCAGCCGTATAACATCTTCTCGAACACATTTGCCTGCATGGCATTCGCTCAGCTGGCCAAGGCTACGGGAAGCGAAGAATATGCGCAGATAGCGAAGAAGACATTTGACCGTATTCTCGCACGCCGCTCTAACCCTAAGGGCCAATGGAACAAGCTCTACCCGGGAACCCGTCCTATGAAGGATTTCGCCCTTCCTATGATTATCTGCAATATGGCGCTCGAGGTGGAGGACATCATCAACGATCCTGCACTGATAGACAAGACCATAGACGAGAGCGTACACGAGATAGTGGACGTGTTCTATCAGAAGGACCTCGGTGTCATTCTGGAGAACCTTGCTCCTGACGGATCGCTCATTGACTGCTTCGAAGGCAGAAAGGTCAATCCGGGACACGATCTGGAGGCCATGTGGTTCCTTATGAACATAGGCATACGCCGCGGCGACAAGGCTCTCATCGAGAAGGCCGTTGAGATATCGCTCAGCGTCATCGAATACGGCTGGGACAAGCAGTACGGCGGCATCTTCTATTTCATGGACCGTAAGGGATATCCTACACAGGAGCTTGAATGGGACCAGAAACTCTGGTGGGTTCACCTCGAAAGTTCCATCGCCATGATAAAAGGTTATCAGCTGACCGGTAACGAGAAGTGCCTCGAGTGGTTCAAGCGCCTTCACGAATATATGTGGTCGCATTTCAAAGATCAGGAATATCCTGAGTGGTACGGTTACCTTAACCGCCGCGGAGAAGTCCTTCTTCCTCTCAAGGGAGGCAAATGGAAGGGATGTTTCCATGTGCCAAGAGGTCTTTATCAGATCTGGCAGATTCTCGAAACACTTAAGTAGAACGTAAATATGAAAGTCATAATCAAACAAAACTCAGCTGAGGGCTCTCTTTGGGCCGCTCATCATATCGCCGCCAGGATAAAGGAGAAGGCGGCACGTACGGACGAGCCTTTCGTGCTCGGACTTTGCACAGGGTCCACTCCCATAGAGACTTACCGCGAACTCGCGCGTATGGTGAAGGCGGGGGAGCTCTCTTTCAAGAATGTCATATCATTCAATATGGACGAATATGTAGGTCTTCCGGAAAGTCATCCGGAGAGCTATCACTCATTTATGAGGGAGAATCTCTTCTCGCATATAGACGAGCCGGAGGAGAACATACATATCCTCAACGGTAACGCCCCTGACCTTGACGCCGAGTGCGAGGCTTACGAGAAGGCTATCGTGAAGGCCGGAGGTTTCGACCTTTTCCTTGGAGGTATAGGTGAAGACGGACATATCGCTTTCAATGAGCCTTTCTCTCCGCTTACTTCACGCACCCGTGTGGTTACTCTTACCGAGGATACCCGCGTGGTGAACAGCCGTTTCTTTGATAACGACCCTTCGAAGGTGCCTGCACAGGCTCTTTCTGTGGGTGTGGCTACCGTCACGGACTCTAAGGAAGTGGTGATTCTTGCATTCGGACCTAAAAAGGCACGCGCCATCAAGGATGCCGTGGAGGGACCTTACAGTCATATGTGCACCGTATCAGCCCTTCAAAACCATCCTGACGGAATCATTGTGGCGGACGAAGCTTCCGTGGGTGAACTTAAAGTCAACTCCTATAAGTATTTCAAGGCGGTAGAGAAGGCTGAAAAACTGTAGTTCATGAAAAGAATTCTATTGAGTGCACTTCTGGCGCTTTCGATAATTCCTCTGTTTGCCGGGCAGACTCCCCGCCAGGTGGCCATCGTAGCTCACCGCGGGTATTGGGCCTGTGAAGCCGGGGGTAATTCGCATAATTCCATAGCGGCGCTGAAGGCTTGTCAGGATGAAGGTTTCTGGGGCAGCGAGTTCGATGTCAACATGACTCTTGACGGGGAACTTCTGGTATTCCACGACAGCGAGGTGGCGGGCATGAAATTCGCGGAGCACAATGCCGCGGAATTTGCCGCAGTCAGACTTCCTAATGGAGAGAAGATACCTACACTCGATGAATATCTCACCCAGTTCGAACGGAATAAGGCTTGCCGTCTGGTTTTTGAACTCAAATGGCACAAGGGACTCGCTAATCAGATAAAGGCTGTGAACCTTTCAATCGAAAAGCTTAAGGCTCACGGTCTTTATAACCCTAAACAGGTGATTTTCATCTCTTTCGATCTTCAGGAGTGTATCCTTTTCGCACAGAAATGCCCGGGCTTTACGGTACAGTATCTCGGCGGCGAGAAGGAGCGTAACGCCGATTTTCTGGCCCCTCTCGGGATCAACGGCATAGACACTAGTTATTGGGTGTTCTATTCTGATCCTACGTGGTACACCCGCGCCCGTAACCATAAGATGAGCGTGAACGTCTGGACTGTTGACAATGAGACCGATATGCGTACAATGATAGAGATGGGAGCGGATTATATCACGACCAATCATCCGGAAAGATGCCGTGCGCTTCTTCAGGAGATGGGCGTAAAGGAGCTTAAAGCAGGTAAAAATTTTAGATAACAGATAATGAAACATTTTTCTTTGCCAAAAGATGGCGGTCTAATAGAGGAAGGTCTTCCTAAAGACATCCTTCATTCAAGAGAGAAGATATATACGGAGATTTGTGAGACTCCGTTCAGCGCCAGCCGACAGGTATGTGAAGAGATAATAGAGCAGATCAACTCTTTTCAGGCTTCGCATCCGGGTGAACTTTTCCGTCTGGGTCTCACCACAGGGTCAAGCCCTCTTTCTCTTTATAAGAAGTTAAGGGAGGCGTACGACCAGGGCAGAGTGTCGTTCAAGAATGTGAGGATCAATTCCATAGACGAGTTTTATCCCGTTTCCAAGGAGGCCCTTCAATCAAGAAATCATATTCTTCGTTCAGAACTTCTCGATTACATAGATGTTCTTCCGGAAAACATTGTCATCCCCGATGCCACCATTCCTATAGAGCAGATTTCCGATTATTGCGCAAAGATGGAGCCTGTTCTTCGCGAACTTGACCTTCTGGTGATGGGCGTGGGCGAACAGGGACAGGTAGGGTTCAATGAGGCCGGCTCTACTCTTCAGAGCCGCTGCCGTCTGGTGCATCTCCCATATAAGTCCAGAAAACGTCAGGCCGTTTATTTCGGCGGTAACGTGATGAATACTCCTGAACTGGCGCTCACTATGGGCATAAGCACCATGATGTCAGCTCACAAGATTATCCTTATGGCATGGGGTGAGAACAAGGCGGATGTAGTGTCTCGTGTAGTGGAAGGTGATTTCGGTCCGGACTGTCCGGCATCATTCTTCCAGCTTCACCAGAACGTGAAGATATATGTGGATGAGAATTCCGGCTGTAATCTTACGAGGGTGGTCGCTCCTTGGTGTATAGGTCCATGCAAATGGACTCCGAAGTTCCGTCGCAAGGCTGTCGTATGGCTCTGCGGCCAGGTTAAAAAGCCTATTCTGAAACTCTCATATCAGGATTATCTTCAGAATTCGTTAGGCGGACTGCTTGAGGCTTGCGGCAGTTTCGACTCCATCAATATACAGGTGTTCAACGATTTGCAGCACACCATCACCGGATGGCCGGGCGGAAAGCCTAATGCCGACGATTCCACACGTCCTGTTCCTTCCACTCCTGCGAAGAAGACGGTCCTCATCTTCTCTCCGCATCCGGACGATGACGTGATCTCCATGGGCGGAACGTTCATAAGACTTGCTCATCAGGGGCATAATGTGCATGTGGCTTACGAGACTTCGGGTAATGTGGCCGTTCACGACGATGTCGTCCTCCAGCATATGGATGCGGCACGCGAGATAGGATTCGGCGACAGGTTCGACGAAGTGAAGGCTCTTATCGCAAGCAAGCGTCCGGGCGAGGCGGAACCGCGTGAACTTCTCAAACTGAAGGGCGCCATCCGTCGTTCCGAGGCCAAGGGCGCGGTGCGTTCATTCGGACTCGACGACGAGCATAACGCACACTTCCTCAATCTGCCTTTCTATGAGTCCGGCGGCATACAGAAGCTTCCCCGTTCTCAGGCCGATGTGGATATAATCAAGAAGCTGATGAATGAGCTTAAACCGGATATGATATTTATGGCCGGAGACTTGGCTGATCCGCACGGAACGCATCGCGTATGTACGGAGTGTGCTCTCGAGGCGCTTGAACAGCTTCGCGCCGAAGGTGCCAAGTGGATAGACAGCTGTCATGTATGGCTCTATCGCGGCGCATGGATGGAGTGGGATCTGGGCAGCGTGGATATGGCAGTTCCTCTCTCTCCTGACGAGGTGGTGGAGAAACGTCATGCCATCTATCGCCATCTTTCTCAGAAGGACATCGTTCCTTTCCCTGGTGAAGACCCGCGCGAGTTCTGGCAGAGGGCTGAAGACCGTACGGAGAATACCGCCCGTCAGTACGATGCTCTGGGTATGGCCGAGTATCAGGCTATGGAGGTATTCCTCAAGCTCTGGTAATGGATTCGTTTGGCTCCAAATTTAGTGTAAGCATATTCGGAGAGTCCCACGGCAGCGCCGTCGGGGCTCTCCTTGATGGTGTTTCTGCGGGTCTTCCGCTCAGTGTGGAGGATTTTGCGGAGGATATTTCCCGTCGCGCCCCGCAGGGCCCCTTCGCCACGCATCGCAGGGAAAACGACAGGCTGCATATCTTGAGCGGTGTATATGAGGGCCATACGACAGGTTCGCCTCTGTGTATGGTCTTTGAAAATACAGACGTCCGTTCTTCGGATTATTCTTTCCTGCCTTCGGTCCCGCGTCCCGGACATGCGGATTATGCCGCTTTCCTCAAGTTCGGCGGTAATGCGGACCTTCGCGGAGGAGGGCAGTTTTCAGGTCGCCTGACTCTACCTGTTGTCGCTGCCGGAGTGGTGGCGAAGAAGATGTTGCCTGACAGTGTGGATATACACGCGAAGGTGGTAAGGCTTGGTGGAAGCGACTGTGAAAAGGATTGGCCTGAACTTCTTCAAAGCGCCAGGAAAGACGGCGATTCGCTCGGTGCTGTGGTCGAATGCCGCGTGCATGGCCTCAGACCCGGGACGGGCGAGCCTTTCTGGGACAGTCTTGAGAGCCTCATTTCTCATGCGATATTTTCCATTCCCGGGGTAAGGGGCATTGAATTCGGCGACGGGTTCCGCGCCAGTGATATGCGTGGTTCTCAACATAATGACCCTATCGGAGCTGACGGCCCGCTTACGAACCACGCCGGGGGCGTCAATGGCGGCATGAGTAATGGAAATCCGCTTATATTCCGTGTGGCGTTCAAGCCCACTTCGTCTATTTCAATAACGCAGAATACCTACGATTTTGCCGCAGGTAAAATCGTGGAATTAAACGTGCCCGGCCGTCACGACGTCTGCTTCGCGCTTCGCACACCCGTCATAGTGGAGGCCATGACCTCTATCGTTCTCTGTAACCTTTTATAGGCTCATCTCTTCGAAAAAGTCCGGGAAAGATTTTTTTACGCACCCGGAGTCGTCCATCTCTATCGTCGAGTCCGCTCCCATCTGCGCTATATGCAGCATCATGACCATTCTGTGGTCGTGAAATGAAGAATATTTCCCTCCTTTGAGAAGATGTCCTGACAGGAAACGCTGCGTGAGGCTCATCCCTTTTATCCGCAGTTCGTCCGAGCAGATACGTGCTTCCACGCCCATCTGCGTCAGAGTCTTGAGAATGGCGTCGGCACGGTCGCTTTCCTTGCTGCGCAGCCTTTGGACGCCGGCGATTATGCTCTCTCCCGGGCAGAAGGCGGCGAGAAGCGCGGCGAGCGGAATGAGGTCGGGAGCATTATTGAGGTCATATTCAAATGCTTGAAGAACAGAGCGTTTGACACTGACCGTGTCATCGTCGTAAGATATGCAGGCTCCGGCATCGGACAGTATGTCGAGTATGGTGATGTCCGCCTGTATGGATGCTGTGTTGATGCCATCCACTTCCGCCTCGCCGAAAAGGGCTCCATAAGTGAGAAAGACTGCCGCTGCGCTCCAGTCCGCTTCCATGTCCACATTCGTCGCCGTGTACCGTTGTCCGCCGCGCACCTTGAAGTGTATTCCGTTACAGTAACTCCAGTCCTGCTGTTCGAGCATCTTCGCGTTGCCTTCCAGTTCACAGCTGATCTTTATCCCGAATTGACGAAGAATATCCTGAGTCATAAACATATAAGGAATGCTTTTCGGGTCGCTGACGAAAAGCTGCGAATTCGACGTACACAGAGGAAGCGCCATCAGAAGCCCCGATATGAGCTGTGAGCCTGCCGTCCCCGGAATTTCGGCCAGTCCGGGATAGAATTTGCCTTTGACTTTAAGAGGAATGTGAGCCTGTCCGTCATCGTGCTTCTGCGCGTTTTCGAGCAGTACTCCGAATGCCGCCATGATGTTGCCGGCCCCTTTGAGAGGTCTGCCGGGCAGTGTCCCTGTCCCTTCTATGAGCGTGTCTTTTTTAGAAAGGACGGCGGAGAGCGGAATGCAGAGCCTTGATAGAAGCCCGCTTTCCTCCACGTTCAGTTTCGCTATTTCCATGCTTTCAGGCTCCGGCGTGCCTATGCCTTCTATCTTGACAGTCCCCGCGTACCTTTTTACTTTGGCCCCTAATTTTTTAGCCACCTCTATGGCCGCAAGGCTGTCTTCGCACGGCGTGAATCCGTGCAGGGTGGAAGTCCCGTCAGAGAGTGCCGCCGCCAATATGGCCCTCTGTGCATAACTTTTCGAGCATGGCGCGTGAAAGTCCTTTTTATGTACACCAAGCCAGTCTCCATAAACCTTTTCGTGCATCTGTTCGAAGCTTAATTGGCCCTCGGCCGCACTCTTGTCATAATATGCAAATGAGAACGGAGCCCCTTTCTTCAGACATCTGACTCTATCCTCTTCCCCCAATGCTCCCATCGAAATCAGTATCAGTTGGTGCGCTTTTATGGAGGCGTTGTTTTCAAGAAGAGTGTCGTAGATGCCCTGAAGTCTGTCCACATCTTCCCGGCAATTGGCTTTGCATGCTATCTTGGCTATATCAGCCCCATAGCGGAAGCAGCGCTGTATGGTCTGTTTGATAAGCGAGGTTTCGGGAGTGCATTCGTAGTTATGGTAAGAGCGTATCAGCCGCGTGCCGGATTTCTTGCAACAGTTCTGCACCTGCTGACTTACATTCACGGGAGCCGCTATGTCCACGTCTATGAATTCAGCCCCGCTTTCTATCGCCGCGAGATACATCTCCAGAGCCTCGTTCCAAGCATTCGCCTTTTCTTCACCCCGCAGCGCCGGGTCCGGGTGCCAGCTTATCAGCAGCGGCTTTTCGCAACTTTCTGTAAGTTCCTGCAAATCATCTTTATCGTAATCGCACAGATCCAGACGGATTTCCCCCATTTCCACAAAAGGGTCGTCCATTATGGCGAGTGCCTCTTCCACACTTTTATTTACGATGCTGGTACAGATCATATCTTGATTTTTTTTCTGAGAGGCGAGCCTATCTTCTTGATGGAAACGAAATCCAGGATGGAACCCTCCACTTTTTTATCATTTTTGATGGCTTCTGCCAATTCCTCTTCCCCGCAAGGCAGTTCTGTCGGCAGGGCGCAGCGTTTGAAATCATCTTTTATCCTGTCTGCCAATCCTTTTTCGCACCATCCGTTCTGCTCGCTGATTCTCAATGCTTTTATTATGCCTATGGCCACCGCCTCCCCATGAGGGATTTTTTCTTCCGATTTCCATTCTACGGCATGCGCAAATGTATGCCCGAAGTTGAGAAGGTGCCGTTTTCCTTTGTCAAACGGGTCCTTTTTGACGATTTTGCCCTTCAGTCCGGCGGCTTTTTCAGCCAGGTCCGCCATTTCGTTCATGAGAGAGTCGTCGTGATGTCCCTTGGTCCATTCGGAGAATGTAGCCACGGCCTTATGGTAGTTTTTCTCATCGAAAAGAAGAAACGTCTTGAGTATCTCCGCGCTGCCGGATAGAATCTGCTCTTCCGGCAGAGTTCTGAGGGCGTCTTTGCGTATATGTATTTTAGTAGGGGTGAGAAATGTCCCGACGGCATTTTTTACGCCGTTCACGTTCACTCCGTTTTTACCGCCCACTGAGGCGTCGGCCATGCTCAGAAGGGTGGTGGGCACTATCTCGAAACGCATGCCTCTTTTATACAGGGCGGCGGTAAGCCCGCAGACGTCGCTGCACACTCCTCCCCCCACACACAGAAGTGTGTCCGATTTTTCCGTTCCCGCGGCGAGCATCGCACGGCAGATGTTCTCCACGCTGCTCAGCGTCTTATGCTGCTCGTCGCATACTAAAGGGAGTTCTCCCAGGATTTCACCTTTTATGCTATGCCTGAAATCCGCGTAAAAATCGCGCACGGCTGCATCATATACTATATATACTCTTTTCATTATGCCAATTAGGTTGATAAAGCTCTGCAAGAGAAAGGAGCCTGCAATCAAGATACAAATATAGCGACATTTTGATTATTCGGTGAAATTTGCCTATCTTTGCATTCTGTCTGCGGAATTCGCGAGACCATTGGCCCGAATGGCGGAATCGGTAGACGCGCTGGACTCAAAATCCAGTGTCCCTTAAAGACGTGCCGGTTCGAGCCCGGCTTTGGGCACAAAACAGGCGACCGTTTTCGGCCGCCTGTTTTGCATTGGATGCATTTCATCTTATCTGCTGGCTCGCCTGTTTGTGTCCACACCTGAACGAGGCGTATGCCCCAGAATGCCGCCAGAGGCAGGTTGGTCTGCCAGGTGAGGAACTTTATGGCTGTTTATGTCCTCACCTGAACGAGCCGTATGCCCCAGAGGGCAGCCAGAGGCAGGTAGGCCAGCAAGGTAGGGAACTTTATGGCTGTTTATGTCCACACCTGAACGTGGCATGTGCCACAGAGTGCTGCCAGAGGCAGGTTGGTCTGCAAGGTGAGGAACTTTTCGTCCGTTTATGTCCATACCTGGATGTTGGACACCAGTAATTGCAGCTGAGAAGATTTCCGCTCTGATTGAGGAGCCCATGAAGAAAGTTGCCACTATACCGATCTCGATTTCCTTTTATTTCACCTTCAGCGCCCTTTCTCTTCACCTCTTGCTTCACCCTCCGCAAGCCCTTCTGCACGGCCTTTTAGGAGCGCCTCTTTTACCGCGAAATCTTTCTGGGCTAATATATCTCGTTCATTCATAAGACTTTTATTGTAATTTCAAAGGTGCTGAACTTCCTCCTGCGACAGCCCTGTAACGCGATATATTATATCGTATGACAATCCTTCTGCCAGCATATTCTTCGCCGTCTCCCGTTTGCCTTTCAATTCACCTTTTGCCTCACCTTCAGCCAGTCCTTCCGCAAGCCCTTCCTTACGTCTTTCCGCGAGAGCCTCTTTTACCGCTAAATCTTTTTGGACTAATATATCGCGTTCATTCATAAGACTTTTGTTGCGATTTCAAAGGCACTGAATTTCCTCCTGCGATAACCCGGTAACGCGGCAAATAAAATCAATGGGCGCATTTTCTTCCAACATATTCTTCGCCGTCTCCCGCTTCCCTTCCGCCAACCCCTCTTTAAGTCCTTCTGCACGACCTTTTGCCTCACCTCTCGCTTCACCT
>CAVEIF010000011.1:0-36457 GCA_963615835.1 Coprococcus eutactus | reverse complement strand
TCTATAGACCAAAAAGACAAACATAGATTACCAAGTTATTTTTTAACGATTACTAAGGATAGTTATGAATTCGCGGACAAAAAGAACCGTAAAAATCATCCTGTCATTCCTGTTGGCCATCATCCTGGTTTACTTCGCCTTCAGAGGGATAGACTGGCAGACATTCCTGCAAGACCTGTCCTGCACCAGATGGGGCTACATAGCACTTTTCGTACTCGTGGCCATAGCGGCGCTCCTCTTCAGAGCCCTTTGTTGGCATGCGATGCTCAAACCGCTCGACCGGAGCATCTCACTTTACAGAGTATGGGGGGCCAATAATGTCGGAAATCTTACCAATGCCGTAGTACCCGCTTCCGGAGAGCTTGTACGCTGCGCCTATGTGGCGGGAGGCCCGGCCAAATACGATGCCGTTCTGGGCACGGAACTTATGGAAAGAATCTGGGACACATTGGCCATAAGCGTATTGGCATTGATAGCCATCTTCACGGGAAGCGATGAGATATCCTCATTTTTTGCACAGCATATCCTAGGCCCGATATCCTCAAGCGATACGGCGATCTTCTGGATCATAGGCGGCGCGGCGGCCATATTGGCATTCATCATATTGTCTTTCAAGCTTAAGGACAAATACCCTCTGTTTGGCAAGGTTGCAGGATTTTTTCAGGGTCTCTGGCACGGCATAGCGGCATTCAAGGATATCAGACCGTTCTGGAGCTTCTTCATATACACCGTCCTGCTGTGGCTGATGTATCTGTTTATGTACATGTGCATCATCAAAGCCGTACCCGCACTTTCGGCCCTCAGACTCAGCGACGCGCTGTTTCTGGCGGCAGTAGGAAATTTCGCCTCTGTAATCCCCGTGCCGGGCGGCATAGGAGCCTACCACTATCTTATAGCGCTTTGTCTTTCAGGAATTTATGGAGCAAGTTGGGAAACCGGCATTCTTTTCGCCACGCTTCAGCACGAACTTCACGCCATAGTGCTTATCTTTCTTGGCATCATATCATACATCAAATTCAACATTAAAAAGAGCTGACTTATGAGCAGTTGTAACACTACATACCCTTGGCGGTTCTGTTCCATCGGAGGCGTAACCAGAGTACGCATCTGCAGCGGCGAAGACATCGCCCACATCGCGGAATTGGACCAGAAACTATGGACCGCACTGAGCTGCCCCGTATCCGGACTTGAATTCGACAGTGAGTTTCTGAATCTTCTGGACAGCGACCACGACGGCAGAATACGCGCGTGCGACGTAATCAGGACTTGCGAATGGATATGTTCCCTTCTTAAAGACAGGAACCTTCTCCTCAAATCAAGCGAAAAACTGCCGCTGGAAGCCATAGACGACAGTACGCAGACAGGGGCCCTACTTAAACGCAGCGCGGCACAGATAATCAAAAGTTTAGGAAAGGAGTCCGCGGACATCTGTCTTGAGGATTCGGCCGATGCTTCCGCCATATTCTCCAAGACCCTTTTCAACGGGGACGGGGTGATAACCGCGGACAGCGCCGAAGACGACTCTGAAGCCCGCACCGCCATCGAAGAATGTCTGAAATGCTTTCCCCCACTTGCGGACAGGAGCGGAGCGTCCGGGCTCGATGCCGCCACCATAGAAGCATTTTACACCTCTCTTCAAGAATATGCCGCATGGCACGATGCTCTGAAAGAAGGCGCACTCGTATATGGGGAAAACACTTCTGCGGCTCTCGGTGCGGTGGAAGAGCTCAAAGGACAGATGGATGATTATTTCACGCTCTGCGATTTCTTCGCCTATGCTCCTGAAAGCGAGCAGGCTAAAGAAAAAGCCGATTCCCTCTCCCACCCCAACACCGAAAAACTTCTGCATTACGATGAGATAAACCCTGTCCACGCGGCAGCATTCGCTCGCCTGAGAGATGTGGTCTTAGACAAGGAATATCCTAATTCTCAAACACTTTCCCGAAAGCAATGGGAGGCGGTGTTCTCCAAACTCGACGCATATAGGACATGGGTGGACGCTAAAAAAGGGACAGAGGTCGAGGCGCTGGGCATAGAGACCGTCAACACCCTTATTTCCGATAACAGGAAGTCCGACATTCTCGCCCTCATAGAAAAAGACGCAGCACTCTCCGAAGAAGCCTCACAGATAGAACAGGTTCATAATCTTCTGCTTGTCTATCGCCACATCTACGATTTTCTCAATAATTTCGTAACATTCGGCGCTCTTTATGACAGAACGAAAAAGTCCGTTTTCGACGCCGGCGAACTCTACATAGACCAGAGATGCCTTAAACTGTGCATCAAGGTCAGCGATATGGCCAAACAGGCCACCATGGCACCTCTCAGCGGCATGTACATACTCTACTGCGACTGCATATCCAAAAAGACAGGCCGCACGGCCAACATCGCCGCCATTCTTACCGACGGAGACACGGATAACCTCAGCGTGGGCCTCAATGCCGTATTCTATGACCGCGACGGAGTGGATTATGATGCCACGGTTACCAAGATCATAGACAACCCTACAAGCGTGCGCCAGGCTTTCTTCCATCCCTACAAGAAGCTTTCGAAGACCATAAGCGAACGCATCAACAGGACGGCGTCTGAAAAGGAAAGCAAAGTCTCAGACGATCTTAATAAATTGGCCAATACCACAAACGCAGCGACAGCCACCTCTGCAGACAGCACGAAAAAGGCCTTTGACCCTACGACTCTCGTCGCCCTCACCGCCGGTATAGGAGTAGGCGCCGGAGTCATTCTGAACGCGGTATCAGCCCTCGTAAAGCCTTGGTACACACTGCTTCTGGTAATCGCCGGACTGGCTCTCGTCATCTCCGGCCCTTCCATGTTCCTCACATGGTTAAAGCTTCGCAAGCGTAATCTCGGACCTATCCTCAATGCCAATGGCTGGGCCATCAACTCTTCGGTGATAATAAACAGTCTGTTCGGCGCCACGCTCACCTCGCTTGCCAAATACCCTAAGTTCGTCGCCGGCAGCGACCCGTTTGCGCCCAGGAAGAAATCGCCGCTCATAAAGTTCCTTATCGTGCTGATAATTCTCGCCCTCATAGGATATCTGGTATGGAGCTTCATCAACACTCTGGCGCAGACACCTATGCCGCTTTCGGAAATGGGGACGGACGCGCCCGCGGCCATGGGTACAGCCTTTCTGCTGCTTCTCGGAAAACATTGATTAAAATTTGAAAGCTTCTCTGAAATGGCGGACAATTATTTGGAAACCCGATACGCGCAGATTTTCGAAAACGGCGGAGGCTCTGTAAAACACGCGGCCTCCAAGCCGTCGCTCGACTCGCTTCTTCGAAAGAGCCTGTCCAAGAAAGCTGACCCCTCATATAAAGTCCACCCTCTTCAGGCGGAAGCCATAATAAGGACCGTGGAAGAAGCCTTCGAAAAGGATACCGTAAGCTATACCCGCGAGAAGGACAGGATTCTGCTTACCGTCAACTGCGCCGACCCGTTTCTTAAAGGTAAAATATGCCAGATAATGGAACTCAAGGCCGCCGAGATGGGACTTGGCCTTGACTACAAAGAAGATGAAATAGAACTATATAAAACAATATGATACTATGAATATCTCTAAAAAAGCCTCACAGATGCCCGCATCCGCCATACGCAAACTCGTCCCGCTTGCCGATGCGGCGAAAGCGCGCGGAACCAAGGTCTATCACCTCAATGTGGGCGCGCCGGACATCAAGAGTCCCAAGTGCGCGATAGAAGGCATCATCAGCAGATGCAGAGAAGTGGACCATTTCCCTTATACCAATTCCGCGGGAATGCTTCAGCTTCGTGAAGACATGGTGGAGAAATATTATAAGAAACTGGGACTGGACGTCTGTGTAGATGAGATTCTGATCAACGTGGCCGGCACCGAAGCCTTTTCCGAGGCCATACAGATAGTGGCCGACGCGGGCGACGACATCATGGTGGTGGAGCCCTTCTACACTAACTATAAGACATTCTGCTATATTAACGGGATTAACCTGGTGGCTGTGCACAGCGACATCCGGGACGGATTTGTCATCCCGGATATAAGCGAATGGGAGAAAGTCCTGACGCCTCGCACCAAGGCCGTTCTCATAAGCAACCCCTGCAATCCTTCCGGCAAGCTTTTCTCCAAGGAGGAGCTGCTCGCACTCGGCGAATTCTGCCGCAGACACGACCTTTTCCTCATCTGCGACGAAGTGTACCGCGAATTCTGCTATACTGACAGCAAGCACTTCAGCGCACTTGAACTTCCAGGAATGGAACAGAACGTCATCCTGGTGGACAGCGTATCCAAAAGATATAACCTCTGCGGAGTGCGCATAGGATGCATAATCTCCCATAATAAAGAAGTTATCGCAGCGGCTCTGAAGTTCGGCCAGTCGCGCCTCTGCCCTCCTATTCTGGGCCAATATGCGGCTCTCGGTGCATTGGACACCCCGCAGAGCTATTTTGACGAAGTCAAAGAAGAATATATCCGCAGACGCGATCTAACCGTACGCAGACTGAATGAGATGCCCGGAGTATTCGCCCCTACCCCCAAAGGCGCATTCTATGCCATCGCCTCACTACCGGTGGATGACGCGGAAGATTTCACCCGCTGGATGCTGACGGACTTCTCGCTGGACGGAGCCACCACTATGGTAACACCTATAGCGTCGTTCTACAAAAACCCTGAATGCGGTCGTAACCAGATACGAGTGGCCTATGTTCTGGAAGTTCCGCAGATGGAAAAAGCCCTTGACATCCTGGAAGCCGGACTGAAAGAATACTGCCGCACACATGGAAGACAATAAACTTTTTCTGGACAATTTCGAGTCCACGCTGCAGAACGGCCTCGTGAAAGTATGCCAAGGGGCCGGATATCTTAAGGACGGCCTTATGGAAAGTCCTGACCTTGAAGGCAAATGGGACGAATATATTAAAGAATACATCGCAGATGCCGTGGAAAACTTCAACGACTACAGCGAAGCCGCTCTCGCATGGGCCGGCTTTCTGGGGATGGGCGTGGCCGACGCGTGGGACCGGAATTGGGACAATTACCGCGACAGGCCGTACAGCTTCTATTACGGATCGCGGGGATGGGACGACATGGACGAGCATATACTTTACGAATTCATAGGCCTGAGAGCGGAACAGGGCAAAAGACTTTCCGACACTCTTCAAAGCTGCGCCCTGGCCTGCCTAGGCCTTATAAGCCACGAGGGGATAGAGACTCAAACGGAGCTGGGATTTTACTGCCTTGCGCGTGCCTACACCGTGTTTTTCAGGATAGGAGCGAGCCTCGAACTAGAGAGATTGGCATATAAAAAAGTATTAATCAGTTAGTTATATTATGAAGATATGTGTGGGCCTTTCGGGAGGAGTCGATTCGAGCGTAGCGGCGCTTCTTCTTAAGCAGCAGGGGTATGACGTGTTCGCGATGTTCATGCAGAATTGGCATGAAACGGAAGGAACGCTTCACGGAGACTGCGAGTGGGAAGAGGACAGATTCGTGGCCGAGATGGTCGCGCGCAAGATCGGCATCCCGTTCTATTTCGTGGATCTGAGCAAAGAATACCGACGGAGAGTCGTCGATTATATGTTCAGCGAATATGAAAAGGGCCGTACACCTAATCCGGACGTGCTCTGTAACCGCGAGATCAAGTTCGACGCCTTTCTTCAGGCGGCACGAAAGCTCGGCGCCACGCATGTAGCCACCGGGCATTATTGCCGTAAACGGGAGAACCCCGACGGCACTTTTTCGCTTCTCGAAGGCGTGGACCCGGGTAAGGATCAGAGTTATTTTCTATGCCAATTATCTCAAAGCCAACTGGAAGCGGCGCTTTTCCCCATAGGCGGACTATGCAAGGACGAAGTCAGAAGGATAGCTAAAGAATACGACCTTCCGTCGGCGGAAAAGAAGGATTCCCAGGGGATCTGTTTTGTGGGGAAAGTGGACCTTCCCGTATTCCTGCAGCAGAAACTTCAGGCCCGCGAAGGCGAAGTGACAGAGGTCTTCGACCGATTCTACACCGACTCCCCTCTTTATGTCGAGCAGCAAAGACTGCTGTCCGACGTACAGGCAGCGCTCGGAGAAGGACATCCGGAAGACATTACAGACGAGACGCTTGATTTTCTGTCCCGTCCCATAACATACGAAAGCATAATCTTCGAGACGGAAACCTACCGGAGCGGGCACAAGCACATAAAAAAGACACGTAACAAGGCCAATCCCTGGGGTGTGGTCGCAGGTCGTCACGACGGGGCGCAGTTCTACACGCTCGGACAGAGAAAGGGCCTGTGCATAGGCGGACATCAGCATCCGCTGTTCGTGATAGGAACCGACGTGGAGTCCAACAAGGTCTATGTAGGAGAGGGCGAAGACCATAAGGGGCTCTATAGAAGCGTGATGAAGATCTCCGCCGAAGAACTGCACTACATCAGGCCCTGCTATGAACTTCAAGTCGGTCAGACACGCCGCGTCCGTGCCCGCATACGCTACCGCCAGCCCCTGCAGGAAGCCACCCTGTTAAGACGGGAAAATGCCCTGTATGTCGTATTCGACACTCCGCAACGAAGCATCACTCCGGGCCAGTTCGCCGCCTTTCACCTCAGCGGACAGGACGCCGCGCTTCCCCTCTATAACCCGGAGAACGATACGTCGCTCATCGAGGCGCCCGAACTCATCCTCTCCGCCGTCATAGAGAGATAAGCATTGGAAACTTTCCGTAATTTGACTAAATTTGCATTCCTTTTCCAGGTAACTTTTCACAAGGAAAAGGTAAATAACTTGAAATACCGATTAAGGTGGAACGATCCGTCGCGGCCATAAGGCTGAGGAAAGTCCGGACAAGACAGGGCGTCGCACTGCGGAAATCGCAGGTAGGGGTAACTTTAGGTCAGGCGTAACAGAAAATGACTTCCGGAAACGGTAAAGGTGAAAACGCGAGGTAAGAGCTCACGACCTGTGCTGGCGACATCATAGGGGTACGCCGCTGCGACTTGCAAAACCAAATATACTGACAGCCAAGGATGGCCCGTCCGATGTCAGGGGGTAGGTTGCGAAGATAAATGACGGAACAAAACAGAAACCGGCTTACGGTTCCACCTTTTTTATATCATACCATCTCAGCGCACAGATCGTACAGATCGGCGGATGTGATGCGAACCTTTATGAAATTCCCGGGCAGAGCCTGCGCATCCACGCCGCCGGGTATGTCCACGAATATCACCCCGTCCACCTCGGGACTTTCGAACTGACTGCGGCACACAAGTTTATCGCCGGCCACTTCATCCACCATCACCTCCAGAACGCTTCCTACGCGGCTTTGATTATACTGATACGATATCTCGCTCTGCTGTTCCATAAGAAGAGAATATCGGCGCTCCTTTTCAGACTCGCTGACTTCATCCTTAAAATGCGCGGCACCGTAAGTTCCCTCTTCTTCGCTGTAACGGAACGCGCCCAGACGCTCGAAACGCGCCTCGCGGCAGAAATCAAGCAGTTCCTCGAAATCCTTCCGCTCCTCTCCGGGATGTCCCACTATCATGGTGGTGCGAAGAGCCACAGACGGCACCTGCTCACGGAGACGCCGTATCAGATCCCTCGTCCACGCCCCGTCCACGTGGCGGCGCATGTTCGAAAGCACGCGGTCGCTGATATGCTGAAGCGGAATGTCCAGATATTTGCACACCTTGGGATTATGCGCCATCTGCTCCAGCACGTCCTGCGGAAAATCGTCAGGGTAAGAATAATGAATCCTTATCCAATGTATCTGAGGTATCTCCGACAGCTTTTCAATAAGTTCCGCCAATGCCCTCCTGTGATACAGGTCCAGACCGTAATAAGTGCTGTCCTGCGCTATCAGGATAAGTTCCTTCACTCCCCTGAGGGCCAATTCCCCGGCCTCCTCCACCAGTTCCTCCATGGGGACGGACTTGTGGGCTCCGCGTATATGCGGAATGGCACAATAAGAGCAGTGCCTGTCGCAGCCTTCGGAAATCTTCAGGTATGCCGTTCCCGGGCCGCACTCGGTAGGGACTCTATATTTAAAACGGGAATGGTCCGGCTCAACTCCCAGATAACGCAGAATGGAATCTGTCTCGCGGGCCCCGAACCACGCATCCACTTCAGGGATCAGTTCAGGCATCTGCGCGAAATACCTCTCGCTAAGACATCCGAAGACGAGTATCTGCCCTACCAGTCCTCTTTTTTTCTGCTCCACCGAAGTGAGAATGGCATCTATGCTCTCCTGCTTGGCATCCCCGATGAACCCGCAGGTATTGATCAGAAGATAATCCGCCCTCGAGGCCGCATCCGATTCGGCCAAAACAGAAAAGCCAGGACCTAATTGGCATACAAGATGCTCAGTGTCAACCCTGTTTTTCGAACACCCGAGAGTGAGAGTTCTAAGCGTCCTGAGCATTTTTGTCTACCTCGTCTGTCTCGAAATCAAAAGACGCACCGGAGAGCAGTTCGTTATACCACTCCACTATCTTGCGCATATGAGACACGTAAAAGCGGTCCGCATCGTAGTCGGGAACGGCCTTTTCAAAAAGCGCCTTAAGTTCCGCGTCGGATGATTTTGCACTCGGCGCCTGACCGCCGTCGAGGACTTTATGAAGCGCGAGAAAAACTTCGGAAAGCTTCAACTCCTCGCTCTGCGTGTATATCGCGATATCGGCCAGGGTCGTTATCTTGCTTCTGGCATCGAGCATAGTCCTCTTCCTGTCCTTAAGACCCTCGGCTATGACTCCGCCACGCGCCTGTGCTACATAAAGATATAACCCGTTCTTGCCTGAAACTGCAAGTATCTTCGACAAATCTGTTTTCATAATTGAGACAATATTACATTAACTTTTTTTTCCAGGTCTTCAAGCGACCCGTCATTTTCTATCAAAAAATCATATTCCGACGGTTCCCTCTGAAAATCATCCCTGTCGGAAGCCTTTTTATTACGCAGCCAACGTTTTTCCCTCTCCGCCCTTACAAGTATGACCTTATCGAATTGGTCCTTGAAAAGAGGAAGAGTCCCTGCCAATGCGGATTCAAAAAACACAATCTCCGAACCGCATGTCGCGCAAAATTCATTAAAATCCCTTAAAACCTCCGGGTGGACAAGATCCTCAAGCCTTTGCAGACGCTCGGGACAGGAAAAGACACTGCCCAGATCCTTTATGGACACGCCTACCTCACATTCCACCCTCCGGGCGAAATCAGCCTGCCGATAAAGGGCCTTGGCGCGGGAATCGGAATCATATACAGGATACCCCCTGCGATGCAGAAACTCGCACACGGCAGACTTTCCGCTGCCTATAAGCCCCGTAACCAGAACTCTCATTCGACACTTGTCTCCACACAATCGCACATCTGAGGAGTGCACTGCCAGTCTATGGCCACATCAGGAAGGTTTTCAGCATGTATCATACACTTACCCGTGAGGGAATTGACGAATTCGTTATAATCCACATAGAAAGACACGTTCTGTGCCGGAGTCCCTGAAATGGGGAACACGAACCGGTAGGTTACATGCACCGTCTGCGGAAATATGGAAAGCGACTTCTCCACAGGCAGATTCCTGACCGACACGGTCGCGGTGGAAGAATACTCTACGAAGCGCGTAATCTCCTGAGAATAAGTGATCTGATTTTGAGAAAGACGCATCCCCGCAGGACATTCCAGATTAGCCACCCCGTGAATGCTGCGTCTCACTTCCCGCTGTACTATACGCTCCGTCATAATCCTTTCCACGGACTCCAGTCTCACGGGATCGCCATACACGACCACAGAATCCTGGGAAATCCTCATCTCGGAATACGGCATATACTGCGGTTTGCAAGATATGAACGACACCGGAACTATAGGCACCTTTTTATAACTCTCCTTCATGAAACGGAAAATGACCGAATACGATAGAAAAGACTTCACACTGACCGAAGGGCCCATTATCTGGGAGGCATACTTGAACAGCGTGTTGTCCGACACCGTATAAAAATCGCCCTCCCTGTTCACAAGATCCGAAGAATCAAAGGTTACGTCCACCGTCTTGTTGCGATTCAAAGCCAGACGTATCAAAGAAAAGCCGGATCCCGACACGACAGCCGCTATGGTGACGCTCTCCCCGCTGACATTACTGTGTCCCAGGATGTTGCTATGGGCTACCACTTGAACGCTCACTGTATCAGTAGCCACTTCGCTGAGACTGCTTATAATCCAGATTATCAGCGACGCGGCCACTGCCAAAACGATATGTACGGAGCGTTTCACCCGGGGAAAGACTTTATGCGGACGGCGTGTTGTCGCGTACTATGGACGATTTGTCCACACGAAGCTTGACTTCTCCGTCCACCTTGAGAAGAACCGTCTTCTCATCCACCTCGGCGATGGTGCCATATATGCCGCCTGCTGTGATGACCTTGTCCCCTTTCTTGAGTTCACTGCGGAATTTCTCAAGCTCTTTCTGCTGCTTACGCTGTGGACGTATCATGAAAAGCCACATTATCAAGAACATGAGGATAATCATTATCCAGAAACTCATAGATGAGGCCCCGGCCTGTCCCTGTGCGGGAGCGCCTGCCTGAAGAATAATCGTCAAAAAGTTCATATGCATCATTTGTTTACATTAATAATCCTGTCCAATAGCCCGTTGACAAAGGCGTTGCTGTCCGGCGTGCTGAAATATTTGGAAATCTCCACATATTCGTTCATGATGACCTTGGAGGGCTGCTCCGGAAACGCCGCCGCCTCCGCCATGCCGCACACGATAAGCGCAAGGTCCGTCACGCACACCCTCTTGATATCCCATTTGGCAGTAAGCGAGCCTATCTTCTCCACATCCTTATCATAATCAAGGATGGCTCTGCGAAGTACCGAATATGCGAAATCCCTGTCAGAGGACTTCCCTTCCTGTCCTTCCATCTGGCTGAGATACAATTCAGGCAAAGCCCATCTGCGACCCTTCGCCAAATCTTTCATGGTGCGGCAGCAGTACGTCAGGGAATATGCCAGGTCATTATCCCACCATATCGACATACCCTCAAGTATGCTCTCCAACGCTTCGTTGTCCACTAGTTCCTTCTCGAAAATCTTAATCCAAAGGGCGGCGTCTTCCTGTATGCTGCGCGCAGGTTCGGCCATATATGCCTTGAAGTATTCGCGTTCTTTTATGGTGTCGTACAGATTCCAGAGGAATACGTCATATTGCTCCCAACTAAGCTTCTTTTTAGATAGAAGTTTCTGAAAATCAGGATCGTCCTCAAGAAGTGGGGCGATAGAGTTCTCCACGAATTTACGATTAGGGTTCTTTTCTTCCTCCGTAGGATGGAATTTGCCCTGCGCCGCCAGAAGCCTGGACTCGGAAAGTTTGGTCAAAGCCCCCGTCAATGACAGCATAAACAGATACAGATCTCTCGTTCCCTGGCATAGGGCATCAAAGTGTGCCTGAGCCTGAGAAAGCGTCATCGCCGGATTTTCTGCGCGAGCGTACACGGTCTTGAAAATTTTGATACGCAGAATTTGTCTATTCAGCATTTGTTAGATAATCGTTATATGGGCAGCCGCCAAGTAACCGCCGAACTGCCGGTATGTCAAAAATTTCTGCAAAGATAATATCAATTCAAAAAATATTCTAATTTTGCATAAACTAAAAACACATATTTTTATGTACAGGAATGATTTTGACGCCACACGAGGCGAAAGAGGAGCTGAAGACGTCTACTCCTATCCGGTAAAAGCCGGGAAGCGCACTTATTTCTTTGATGTCAAGACGACCAAAGGCCGTAAAGACTTTTATCTCACCATCACAGAGAGCAAGCGGCACACTAATCCTGACGGTTCGTACACCTACGACAAGCATAAGATTTTTCTCTACAAGGAAGATTTCGAGAAATTCAAGGAAGGGCTTGAAGAAGCTCTCCGTTATGTTAAGGACGACTGCTTCGGAGGTGAGATTCCCATAGTGGAGCATCCGGACGCACAGGAAGATAAAAACGATGTATATTAAAGACTATCAACAAAGCGCCACATATATACAAAGCCGCATCGAAGGCCGCTCACCGCATATAGGCATTGTGCTTGGCAGCGGACTTGGCGCACTTGCGGACAGCATGGAAGATGCCATAATCATCCCGTATAAAGATATCCCCGGATTTGCCGTCAGCACGGCCATAGGACATAAGGGCAATCTCATCTGCGGTTATCTTGCGGGCAAGTGCGTCCTGGCCATGCAGGGTCGTTTTCATTTCTACGAATACGGCTCCATGCAGAAGGTTACCCGCCCGGTAAGGGTCATGAAGACTCTCGGAGTGGACACGCTTTTCGTCTCCAACGCCGCCGGAGGACTTAACCCGGGATTCAAGATAGGAGACCTGATGATCATACGCGACCACATCAACCTCTTGCCTAATCCGCTCATCGGGCCCAACATGGAAGAATTCGGTACGAGATTTCCGGACATGACCAGGCCCTACGATCCCGCGCTCATAAAAAAAGCCCACGACATCGCGGACGCAAGAGGCATCGACGTGAAAGAAGGCGTTTACTGCGGAAGCACAGGTCCCACTTATGAGACCCCGGCCGAATACCGCTACCTGAGAACAATCGGAGGAGACGCCACAGGTATGAGTACCGTCCCTGAAGTGATAGTGGCCCGACACTGCGGCATCCGCGTATTCGGGGTATCTGTAATAACCAATGTCACACAGGACCTGAACCGGGATAATTTCGTAAATGACGGAGAAGATGTGGTACAGGCCGCAGGCAAAGCGGCTGCAAAGATGACAGAACTTTTCACTGAACTGATTAAAACGCTATGACAGACATAATGACCACTTACACTACTGCAGCACAGTATATTAAAGACAAAATAGGAGGAGCGTCACCCCTCGTGGGAGTCGTGTTGGGAAGCGGACTTGGCGCACTCGCGGACGAGATAGAACACCCTATAACCATTCCATACAGACAGATTCCCGGATTTCCCGAAAGCACGGCCATAGGCCATAAAGGAAATCTTATCTTCGGCGAGCTGGCAGGTAAAAAGGTTCTGGCGATGCAGGGCCGTTTCCACTACTACGAAGGATATACCATGCAGCAGGTAACGTTCCCCATACGGGTAATGAAACTTCTGGGGATATCCTACCTTTTCGTATCCAATGCGGCAGGAGGCATCAACTTCAACTACGCGATAGGCGATCTCATGGTCATCAGAGACCATATCAACCTTCTTCCCAACCCGCTCATCGGGCCCAACATGGACGAATTCGGTCCGAGATTTCCGGACATGACCAGGCCATACGACCCTACGCTGCGCCGCCTCGCCCACGAGGTGGCCACGGAGATGGGACTCGAACTTCAGGAAGGCGTATATATAGGATGCACGGGACCATGCTATGAAACGCCTGCGGAATACAAATTCTTCCGTACCATAGGAAGCGACGTTGTGGGCATGAGCACCGTTCCGGAGGTTATCGTAGCCCGGCACTGCGGCATACCATGTTTCGGAATGTCCGTGGTTACGGATCTCGCCCACGACGACATGCCTGAAGACTACAAGACGGACGGAGACCTCATAGTAAAGGCAGCCGACCAGGCCACCTGCAAGATGACCGCACTGTTTAAAAAAATGATAGAAAGGCTTTAGACCTTTCTATCATTTTTCATATAAATGCCCGATCAGCAGGCTCGCGCCTACTTGGCGATAGCCACTGAGCGGGTTTCTCTTATAACAGTAATCTTCACCTGACCCGGATAAGTCATCTCGTCCTGAATTCTCTGCGCTATATCGGTAGAAAGCCTTGCCGCCTCATCATCGGAAACCTCTTCGGCGCCCACTATGACACGTAACTCACGTCCGGCCTGAATAGCGTAGGATTTGGTTACCCCCTTATAGGAAGCCGCCAGATCCTCCATTCCCTTAAGACGTTTGATATAACTCTCTATAACCTCCCTGCGGGCACCCGGACGAGCTCCCGAAATGGCGTCTCCCACAAGCACAAGCGGAGAATAAACCGAGGTCATCTCCATCTCCTCGTGGTGCGCGCCTATGGCATTGACTATCTCCGGACGCTCCTTATACTGCTCCGCGAGCTTGGCTCCCAGAAGTGCGTGAGGAAGTTCTGGATCATCTTCGCTGACTTTACCTATATCGTGAAGAAGACCGGCACGCTTGGCTATCTTAGGGTTAAGGCCCAATTCAGAAGCCATCACCGCACAGATGTTGGCCACTTCACGGGAGTGCTGAAGCAGATTCTGTCCATAAGAGGAACGGTACTTCATACGCCCGATGAGCTTTACAAGCTCTATGTTAAGACCGTGAATTCCCAGATCTATGCAGGTGCGCTTACCCGTCTCCAGGATTTCATCTTCAAGCTGACGGCTGACCTTGGCGACCACTTCCTCTATACGCGCCGGATGAATGCGCCCGTCCACCACCAGCTGATGAAGCGCCAGCCTGGCGACTTCCCTTCTCACCGGATCGAAAGCGGAAAGAAGAATGGCGTCCGGAGTATCATCCACCACTATCTCCACCCCTGTAGCAGCCTCAAGCGCACGGATATTACGGCCCTCCCGTCCTATTATGCGACCCTTGATGTCATCGTTCTCTATAGGGAAGGAAGTAACCGCATTCTCTATGGCCGTCTCCGTGGCCGTACGCTGTATAGTATTAATGACTATTCTCTTAGCCTCTTTGGCAGCGTTAAGACGAGCCTCATCCATAGTGTCATTGATATACGACTGCGCCGCGCTCCTCGCCTCGGCCTTCAGGCTTTCGATGAGCATATTCTTAGCATCCGCAGCGCTTATCCCTGCCACGGCCTCCAGTTCATGCTTGGCCTGCTCGGAAAGATCGGCGGCTTCCTGCTGCAGACGCGCAAGCTCGTTACGCTCCACGGCCAGCTGGTTCTTCTGCGATTCGAGTTCCTTCTGACGACGTCCAAGTTCACCGGACTGCTGATTAAGCTGATTCTCCCGGTTTTTTATGCCGTTCTCCCTGTCGCGAAGTTGATTGTTTCTATCGTTCACCTTACGGTCATAATCACTTTTAAGCTGATAGAAATGCTCCTTCGCATCCAGCATCTTCTTCTGTTTGATATTTTCTGCTTCGACAGTGGCCTTTTCTATGATGGCATCGGCACGTCCTTTATTGATCGCGCGATTTACTGCGATATATATTCCCAAAGCAAGAGCAGCGCCTGCAATGGCCGCGATTATATAATATATAAACATAATAAGTTAAATAAAATCACTTATAAAAACCGTCAGTTCCATGCTGAAACTTATCATCGATAAGATTTGGGGGCCTCCACGGTTCAAGCTTCCCACCCAAGGGCCTGCCATCCACGCAAAGAGCTTACCCGGTTCCGTAGAACTTGTTTGTTAGAGCGAGGAAGAACTAACGGTTATTTGTCAATTTTTTCGAGATAAGATCGAAGATCGTTCAGAATGCCCTCCGTAGAGGTCTCCATCACGCTCTTGGCTTTAGAGAGACGAAGCATCTCCATCGTGTGAGTCAAAGCGACAAGAGAAAGTTTGTCAAAATCAGACATATTGAGCGCCGTTTTATACCTGTCCAACTGTGCATTTATCTTCTGCGCGGCTATACGCATATTCTGCTCCTCGGCAGGAGTCCTGGCCTCCAATTCATATTTTTTACCGGCGATAAAAAGAGAAATTCTCTGACCTTTCATAAGCCATCAGTCCTCCATCAGTTTTATACACCCGTCTATCTGTCTGACAAGACGATCAATACTGCTTTTTGCCTCAGCCGACGTATTATTATCAGCAAACGCCCTTGATAACTCAAGTTTTTTCAATCTTTCTGTCAATTCAGCATTCCGCCGCCTCAAATCCGCGATCTCAGACTGAGAGATAACCAGAGAAGATGCCAATTCCTCGCGGCCCTTCCTTTCGTTCTCATAAAGCGCCACCAAACGCTCGATGCTTACCCTCAACTCTTCAATCATCCTACAAATTTAATAAAAAATCTCTTAATCCCTCACTTCGTCCGCACTGCGCTTTACCAAATCCGAAAGCAAATTCCAGATGCCGCCCGGAAGTTTCACTTTCCTATATGATTCCAGCATGGAAAGTCGATGAAGGTCCGTCCCCACATAATCATAATACCCTTTCTTAAGCATATTTTCAGCTTTCCTCTGAGCCAGCTCCCCATAAAATCCGGAAAGGGACGACAGATTGAGCTGGAAACGGATATCGCTGTTCTTAAGGGAATCATAATCCTTGCTGTCCATATACATATACCTCTCCGGATGGGCAAGAACGGGGAAGAAACCGTTCGACTTCACCTGAAAAAGTATGTCATGCATATTAAGAGGCGGATTATAGTACGAAGTCTCCACCAGAAGAGACTTTCCGCGCAAAGGCAGCGGCAACACTTCTTTGGAAGCAAGACGCTGCATAAACAGCGAGTCCATCATATTCTCCGCCGCCAATTCAAGCTCGGGAGCGCTCACACCCGCCGTCTTAAGGTACTCCTTCAGTTCGGCGAAGCGCTTCTGAAGATCCTCAGGACTGTTAGGCACATCCTCCATCACATGCGGGGTAAGAAAAACCTTCTCAACTCCGAGTTCACTGTAAATGGAAAGTATCCGGGCGCTGTCCTCAAAAGTCTGAACCCCGTCATCCACACCGGGAAGTATGTGACAATGAAAATCCACATACCCGCGGAACAGGTCGGAAAGCGGTTTCTTATGAGCGAAAAGAGACATCGTTACTTGTCGGAACTATAATAACCATCCCCCCCCCGCTTGGAGTAACCATATCCGTATCCATAACCATAGCCGTAGCCGTAACCGTAGCCGTAGCCGCGATGGTAATAACCGCCGCCATAAGCCATGGTACCGTTAAGGATGAGTGTAAGGTTCTTATATTTACCCTCTTCCTGTATCTTGTTGATGTCCGGGATCTGTCCTTTGTCGAAAAGACCGGCTCTGGCCACAAATATCGTACGGTCAGCACAAGGAGCGATAATCTGAGTGTCAGCCACGATGTCTATAGGAGGACAGTCTATGAACACGAAATCATATTTCTTCTTCAGTTCCTCCAGGAGAGCAGGCAAATCCGCATTTGTCAAAAGCTCACTTGGGTTAGGAGGCAAAGTACCTACAGGAAGCACATCCAGATGTTCGAATTTAACGTCCTTGACGATGTAGTCATCTATCTCACCCTTGCCCGATGACAGATAATCGGCAAAACCCTTGTGCTTGAGTCCAAGGAAAGAAGACAATGTGAGACGCCTGAAGTCTCCGTCTATCAGAAGCACCTTCTTGCCGTTGATGGCCATAGCCGAAGACAAGTTCAAGTTGATGAATGTCTTACCGGCACCCGGATTGAATGAAGTTACCATTATGACCTTATCGGAAGAAGGCTTGCAGGCAAATTCAAGATTGGCCCTGATGATACGGAAAGCCTCGTTGCTTATATTACGGTTCCCCTTTTCTATCACAAGCTTGCTCAACGGTTCGCTTTCACCCTGCTTCCTGACGAATCTGCCTAAAAATTTCTTCGCGCCTCCTGCCGGAGCCCCCACCTGCGGGATCTCACCCAGATAAGATATGGTCAGATTCTCAAGATCTTTCTTCGAATGTATCTTGGTGTCAGATATTACAGACACGTAGAAAAATCCCGCCGGGATGGCAAGACCCAAGAGGAAAGCGATGAGAAGGATCTGCAGCCTGCGTGGAGAAACAGGAACGTTACTTCCGTAAGGAGGATTGACTATGCGGGTATTGTATGCCGAGAAAGCCTGGGACAACTCATTCTCCTCCCTCTTCTGAAGAAGATAAAGGTAAAGATTCTCCTGCACCTTCTGAAGCCGTTCATATTTGATGAGGTCCATAGCCTGTGAAGGACTTTGAGCTATACGGCTTTCCGTCTGTCCCTGCTGACTGAGAGCGATGGACTCCTGTTCTTCAAGAGTGGCCACGTAATTGTCCACGGAACTGATGATGGCGGATTTCATGGAGGCGAGAGCGTCCGTAAGCTCCACTACCATAGGGTTTTTCTCCGAAGACGCCGAAAGAAGGCTTTTCCGGTTAAGCAGCAAGTCGTTATACTCCTTGACCTGTGATGCTATGCCCTGGCTTTCTATTCCCGACGGCAGAGGAATAAGCGTATCGTCATCCACATCACTGAGAAAACTTCTCAGGTACTTGGCGACAGAAAGCTGACTCTCAAGTTCACGCACCTGCCTTACGATATCAGTCACCTCGTTAGTGTACATCCTGGAAGTCTCGGTAACGTCCGGAATCTTATTCTTGGTCTTATAGTCGGAAATGGTGTTATCCACCTTGTTAAGCTCCGCCGATATGGTGGCAAGCCTGTCCTCGATGAAAATCGACGTACTGGCGGCCATCTTGTTATTATCTATCACCCACTTCTCGTTATAGACGGTGATGAGCATGTTGATGACATCCTCCGCCCTGTTTATATTATAGTCGGTAAGTGAAAGATTCAGGACATCGGACGTGCGCTTGTTCGTATCATGCGTGGATGCCGAAAACTCCCCCATGAACATGGACGTGGTGGCACGAAGCGTACGTTTGTTGACCAACAGGGGCTTCTTCCAAGGCTTCTCAGAATAATAGTATTGGTTGGAAGTGAATTTGACGGAACCGAAAGGCAGCTGAAGGGTGTCCCCTATCCTTACCTCATAGATGTCCTGCACTTTATATTTCTCGCCCTTCTCGAAATATTTTATCCCGCTTACGACGAGCATCGAATCCGCTTTCGGCGTTATGGTGAGATTCACTGATGTCTCAGATGGAACATCAGAAAAATCCGCCAGTACAGGAACCCGGGACGAGTACACTATCGTATTGCGCAATTTCCCTTTGATGGCATATTCCGTCGTAAGATTAAGACGATCCACGGCTTCAGCCATCAGAGACGGTGCTTGGAAGACCACTATCTCGTTAGCCAGTTTGGATGGAGTCTGTCCCACCTGCGAAAGCATGGCTTCCACGTCAGAGGTGGCGTTACGTCGGGTATTATTTTCTTTAATGAGCAGAATGGCCTGACGTTCATATTTGGGAGGCGTGCTCAACACCACATACACAGCCAGCGAGCAACATAGCGCCACTGAGATTACGAACCAGTACCAATTATGCAGAAATACGGAGATAAGTTTCTTTATATCAATTGTTGACTCCATAAGATAGAGGAATTTACTTTGAATAATATATGGCAAGGACGACCGTGTTGGTAACCGTCGCCAAAAGTGAAGCGATGGACACCCAGAACGATGTGCTGCGGACGTTATTACCGTTGACGGTACTCTGACGGACTCTCACGTCGTTAGGTTCGACGTATATCATATCGTTCTGCTGAAGATAATACACGGGCGAAGAATAGAGATTCTGTGCGGAACACAGATTGACCACATAGGTTTTTCTCACGCCGTTCTCGCTTCTTATGACACGAACGTTCTCCCTCATTCCATAGATGGTAAGATCCCCAGCCGCACTGAGAGCATCCAGAATGGTATACGTGTCCCTGTCTATGGACACACGCCCCGGTCTGGTAACTTCGCCCAGGACGCTTACCCTGAGGTTAAGATATTCGACGGTTACCACAGGGTCCTGTATCAAACCGTCCTCTATGAGTCTCGCCTTAATATCGCGGGCTATCTCGTCGCGTGTAAGTCCCTGAACGTTAATTCTGCCCAATACCGGAAAATCTATGGTTCCGTCGCTTTCCACCATATATCCCTGAATACCCGTGGACTGACTCTGTCCGACCGCGTCGGACACATCGCCTATGTAGCGGGTGGCATACGAAAGGTTGAACATGGCCGATATCTTGGAATTCTTACTGTTCACTATGATGGATATCTTATCTCCGGGACGCATCGTGATGGTCTTCGACACTGCTATGGAATCCGTGCTCCCGTCCACAATATCCTGAAAATAAGGGACATTTTTAGGCGTTCCGCAGGAGGCTACCATCAGGACAGCACCCAGCACGCTCAACAATCCTTTCGTTCTCTTCATAATCTTTATCGCTTTTGCTTTCGTTAGCTTTTGTCTATTAAATCATCCATATCCCTTACTTACATAAGGAGCGCAAATTTAGCCTTTTTTGAGTAACTTTGCAAACATATTATTTGCCAAATGGTCTTGGAAAATAATATGAACCTAAATGATACAGATCATTTAACGATTACTTGGACATTTGAGTACTCAAGATATGAATACAAAAGACAATTACGGTCTGATCAGAATAGTGGCCGCAAGTCCTGAGGTGAAAGTGGCGGACATAGATGCCAATGTGTCTGAAATATCGGCCCGGTGCCATAAGATAGAAGCGCAGTGCCGGCCATCCGTCATCTGCTTTCCGGAACTTTCCCTTACGGGATACACCTGCGAAGAGATGTTCAACCAGCACAGCCTTTACAGCCGCACGGAAGAAGGGCTGAACAAATTGCTCGAACTCACAGCCGACTGCGAGGCCCTCATAGTGGTGGGACTGCCTCTGATATATAACGCACGCCGCTTCAATTCGGCCGCCGTTCTGAGAAAAGGCAGACTCCTCGGAATAGTTCCCAAAACATACCTTCCAAACAATGCCGAATTCTACGAGATGCGCTATTTTGAAAGCGCCACCGCCCTCGGAAGCGAACTCGTGGAGATAGAATATGCAGGATGCAGCTGCCCCTTCGGAGTATTTCAGATTTTCAATATCGGTAAAGCCCGAATCGGCATAGAGATATGCCAGGACCTGTGGGTTCCCATACCGCCAAGTTCCTATGCCGCACTCAGCGGGGCCAACATCATCCTGAACCTCTCGGCTTCAGATGAAATGGTAGGAAAACATGAGTTCCGCAAGACGCTTTTGGGGGCCACCTCCGGCAGACTTCACTGCGCATACGTCTATGCGAGCAGCGGCTATGGCGAATCATCCGACGACCTGGTGTGGGGAGGTTCAAGCCTCATTTATGAGGACGGAGCGCTGCTTTCCGAGAACAGAAGGTTCGAAAAAGACGCCGTATGGACAGCAGCCGACGTGGACCTTGACGCTCTGGACGGAAGCCGCCTGCACAACGGAACATTCACGCTTGACGGAGACGGATGGCCGGACGATTGGCCATACAGGAAGAACGGAGCTGGATACAGACATGTGGACTGCGGAGACTGCGTCAGAACAGATTTCGACAAACAGCTTTTCAGAGACCTTGCACGCCACCCTTTTTTCCCGGGCGGCACTGAGCAGATACAGGCACAGTGTCGCGAAGCCTTTGAAATACAGGTGAGGGGGCTCATCACAAGACTCGACCACATCCATTGCGGCAAATGCGTAATAGGCATATCGGGAGGGCTTGACAGCACATTGGCGCTGCTCGTGGTCTGCGAAGCGTTCGACAGGATGGGACTGGACCGTAAAGGCATCATAGCCATAACCATGCCCGCTTTCGGCACCTCCAGCCGCACACATGAGAACGCTCTCACCCTTATGCGTGAACTGGGGGTAAGCCATAGAGACATAGACATCTCCCACGCCTGCATCCTTCACATGAAAAATGTGGGGATAGACCCAGATGTACATAACACCGCATACGAGAACGCCCAAGCCCGTGAACGCACTCAGGTTCTCATGGACACTGCCAACAATGAAGGAGGCATCGTGGTAGGGACGGGCGACCTGTCGGAACTGGCACTCGGATGGTGCACCTACAACGGCGACCACATGTCCATGTACGGAGTGAACGCCGGAGTTCCCAAAACTATGGTGAAAGAGATCACCCTATGGCGTGCACAGTCCCTTTCCCGTGTGAAAAAGACCATTCTCGACATAGTTGACACCCCGGTTTCTCCGGAACTTGTTCCCGGCGAACAGAAAACCGAAGACCTTGTAGGCCCTTATGAGCTGCACGATTTCTTCCTATGGCACTTTTACGACGGAAAGGGTCCCGAGAAAATCTTTCTCTACGCCTGCCACGCATTCGGGGCCGACTATGAAAGGGACACCATACTACATTGGCTAAAAATGTTTTACCGAAGATTTTTCTCACAGCAGTTCAAACGCTCGTGCCTCCCTAACGGGCCTAAAATCTGCAAAGTGAGCCTGTCCCCTCGCGGAGACTGGCGGATGTCCACAGACACGCGTTCCTCTCTCTGGCAAAATGAACTTGACAGCTTGCAGGCGTGATACCGCTTGCGACCGGATAAAAAATGAGACACTTCGAAAGAAGTGTCTCATTTTTGACTCGCCGTTCTGCTTTTTCTTCGGTGTAACCCGTTGATCTATAGCAAGACAATCTTTTTTGTAGCGGGGGAAGGACTCGAACCTCCGGCCTCCGGGTTATGAGCCCGACGAGCTACCAACTGCTCTACCCCGCGATGGGAATGCAAAGGTACATATTTTTTTTGATTATGCAAATTAAAGTAAATTAAAACGTCACACAAGCAGTATCACGAAGAATACAAGGGCGAAAATCTCGAATTTACGCTTCCCGTCAAGAGACTCATCTATAATAAGTTCCGAAGGATCGGTAGAAATTATGGCGCGAAGCGACTCTTCATGGAAAGAAAGGAATTCACGAGGTGTCCATTTCTGCGCGATCTGCCCTCCGGAGATGAAAGTTACACCCGGATTGGCCCGGTTGATACTCATAAGAGTCCGTCTGTCCGCACTGAAAGCCCCTGCCTCATCGAAAGGCAATTCCCCGTTAACCGCCAGAACCGTTCTAAGTCCGGCCTTTCGTGAAAGCGAACGTATGGCGGCCAGATCGTCCTCCCTTATATCCGAAGGATCATACACGGAGATGAATGCGACTTTTCCCTTAAGCAGATGCGAGTCCACATACTCCCCGTCCGCATTTGTCAAAGACACGTCCCCATCCTCCAGTTCCCTGCCGGTATGCAGGTCAGTAAGATCCAGAAGAGGAAGATGAGCATAGGAATAAACGGCAAACGCCGCCACCATAAGATAGGCCACTCCGCTCAACACCTTTCTGTAAAGCGGACGCGGAAAACTTCTCACATAAGGCAAAAAGGCCACCGCCCACAGGACCAGAAGAAGTATATTTTTCAGAAAACTCTGCAAATGAGTGAGATGGACCACCTCTCCGAAACACCCACAGTCCATGTCCGGATTTAAAACGAGCAGAAGCAGCGTGAGAAACGTAAATATGGACAAAAGTGCAAGAGTAACATTACGCATCACCCTCACCCATATCCCGCTTATAAGCGAAATACCCACGAAACACTCCGCAAGATTAAAAAAGAGTGAAGACGCGAAGGCGAATTTCCGCAGAAAACCCAAATGAAGGAAATTGAAATACGACTCCATCACAAGAGCGCTTCCCACAGGATCCATCAATTTGAACAATCCTCCTACAAGAAATACCGCGCCGAGAACAAAAGCACAGAGCCTGCGGAAAAAGCTAAATCTTATCATCTACCAGTTTTCTTATTTTCAAAAATATGGAATCGGCGTCAAGCATACTACCCTCCGAAGAAGAACAATCGACCACCTTCAAGGAAGGGTCTTCCGCCGCCTGGAGAAGATACATCTGTTTCACCCTGCGCTGGAAAGCCATCGAGGACTCGTGTATGTCTCTTCCTCCGGAAAGGTAGTCCCTGTCTTCCCCATGTCGGGTGTGAGAAAGATTCTTTTCCACGAAGTCTATAGGCACGTCCAAAAAAATATTCAAATCAGGGGCAGGCTCGGAAAAAACACGGAATTCCGTATCGAAAATCCAACGCCTGAGAGCCTCAATCTGCTTCGAATCAGACAGTTTGGCACACTGATAAGCTATATTCGAATACACATATCTGTCCAGAAGCACCGTTTTTCCCTCGGACAACATCCGGCGTATGGCAGGAGCCGCTCCATGTCTGTCTTCCGCGAAAAGAAGAGCCACCAGTTGCGGATGGACGGCATCGTTCTCCCCGAAATCTCCTCTCAGAAAACGCGATATCAGTTCACCGTAAACAGGAGCGTCATAACGCGGAAAATGTATATACTCGCATCCTCCGCATTTGTCATCCAGATATTTTTTCAGTCTTTTGACCTGAGTCGATTTTCCGGCCCCGTCAAGCCCTTCCAATACTATAAGCATAATTATCAATTCTTTTCACCAAGCACCTCGTTTGTTCTTCGCCCGAAGCGCCGGCTCTCAAAAGGTCAAGGTATTCCAAATCCTGCAAAAATAACTATTTTTGCCATCCTAAAAAATACTGCCATGGTCAAGATAATGGGCATAATAAACCTCACCCCGGACTCTTTTTTCGAAAAGAGCAGGTATAACTATTCCATTCTGGACAGTACCGCAGACATAGTGGATGTGGGTGCAGTATCCACAAGACCGGGAGCGGCGGATGTCAGCCAGGAGGAAGAATGGTCAAGGCTCAAAGGATTCTTGAAGAATTGGCACTCGGGGAAAAAACTGTCCATAGACACCACACGCGCCGAAATCGTACGCCGCACATACGAGACGGCAGGTCCGTTCATCGTCAACGACATCTCCGCCGGAGAGGATGACGACCGCATGCTTGAAACCGTGGCCGAACTCAAGCTCCCCTATATCGCGATGCACAAAAGGGGCAATCCGCGCACTATGGACTCCCTCGCCATAACTGACAAGCCCATAATGCAGACTCTTGACGAATATTTCACCCAATTCGAAGACAAGGCTCACAAATACGGCATCAAAGACTGGATATTGGACCCCGGACTGGGTTTTGCCAAGACGATCGGGCAGAACGTCGAAATTATCGAACATCTGGAAAGTCTTAAAAAATTCGGCCGCCCCATCCTGATAGGAGCAGCCGACAAGAGATTCACAAAGGGGAACACCGAATATTACCACCTTCTGGCGCTACGACACGGAGCCGACATTCTCAGAGTCCACGACGTCCGGGCGGCTCAGCAGACATATTCCGACTACAAGGCAGAGCGCGAAATACACCCATAAAACCCAGTAGCAGCCCTCCGGCATGACGTTAATCCAGCTGTCCGCCTCCCCCACTCCATCCGCACGGCTGATCAGAAGCGAAGTGAAGTTATTCGTAAAATGCATCAGGACAGTTAGTTTCAAACTTCCGGTCTTATAATAAACATATCCGAACAGACACCCGAGCGCAAATGCCGGAATCCCCTGCCACAGATTGCCGTGAATAAACGCGAAGAACAAGGCCGACACCACTATGGCCACAGCCGGGCGGACCCTGTTGAAAAGCAGACCTCGAAGTATAAGTCCGCGGCAAAGCCACTCCTCCAGAAGCGGAGCCATCACCGCCACACAGATAAGGTTAATCCAAAAATTACCGGCAGTAGCCGTCTGCAGGGCCTGTTTCAGATATTCCGGCATCTCGGGAAGCACACTGCTAAGGATATCGCACACGAAGGAAGCGGCGAAAGTGAGCACTGCCACGAGCGGGAGCAGATACCATTCGCGCTTACCGAGCGGAACATCCAGCCGGCTTGACTTCTCATTCTTTTTTTTACCTTTAATATATGCCAATGCTCCTGTGAATACGAACATCGCAGGATAAGAGACCAGCATGGACACTTCGACGCCCACCCCGGCCTTCGTCAAAAAAGCGGTTACCAAAGAACCCAGGATAACCCCAAGAAAAAAAGTGAGCACCACCAGGAAAACCCCTTTCCATGACGGTGCCCAGCATAAACTATTCGCTCTTCCCATAAAGAGGCGTAGGATATATGCCATCAGCGGCAAGCTGTGCAAATTTAGCCACTACCGCAGGTCTGTCTTCCTTGAACGTGACTCCGAACCATTTGTCCGGAGTATTGAGGACATCGCATTCTCCGCTGCCGGATTTGATGTCGCAGTCCACCACGTAAGGGATATAGAACTCCTTCTTAAGCTCTTTCGAATTCTCGTCCAAGAACTTACGGAAAAGATTCTCCGCCTTTTCGAAATAATCCGGAGTAAAGCACCACATATTCATGGAGCACAAATCCTTAGCCTTCACTTCCCCCCTCACTCCGGTAATGGAATTATCTCCGCGAAGAACGCCGTCCCCATCAAACTTCACGTCATGAGTCTCCACCACGTCAAGCAGTTTGCCGTCCGCGTCATAAGTGCAGATTCCTCTGGAAACACCGCCGGACTCTGAAAGAGTATGGTCTATCTCAAATCCCACAAGCGCATATACATTCTTCGAATTCTCATGCCCACGGCACCAGTCAGACGCGATCCTAAACGACGTCCGCCCGTAGAAGTCGTCTCCGTTGATGACTACAAAAGGCTCATGGACAGCATCTTTAGCCATAAGCACCGCATGAGCCGTGCCCCAAGGCTTCTGTCTTTCAGGATTAAGAACGTATCCTGACGGAATCTTGTCAAGTTCCTGAGTTACGAATTCAAATTCAAGCGGAGCACCGTCGAGGCATTTGACATGAGCATATTTCTGCTTTACGGTCTGCTCCATCTGATCCCTGAAATATTCCCTCACTACGTACACGACCTTGCCGAACCCTGCGTGAACGGCATCATAAATGGAATAATCTATTATCGTCTCCCCTGACGGGCCAAGTGGATCGACCTGTTTCAATCCGCCGTATCGGCTGCCCATTCCCGCAGCCAGAACAAGAAGTGTAGGTTTCATAATCTTATGTTTTTAGAACTCGGCAAATTTAATTAAATTTGCGCAATTATGGGCATAATGAGAAAAATTTGGGACAGACGTCTTGACGGAAACCGTGCTGAAGAGCGCTCCCTGATTCGCACAGGCATAGTGGCATTCGCCTTTGTGCTCATCTTCCTTTGCGTCAAGAAAGATAATCTCTTCCATTGGATCAAAGCCGGTGTCACCATCTCGGAACAGAACCGTGAGATAAAGGCCAATGAAGCCCATATCAATGAATTGGAAAGAACCATCCACATCCTTACCCACGACAGGGACTCTCTTGAAAAGTTCGCGAGAGAGCGCTTTCATTTCGCGCAGAAGGGTGATGACATATATCTGTTGGACGAATGAATCTTAAAGGAGAAATAATTTTCCCGCTTCTGCTTTTAGGCAGCATCACCATAGCCATAGGTTCGGAGATGGTCTCCGGTCCCCTTCCCATATCGATGTCCAGGACAAGCGAAGCTTCCGCGGACACCATAACCTACCCCAAGGACAACTACAGGAACGGAAGAAAAGGAGATTTCGCCCCCACAGCCATAGCGGACAGCCTTCTGGGCGGACCGGACACTCTTGTCTACAGCGTCGCCGACACTTCGGAAGAATACGTCCCTACAGCCAGAGACACGATACAGGTCCCCGATTCCCTTAAGGACACGGACCCTTTCAGATTTAAGTACTACGTCGCTCTCATCGATTCGCTGACCCACCGTCAGACTTCCGATTCACTTCGCGCGAGCGGAGATTCGCTCATGCTCTGCGAAGCCGTCAAGCTCGACTCCCTGTACAAGGCCGACTCCACACTAAGAGCCAAAGCCGCATTCGAAAAATGGTACGCAGGCCTGTCCAAGGAGGACAAAAAGAAATACGACACCGAACAGAGAGAGCTCCGGAAAAAGGCCCGCACGGATTCGCTCCGGCTGATTCAGGAAGAGAAAAAAGCCATAAAGGACAGCATAACAAAGAACACACCGAGAATTCTGGACACCTATGCCATAGCGGACAGCATGCACTATAAACGCATAATCTCGTGGACCTCGGACAGAGACTTTCTCGACCTGAAGGTCGAAATCCCCGATTCAGGCTATAACTACCATTTCTACGACTATGACTTCCAGCGCCGCGACGTCAACGCCACCTGGCTTGGAGTAGCCGGCTCCCCTGTTCAGTACTATAACTTTTTCCTGCGAGGAAAAGCCTATCAGACAGGATTTTGGGATTCCTACAGCGTATGGAGCTATACTCCGGAGACTTTCAGGCAATACAACACCAAGACGCCGCATACTGAATTGGCCTATTTCGGGACTCTTATGGCAGGCGATGCGAAAGAATCGAACAATCTTCATTTTCTCTCCACACAGAACATTACCCCGGAACTGAATTTCAGCATATTATACGAAAAATGGGGCGGCGCCGGCATACTGCTTAACGAGAAGACTTCGAACAACACCATTGGCCTTGGAGTCAATTATCTTGGGAAAAAATACCTTATGAACGCCGGATTTATCCGCAACAACATCTCCATGGGCGAGAACGGAGGCATCACCGACATTTCCGAGATAAGGGATACGACCATAGACTCGAAGGAAGTCTCAGTCGCCATGACAAGTGCCTCGTCATCAGTCAGAAAGACCACTTTCTATGCCGACCAGCAGCTTCGCATCCCCTTCAACTTCATAAACGAACTGAGAAAAGCGAAGGACAGCACCTATGTGGAGCAGTCGGACATCACCACGGCATTCATAGGGCACGCCCTGGAATACAGCCATTACGGAAGGCTCTTCGAAAATGAAAGCGAAGCCGACTCCCTTGGTCGCGGCGTTCTGGACAACAAACTGTATATCAGGCTTCAACCTTGGAAAGAGAATTCGCTGATTTCCAAGATAGACGTAGGAATAGGTGATGAATTGAGCCGGTATCACTACGTAACGGAGTCCGACACCACCACTTTAAGCGAGAATAATCTCTACCTCTATGCCGGAGCGAGCGGCACCCTGTTTGACAACACCGGATGGAGTGCAAAGACGCGCTACACCCTCATAGGAGACGCCGTATCCGATTTCGACATAAGCGCCCGTCTGGACACCCGCTTCTATCCGTTCAGAAAGGCCAAGACCTCGCCTGTCGAAGCGAGCGCGGAGTTCTCATCAGTCATCAGGCAGCCGGAGTTCTATCAAAGACATTTCTACTCCACCATCAACGAGAACCTCCGCTGGGACAACTCCCTTGACAAAGTATCACAGACGCAGATAACCGGACGCCTCAACATTCCCCATTGGAAACTCTCCCTTGACGGAGGCTATGCCCTGCTCGGCAACCATACCTATTACGACACTTCCGGCATTCTTCAACAGACGGGCGATGTGATATCCGTCTTCAATGCCAATCTCAGCTATGAGGCAGTGCTCCTGAACACCATTCACTTGAGCAACAGAGTTCTGTTCCAGCATTCTTCGGATGAGACGGCCCTGCCGCTTCCTAAAGTGGCACTGAATCTTAAATACTTCGTGCAGATCCCTGTCCAGCCGGGTGTTCTGAACATGCAGATCGGGACCAACGCCTGGTTCAATACCAAATGGTACTCTCCTCAATGGAACTACATCACAGGAGTTTTCCAGAACCAGAGCGAATGGGAGTACAACAACGGTCCCATCTTCGATGTCTTCATCAACATGCAGTGGAAAACATGCTGCATCTTCATCAAAGCCCAGAATTTAGGCCAGGGATGGCCTATGGACCACGCGGATTATTTCAGCGCCCACAGGCACATCGTGACCAACGGACTTATGCCAAGTCTGAAGCTCGGCATCTTCTGGCCGTTCTATGTCTCTCCGACCATCAACAGACAAGTCAGCAACAAGTAGAACATGTCCATCGGGAGATTCATAGCCGACAGACTTGAATTCAAAAGTCGCCTCGCACTGGTGTCAACGTTTCTGTCAGCCTTCGTGATCGTACTGTCCATCAGCATATTGCAAGGCTTCAAAAGGGAGTTGTACTCCAGTATTTCTTCTCTATGTTCGGAGATTCGCCTTCAAGACGGCCAGGGGAGGATGAACACCGCCGCTCAGGAATGGAAAGGATTGGACAGAGATAAAAGAATAGCCTCCGTCTATCCCGCCGTCTACCAGAGCTCCATCATAAAGAAAAACGGTGTTCTGCAGGGGGTGCTGTTCCGTAATTCAGATAGGCTTACATCCCCGCTGGGAGTCATAATCCCCATGTCGCTTGCCAAGAAACTGGATGTAAGTCAAGGCGATACGCTGCTTTCATATTTTATCGCCGATAAGGTCAAGGCGAGAAATTTCATCGTTCAGGACATTATTCCCGACCCGGCGCTCCTGGACAGGAACAGCGTGGTGGTCTATGCCTCCACCTCCGACCTGCAGAGACTGAAAGGATACTCAGCCGATGAGGCGGACTGCCTTGAAATAAGGCTCACCCCACAGAATCAAGGGCGCAAAGCGATAGATGACATCACAGCCGAATTGGCATACAAAACAGGTCTTCAAGCCCTGAGCAGCACCAAAAGCTATCCCGCAATCTACGACTGGCTACAGATTCTGGATACCAATGTACTTGTAATCATGACGCTTATGTGCATCGTGGCCGGGTTCAACATGATCTCCGCCTTTCTCATAACGGTAATCCGTAACACCTCCACCATAGGCACGCTGAAAACCTTGGGGATGACGGGAAGACAGATCAGCCGCGCATTTGTACTTTCAGCGGCAAGAACCTCCCTGAAAGGACTGTTCATAGGCGATGCGGCGGCACTTCTGTTCTGCCTTGTCCAGAGCCATACACATCTGCTTAAACTGGACGCCGAGAACTATTTCGTGAGCTATGTGCCCATATATGCGGATATTCCGCTGATCGTTCTGGCCAATGCAGCCGCACTTGTCATAATCATGGCGTTCGTCAGCATCCCTACAGGGAAGATTTCCCGCATAGACCCGGCACAGAGCACTAAGGGCGAGACTCTCTGAAGACCTCCAGGATAGAAGGATAGGTATTCTTGAGAAACGGCGGAAGACTGCTTTTGGCGACCCAGACAGCCTTGCTTATGTCCTCCTCACGCTGCGGCGTAAGATCCAGCGGAGCCGTATACAGCATGTCATACCACCATGTATGCTTAAGATGCCACACTCCGTCTCTGAAATAGCAATGGTCCGTAACGCAGATGAGAGGACCGAGTTCGAGTTCGCTGATCCCGGTCTCCTCGCTCACCTCACGGATAGCGGTGAGCGAAATGTCCTCCCCGGCTTCCTGATGCCCTTTGGGAAGATCCCATTTGCCTGAGCGGCTTATGAGAAGATAGTCTCCGCGTTTGTTCCTGACCAATCCCCCCGCGGCATTGACTTCCCTGAATTCGGCCCTCAGACTGTCATACGCCGCATCCGTATCCTGTGTGGGGATATAAATCTTCGAAAGGGACTTCGTCACCTCGAACATACGTGCGAAAGTACCTATGTCTATACCGCTCGAAGGATGAAATATGACGGCATTGGCATCCGAAAGGCTCTCATCCTCCGGACTGCATATCACGATGCATCTGTTCTCAAAATAAATCTTGTGCATAACTGCATCCTTTTTCAAGGCAGGGCGCAAATTTATGAAAAAAACATATCTTTGCACAAAAATTCGTACGAACAGACAATGGCAGCACAATACAGCAGCAAACACGGGGTTGTAGGCCGCTCCCCTATGGAACTTTATATGGTCTTCTGCGACCTGAGGAACTTCAAGGCCATGATGCCCGCCAACGACGAAGTGAGCGTGGAAGCCGATTATGACAGCATCACCGCCACGGCCAAAGGGATGACATTTTCTCTCAAAGTAAGAGAACGGCAGCCTTATTCAAAGATCGGCCTCGAATCCTATGATTCCCCTCTCGCCTTCACCATAGATTTCAATTTCAAGGACATAGGTGGCGGGAGGACAGAATTCTACATAGAAGTGGATGCGCAGATAAGCGGGATGATCAAAATGATGCTCGGAGGCAAAATCAATGACGCCCTGAACAAAATAGTGGACGGAATGGTAAACGCCGGAGCCCAAATCTAAGCGATGTCCACTCTGCCTGTCTCCATAAGACTCAACCCTTTCAAAGGCCCGGACGGTCCGCAGGGAAACCCCGTACCTTGGAGTCCGTACGGCAGGCTCCTGGAAAGTCGGCCCACATTCACGCTCGACCCGCTTTTTCACGCCGGATGTTACTATGTCCAGGACTCCTCGGCTATGTACGTAGGGCATATCTTTCGTAAAACGCTGAGGAAACTGAATCCGGGACCCGGCATCAGAGTACTTGACCTGTGCGCTGCGCCCGGAGGAAAGACCACTGACCTGGCATGCTCGCTCAGAGAGACCTACGGTGACGATTTTCTTCTTGTAAGCAACGAAGTGATGAAAGAGCGGGCGCGGGTGCTGTCGGACAATGTCGCTCTCTGGGGAGACCCTAATGTGTTCGTATGCAGCGTGGATCCGGCCACGCTCGGACGTCTCACCTCATTTTTTGACATCATCGTATGCGACGCCCCATGCAGCGGAGAAGGCATGTTCCGCAAGGACGAACGGGCAGTGCACGATTTCAGCGAACAGACCGTGGAACTGTGCGCCGCAAGACAGAAGAGAATACTTGCGGACGTGTGGCCCGCTCTGAAAAAAGACGGAGTGCTGATATATTCCACCTGCACCTATCAGAAAAAGGAGAACGATGACAATCTGCTCTGGGCGGCGTCCACTCTGGGCGCAGACATAATTCCCGCCGAAGACGAATTTTCCGGATTCGGAGTTTCGCTCACAGAATTCGGGCACCTTCTGAAAGCCGGTGAAGTTCCGGGCGAAGGCCAATGGGCGGGCTCAATTCAAAAGAACTCGGCATCCTCCGGAAGCACCCCTCGGCTCGAAAGCATCATACACCCTCTCCGTTATGGAACACATAAAGGAGAAATGAAAGGCCACAAATTGGTTCCGGACCCCGATTATGCACTCAGCATAAAATACGGAAAAGAATATCCGACGATAGAAGTATCTAAGCAGCAGGCACTTGAATATCTACATCACGACGCATTGCGCTTTCCTGACGCTCAACTTGGCTATAACGTCATCTGTTATAAGGGACATCCGCTCGGTTTTGTGAACAACATAGGAAACAGGTGCAACAGCCTCCATCCTCTTTCGCGCCGCATATTGATGAACATAAAATAATCAATTTCCAAGTTTCATTTGAAACTTTCAGGCCGATTGGACCGTATATATGATAATTGACTGTAACAGACGCACGAAATATGAAACTTTCTCAATTTGACTTCAACCTGCCCGCTGAAAAAATAGCGAAAGAACCTGCCCGCTGGAGAGACGAGTGCAAGCTCATGGTTCTGCATAAAGACACGGGAGAGATTGAGCATAAATTGTTTAAAAATGTCATAGACTACTTCGGAAAAGACGACCTTTTCGTTCTTAACGACACTAAAGTGTTCCCGGCGAAGCTTTACGGGAAGAAGGAAAAAACCGAAGCCGACATAATGGTGTTCCTGCTCCGGGAACTCAATGCTGAACAGAAGCTTTGGGACGTCATCGTGGAACCGGCACGTAAGATAAGAATAGGGAACAAACTTTACTTCGGTGAAGATGACTCCATGGTGGCTGAAGTCATAGACAACACCACCTCAAGAGGAAGGACACTCCGATTTCTCTATGACGGACCTTATGAGGAGTTCAAAAAAGACCTCTTCGCTCTCGGACAGACACCCGTTCCGGAGTGGGTCAAGGAAAAACCTGACGAAAGCGATGTGGAGAACTATCAGACCATCTTCGCGAAGAACGAAGGGGCGGTATCAGCTCCGGCGGCAGGGCTCCACTTCTCTCGCGAGCTTTTCAACAGAATGATTCTTAAAGATATAGATAAGACTTTCATCACCGTCCACATGGGCATAGGGCATTTCCGCGAAGTGGATGTCGAAGACCTGTCCAAGCATAGGATGGACTGCGAAAGGATGATCATATCAGAAGAAGCGGCGGAAAGAATCAACCGCGCCAAACGTGCAGGGAACAAAGTGGTCGGAGTGGGAGTAACCGTGGTAAGGGCCCTTGAGACTTACGTTACCACGAACCACGAAGTAAGGCCTACTGACACATGGACGAACAAATTCATCTTCCCGCCTTACGAATTCTCCGTACCGGACGCGTATATCTCCAATTTTCACCTGCCCAAGTCCACCATGCTCATGTCCGTGGCGGCTTTCGGCGGATATGACCTGGTCATGGAAGCTTACAGGCAGGCTCTTGAGTCCGACTACAGATTCGGCCCGTACGGCGATGCAATGCTAATCCTATAATACTATGGCTCAATACTCTATCAATCTGGACCTCAGCGGAGGCTGGGAAAAGGAAGAAAGCACCTACATTGAGGCTGACGGCACGGAAGTTACGCATATCGAGTGTCACCTTCCCGATGACAGGGCGCAGAAGGACACGGCCGTCGTGGACATATATTCCGGTCAGATGCCTTCAGACACCACGGCCGCAGACGAAGCGCTGGCCAATTATGCCGACATCGTAGGCTTCGATGAAAGCGACCCTGAAGATTTCGACCCCATCACGGAGTGGCCGTTCGCCGGGAAAAAGGCCTACGGATTCGAGGCGCTCTGCGAAGACGACTCCCCTATGCGTCTTATGTGCGTAGAGATTAAAAAAGGAATTCTCTGCATCATGAGCATATGCGCCGAAAGCGATGAAAAACTTGTTGAGATCATAGAACTGGTGGAAAAAACCCTAAGATATAAAGCGGTCAATTAAATAATTTCAACCCATAACCTCTTAATATTATGAATACTTCACCCGACGTAAGCACTTTAGGTGCCATTACGCTCAATCGTGTATTCGGCTTCAAGCCGGCGATTGCACATGCGATCATCGAAAAATTCGGCACTGTCAAAGACTTCTTCTCACTTCCCGAAAAAGAAAGGGACTCCGTCCTGCCGCCCGGTTCACCATACAAGGGCAAGCTCGGAGACGCAGCCCTGGAAGAAAGTCTTAAAGAGCTTGACCGGCTCTCATCCATAAAAGCAGGCTTCATATCGATAGAAGACGCGGCCTATCCGCCGCTTCTGCGTCTTTGCGACGATGCGCCTCCGGGCTTTTATTATAAAAGCTGCACACCGGCACGCGACCTTTTTTCACAAAGGATGACGGCCATCGTAGGGACAAGGGACGTAACACCCTATGGCAAACATTGGTGCAGAAATATCGTCCACACGCTCGCCCAAGCCCCCATAAAGCCTTGTATAGTAAGCGGGCTGGCATTGGGAGTGGACGGAACGGCACATGAAAGCGCACTCGGCGAAGGTCTTGGGACGATAGCCGTTCTGCCCACCGGGATAGAAACTTTCTACCCGAGATGCCATCATAACCTTGCCGAGAGACTAGCAAGCACCGCCAACTGCGCTCTCATAAGCGATTTCCCTGTCGGATATCCCGCCACAGCGGCCAATTTTCTACGAAGGAACCGCATCATAGCGGGACTTTGCGGCTCGACGATAGTCATAGAGTCGAAAAAACATGGCGGCAGCCTCATCACCGCCGGATTGGCCCAAAGTTACGGCAGAGACATTTTCGCGCTCCCCGGAAGAATAGACGACATCCATTCACAAGGATGCAACAATCTTCTGGAAGAAAAACTTGCGGAACCGATAGCCAATCTCCAGACTCTCTCCTTCAGGCTGGGCCTGGGCCTGACGACTTTCTCCAAAGAAGGCACTTTCGAAGAAGTTCTGGAAAAACATTATGCCGCAGTGCCACCCGAAATGCTGGAAGACATTCTTAAAATAGGGAAATGCATAAGGAAAGAAAGAGGAATAGACATAGAGACTCTATCCGCGCGCTGCGGACTAGCATACGGCAGAGTTCTCAGTCTGTGCACGATGATGCAGAAAGACGCTTTTTTAGAAATAGATTTGCTTCAGAGGTGCCATATTCTCACAAAAAATAAGTAAAATTGCACTGCAAAATGAGATTTATAGACACACATACCCACATTACGGACGAGGCCTATGAGCCCGAAGAGAGGGCGCAGGTTATAGACCGCGCACTTCAGGCCGGAGTTTTCAAAATGATGCTAGCCGACATCGATTCCGGTGAAAGGGACGAGATGCTTTCAGTCTGCGATGCCCATAAAGGCGTGCTCTACCCCATGCTCGGGCTTTATCCGGGTTCAGTCAATGAAAACTGGCAGGAAGAATTGGACATCATTTATGCCTTGAGCACGGTACGTACATTTGTAGCCATAGGAGAAATAGGGCTCGACTATCATCAGGGGAAAGACAACAGCGCCCGACAGAAAGACGCCCTCGTCTGTCAGCTGGAACTGGCATCCCGCCTTGACCTCCCGGTCAACATCCACCTGAGGGACGCCACCGACGATTTTCTTGAAGTGCTGCAGGCCTGCCGCGGACTGGGGCTGAGGGGCAATCTGCATGCATTCAGCGGAAGCGCGGATTTTTTCCGCAGGATACAGAGTTATGGAGACTGGAGCGTGGGAATAGGAGGAGTGCTCACTTTCAAGAACGCCGGCATCGCCCGGGAAATAACGGACATTCCCATAGAAAAAATAGTTCTGGAAACGGACGCCCCTTATCTGGCGCCAGTCCCCAAAAGAGGGACACGTAACGAAAGTGCCAATATACCGCTTATAGCACAACGACTTGCGGAACTCAAGCAAATGGATATCGAAGAAGTCGCGCAGAAAACCACAGAAAACGCATTAAAACTTTTTCCGGCCATTGCATAAAAATTTTTTGTTACCACATTTTTTTGCTAACTTGCATTGATTTTAGTAAGCGGTAAAAAATAAGTTGGTAAAGATTTGCGAAGGATTTTTGAG
>CAVEIF010000010.1:0-39822 GCA_963615835.1 Coprococcus eutactus | reverse complement strand
CTGACCGCCCGTGGTCTGTGAACGGGAGGGGCCCACGAAGTGGGAGGGATAGCGCGAAGCGCGTACCGTCTTGAACTGATAAATACTTGGCTTATAAGTTATAGCGAAAATCAGAAGCGCAAATGCAGCAACATACATTATCGTCGCACCCGAAGGGAAAAATTTACAGATCAGGCAGATAGGATAGAGCCTTTTCGAAGCATTTGCCCGGATAGGGTCGCGAAGCGACTGCGCAGGAAAGACTCTATCCTATCTGGCTATGCCGTGCCGCACAGGACCTATGAACGGAAAGTGGGACCCGTGCCGCCCTCGGCATCGGAAGAGGGGGGACCACGAATTTATGAGTGGTGGGGTCGAGCGAAGCGAGACGGTCGTCGAAATGGACTCTGTCAGCGAAAAACGAAAAAGGCGGACAAAATCTCTTCAGTCCGCCGAAAAACGCTGCCCAAAGGCAGAAGTCATCAATAATCTATCTTCGAATCAAAGACTTCCTTTACGGTGTTATGAAGCTTCTTGAGCTTGATGGAACCGCAGACAAGCGATACCCCCACTACCAGAAAAGCTATCCCAAGAAGGATGGTGACCACCTTGGCACCGAATGAGAACGGCCTGAACGTGATAAAGAACGACAGGATGAGAAGAAGGATTCCCACGACCGTACCCCATCCTGACTTAGGGATGCCGAAATAACGGAGATCTCCTGCAAAGCCTATGATCATAAAGCTGTGATACATAAGCCAAATTCCAAGGATAATCGGAAGAGCCACTGCGGTGAATGCAGGATTGGCACAGAGAAGAAGACCCACGAACAGATCGAGAAATCCGCCCCAGATGTTATAGCTTCTGGTCATAAAGAAATTATGGCTCGTAAGGGCCGTCACCAGCTCGGCGATACCCATAACCACCATAACCACACCGAAAAGAAGTGAAAGAGTGGCATAACTCTCCACCGGATTACAAAATACGGCCACTCCGGCCCAAAGGCACATAAGTCCGCCTATAAGGTAGAGCCACCAATGTTTAACTGTACGCGTGGCGCTGTCGGCCAAGCTTGTCAAAAAATTACCCATAACTATATATAATTAGTGTTTGTATCCACTTACGGAGACTTTCAGCACCAATTCCGTGCCTTGGACAAAGTGTCACGCCTTTATGTCAGCCCGCTACGATTTATCGTCTTCAAGCCTCTCGCGAAGACCGCGCGTATATTCCTTACACGATCTGACTATGGCCGCGCTCTCTTCGAGAAGTTCCTCCACACGATCCAGACTGAACGACGGATCCTTGACCTGAGCCTCTATCTGTCTGAGCCTTTCTACCTTATTTATATATTCCTGCTGATTCATATCTTTTTACTTTTATCTTTCATCACACATGCTTCATCTATCACGCAATCCCACTTTCCGTCCTTGAATCTGAGCGAGAACCTGTCCCCGGCCTTCCCCGCCGCTGCGCTTTTCAGAACCTTCCCGGACTCATCGGCGGCGAGCACATAGCCTTGCGAAAGTATGTTCAGAGGATTCGAAGACGATATGGAAGCAAACAGAAGATCGACCTCGCTTTCCATACGCGCTATGCCGGATGCCAATGCATACTTTATGTTATCGGCACATCGCAGCATCTCCTCCTCCACATCCGCCACCCAGTCGATAAGAAAACCGGCCACGGCCGTTGGAGTCTTGAAATGCTCATGCGAAACCATATCCGCGAGGTGATAATCCCTCTCATGACCCACCGCGGTAAGCACGGGAACCGGGCATCGCGCTATCGCCGAACACAAGGCATAGTCGTCGTAACAATACAGGTCAGAATCCGCGCCCCCGCCTCTCAATATGACTGCCAATGAATACTTTCCCGACTCGCGGACCTGTTCCAGAGCCGAAACTATGCTCCCCGGCGCTCCGTCTCCCTGCATCAGCGCGGGAAAAAGCGTATAAGTAAAAGCGAAGCCGTAAGGGTTCGCGGCCAGATGACGGCAGAAATCGCCATACCCGGCCGCACCTTCGGAAGATATGACCGCCAGATCAAAAGGAAGATACGGAAGCGCCAATTCCTTCTGTCTGTCGACAAGTTCCTCTTTTATAAGCCTTTCCAATGTACGCTGCCTTTCAAGTTCCCTCTCCCCTACGGCACACGAAGTATCGATCTCGCTAATGACAAGCGTGAGCCCATAAAGAGGATGATAATCGACAAAAGCGTTCACCGTTATAGAAAGCCCCGCTTCCAGCGACAGCCCCGTAGCCGCCGTGAACTCCTTGACCGCCCGCTCATTGCTCCGCCAGATGCGCGCGGAGACCTTGGCTATAACCTGCCCGTCCCTCCGTTTTTCGATCAGATTAAGATAATGATGACCGCCGGACACGCGGTGCGACTCTATCTCTCCGCTGACCCACAGCTGAATAAGGCCAATTCTGGACTTTATCTCACCCTGCAGTTCAGACAGGCTCAGCACCTGACCCCGTTCCTCATAAAACATATCGTCGATTTCCATCATATAATACATGCAAGCCAACTGAATCCGCCGGCATTTCCACGTCAAATGTAGTAATTTCCGTACACTTCCTCGTCAAAAGCTGAATTTTTAAGACCCTTATAACCAACCACGCAAAAATCTTGACATTAAACATGTCTTGATTTTTAGTAAGCGGTAAAAAATAAGTTGGTAAAGATTTGCGAAGGATTTTTGAAGATGAAGATGGAGTGTACTGGACGTACTCGACTGATGATAAAAATAATATGGACCAAAAAGGACATACAAGATGATGCAGGTTATTTTTTACGCATCACTTATCCCGAAAGGCAGCATAAATTATGAAAAAAGCTGCGTCTGTTTATCACCAAGAAGCCGTTTTGAAATGGTTACCGGATTTCATAAAGAAAAAAAAACTAATTTTGCAATCGGAAATGAGCAGGCCACCGACGGGCGGCTATCGCTGAAACCGAATGTAGCTATATAAAAAAACACGGATAAAGACTTTATTATCATTGTCGGCATTGATACTTTTGCACCGCCGATTGGAGAAAAGAAAAACAAAAAACTTCTCCGATCACAAGAAAAAACGTTCATAGTCATAATAGACGAAGAATAACAGAAGCAAAAACAAGAAAAATAAAGGACAATGTTAAACAATGTTATCATGAAAGCTTTATTCATTACGCTTGGATGCATCGCACTTGCACTTGCACTTAGAATCGCAGACGAATTCTCAAAACGCGGCCGTATCCGCAGCGTAGGCGCCAAAGCCAACAGCAGATCAAATAATGTGGCCACATTCGACCTTTCAGACCGGAAAAGCGTGGAGGAAGGACTTGCCCATTATAAGGATTTGATGGACTAAATGGAACTCAGACAGCTGAAATATTTTGTAAAGACAGCGCAGACGCTTAACTTCTCAGAAGCGGCCCGCGCTCTTTTTATTACACAAAGCACTCTCTCTCAGCAGATAAGATGCCTTGAGCAGGAATTGGGCGTAGATCTGTTCTCACGAAGCAGCCACAGCGTGGTGCTTACGGAAAGCGGGGAACACCTTCTGCCCATAGCCCTGCGGACTCTTCAGGATGCGGAGCAGTGCTTCGTTCAGATCAGCGATCTGAAACAGATGCTGTCGGGAACACTTAATATAGGTATAACCTACACCTTTGCGCCCATACTCACGGAGAGCGTCAAAGAATTCACATCTCAATACCCGGGGGTCAAGCTGAACATCACGTGCGGGACCATGAGCGACGTGCTGGACATGCTGAAAGAAAGGAAAGTGGACTTCGTGCTCTGCTTCAAGCCGAACACGGTGGATGACGAGATCGATTCACACATTCTCTTCGACAACCAGCTCTGCGTGATAGTCAGCAGGAACCATCCGCTCGCCACGAGAGAATCACTTGGCATGGAAGATATCAGGAATCAGGTTTTCGCCATGCCGGCCAAGGACATGCAGGCACGCGGAGCCTTTGAGCATATCTTCCCTGGGATGTACGAAAAACTTGACGTCAAAGTGGACATCAACGAAGTGAACATCCTTCTGGACATAGTGGCGACCACCAAGATGGTAACTTTCCTGTCGGAAAGCACTCTGCATAACAGGGAAGATGTCGTGAGCATTCCGCTTGACGTGCCGTCCGCACAGATGGAAGGCTGTGTACATACACTGAAGAAAGCGTACAGGAAAAAAGCCGCGGACGAATTCATCCGCATTCTCAGCCAGAGCAACGCTGTCATGGAGCGTGCCTGCAACTGGTTGAGCAACCGTTAAAATTTAATTTAATGAGCGTAGCATCATCCATCATCATTCTCAGCATAGTAATCGCGCTGGGAAAACTTTTAGGAAACTGTAAACTTTTCGGAATCTCGCTGGGAGTAACCTGGATACTTTTCATAGGCATAGTGTTCTCCCATTTCGGTTATAATCTCGACCCGGGCATTCTGCACTTCACGAAAGAACTGGGTCTCATCCTCTTCGTCTATTCCATAGGAATGCAGGTGGGTCCGAGCTTCTTTTCGAACTTCAGGGCCGGAGGCGTCAAACTTAACCTCCTGGCAGTGGGATATATCCTGCTGGGCGTAATCACCACATTCATCCTCATAAAGGTGAGCGGGGAAGAATACCAGACCATGGTGGGCGTCATGTCAGGAGCCATCACGAACACCCCCGGGCTCGGCGCGGCGCAACAGGCCTTTACCGACGCCACCGGCGGAGACGCTTCAGGCATAGCGCTCGGCTACGCCGTGGCCTATCCTCTCGGCGTAGTGGGCTGGATACTTACATTCATAGTCCTCAAGCCTTTCATGACAGGCAAACGTGCCGGCACCACCTCGAAAAACACGGAAGAAGAAGACGCTTCCGCCGGGGAGATCAATGAAAATATGGCTTCCGCCAAGGCCAATGCCGACTCCGACGCCGCTCCCGTAAGACTTGTGAACAAGAAAGTCATAGTGTCAAAGAGCAAGATCAACGGGATGACGCTCGGAAAACTCGAATTCAAGAAATATCTCGGAATAGACGTCATAAAGATAAGACGTGCCGGAATAGAGCTGGCCGCGACCCCTCAGACCGTTCTCCAGCTGGGAGACGTCCTTACGGTGGTAGGCAGCACGGAGTCCATCCACGCTCTCGAAAAAGTGCTCGGCAATTCGCTGAAAAAGCTCGACGAGCCTAACCTTATCAGCATCTTCGCGGGCATAGCCCTCGGATGCCTTTTAGGAATAGTGCCTTTCCATATTCCGGGAGTTCCGCAGCCTATCAAACTGGGGCTTGCAGGCGGTCCGCTCATCGTGTCCATCCTTATAAGTCATTTCGGGCCAAGGTTTCACGTGCGCACCTATACCACCACAAGTGCCAACCTTATGATTCGTGAGATAGGAATTTCACTTTTCCTGGCATGCGTAGGACTTCAGGCGGGAACGAATTTCGTGGACACCATAGTGAACAAGGGCGGCCTCATCTGGATACTTTACGGCGCCGTCATAACCATAGTTCCGCTTCTGATCTGCGCTCTTATAGGACGTTTCGCGCTGAAAGTGCCTCTCACCACCCTCATGGGCGTGCTTGCGGGCGGAAGCACCAATCCTCCGGCATTGGCATTCACATCGGAGACACAGGCGACGCTCGCGAAGGAAGGATATGCTGATGCGCAGGGCGACGGCGCCGCCATAGGATACGCCACGGTTTACCCTCTCTCCATGTTCCTGAGGGTCATAGCCGCACAACTTATGATCTTGTTTTTAGCTTAAATATGTATCCCTCAAAAGGGTACAAAAAGGAAAAGCGCAGCCTGTGACAGGTCGCGCTTTTTTCTTTAGGAAGACTGTATATATCCGAATTATTCGCCGGGAACGATAGCTCCTGTAGGGCAAGCGTCTGCGCAAGCGCCGCAGTCGATGCATACGTCCGGATCAATAGTGTAAACATCACCCTCATGGATAGCGCCTGAAGGGCATTCACCCTGGCAAGTTCCGCAAGCGACGCATACATCTTCAAGAATTTTGTGTGCCATAATTAAAATTTTTAGTTCGTTTTGCTTCCACAAAAGTAATAATTTGTCGTAAATTTGCAAAGATGAAGACCTTATTATTATTCACTCTTCTCTCCGTTTTTTACGGGGCTCCCTTCGCCGGCATAGTCAGCGTGGACAAGACGGTGCACGACTGGGGCGATGTCACCGTAAGCGACGGACCTCTCGACTGCACTTTCACCGTAAAGAACATTTCCGGACGGAACCAGAAGATACTTTCCGTGAACAAGACCTGCGGCTGCACGAAAGTCTCGTGGACCAAAGAAGCCATCGAGCCTTCAGGATATGGCTACATACACGTAACCTATGCCAATGATGACGGCGCATTCGCCTTCGACAAGACTCTCAATGTCCATTTCGACGGGGTCAAAAAACCGCTGGTTCTTCATATAAAGGGAGACGTGCACGAGAGGAAACTGCCCGTAAGCGAGACCTATCCGATTCATTTCGAAGGGATTGGCATAAAGAAAAATAATATAAAGGTGGGAAATGTCCTGCAGGGGGAATCGGTGGGCACGGAATTTATGGTGGCCAATGTCTCGGACCGGGAAGCCACGCTGTCGTGGACAGGGATAAGCGGATTCCTGCACATTTTTCCTGACAGGACAGTGCTGAAGCCCGGCGGGACGGCATCCGTTCACGTCGCCGTAGATGCCTCGCGAACTCTCTGGGGGAAGAATTTTTATTTCGCCACCCCTGTAGTAAACGGGAAGGCCGCCTCCGGGGAGCTGAGATTCTATGCCGTTACGAGGGAGAATTTCGCATCATGGACTCCGGAACAGATTCAGGACGCGCCTGCGGCGGATTATGAGACCATCATGGAGACGGTACCCGCTCCGAAAGGCGAAAAGATGGAGGCGCGCTTCGAGGTGAGCAACTCCGGGCGGACACCGCTCGTGATATATAAGACGGAATACGACTCCGCGCAGCTTTCATGCACAAAAGAAGCGGAGAAAATAGGCCCGGGGCAGAAAGCGGAGTTCCGCTTCGAAGTCAAGACCGAAGCCTTCGAAAAGGACAGCGACAACTACAGCGTGGCCACGCTCTACACGAACGACCCGCAACATCCTATGCTGCATCTTTACATTCCGATTATTGTTTTGTAAATTTGCAGGATTTTCGCGATGACCACTTGCAAAATCGAATACTGACATGGCAGAAGAACAGCTCAATTATACGGAAGACAATATCCGGACCATCGAAGGCCTGATGCACATACGCATGAGGCCGGGCATGTATATAGGCCGCCTCGGCGACGGAAAGAATCAGGACGACGGCATCTATGTGCTGCTCAAGGAGATAATCGATAACTCCGTGGACGAGTTCACGATGGGCTATGGACGTCAGATACTGATAGACATCTCGCAGGAGGGGGAGGTGAGCGTGCGAGACTACGGACGGGGCATTCCTCTGGGCAAGCTGGTGGACGCGCTCAGCAAACTGAACACCGGAGGCAAGTTCGATGACAGCGCCTTCAAGAAGGCCGTAGGTCTTAACGGCGTAGGCTCGAAAGCCGTCAACGCCCTTTCAGAAAGATTCTTCGTGCGTTCGCATCGTGACGGTCTCTGCCATTGGGCCGGTTTCGAAAGAGGCGTGCTCGTAAATGAAGGAGAGGAGCCCACAAAAGAGAAAAACGGAACTCTCATAAAATTCCTTCCGGACAAGGAGATGTTCGGTGACTTCGCGTTCAACATGGACTATGTCGAGTCCATGGTCAAGAACTACTCCTATCTTAAGAAAGGTCTCACGCTTGTACTGAACGGAGTAAGCTACCGCTCCGAAAACGGGCTGGCGGATCTTATAGGCGAGAGCCTGAGCGAAGCGCCGCTCTACCCGCCCATTCACCTCGAAGGCCCTGACATAGAGATAGTTCTCTCACACACGAACTCCTATGGGGAGAACATATCGTCCTTCGTGAACGGACAGAACACACGCGACGGAGGTACGCATCTCGCCGCGTTCAGGGAAGCCATAGCCAAGACGCTCAAGGAATTCTTCAAGAAGAACTATGAACCTACGGACTGCCGTCAGGGCATAGTGGGAGCCATAAGCATACAGATTCAGGAGCCCAAATTCGAAAGTCAGACCAAGATCAAGCTCGGTTCCACATATATGTGGGAGAAACCGGGCGGGGACATTGGCCCGACCATACGTTCATTTGTCAACGACTTCGTATCCAAGGCATTGGACGACTATTTGCGCATACATAAGGACATAGTGCCCATCATAGAGGAAAAGATAAAGGATTCCCAGAAAGAAAGGGAGGAGATAGCCGGCATACAGAAAAAGACCAGGGAGAAGAACAGGAAGGCCAATGTCTATAACAGCAAGCTCCGCGACTGCAAATACCATTATACGGACAAGATCACGGACAAGACCTCCGAGGAGCAGCAGGGCTACATCAACAACTCCTCCATCTTCATAACCGAGGGAGATTCCGCATCGGGAACCATCACCAAAGCGCGCCAGGCCGCATATCAGGCCGTGTTCTCACTTCGCGGAAAACCTATCAACTGCTATAAGGAGAGCCGCAAGAGGGTGGCCGAAAACGAGGAGTTCAATCTTCTGATCGCGGCGCTCGGCGTGGAGGACGATCTGGCGGATCTCAGATACAACCAGATAATAGTGGCCACCGATGCCGATGACGACGGCATGCACATCCGTATGCTCGTACTCACTTTCTTCTTGAAATACTACCCGGACCTTATCCGTCGCGGGCATGTGCACATACTCCAGACTCCCCTTTTCAGGGTAAGGAACAAAAAGGAGAACCTCTACTGCTATGACATTCCCGAAAAAGAGGCGGCCGTGGCCAAGCTTAAAGGGAACTGCGAGATCACCCGTTTCAAAGGTCTGGGAGAGATATCGTCTTCGGAATTCTCGGATTTCATAGGCGAGCACATCAAACTGGACAGGGTGAGCCTCTCCGACGAGGAGTCCATAGCCGGCATCATGGAGTTCTATATGGGGGACAATACCATAGAAAGACAGAATTTCATACGCGAATACCTCAAATCCGAAGAAGAACTCGAAGACATCAACATCCAATGAGCCCGAAATTCAACTACTTCATACTGAGAAGGATACTGGGATGGAAGATGACCCCGGGCGAAGATGTCCTTCCCGCGGAGAAGAAGATAGTTTTCCTTTTCGCCCCCCACACGTCGATATGGGATTTCATCTACGGATACTTCTATTACCGCGCGCTTGGCGGGAAACTCCACATAATGATAAAGAAAGAAGCCTTCAAGGGGCCGTTCGGTGCTCTTCTGCGAAGTCTCGGAGGTTTCCCCATAGACAGAAAGAATCCTTCGGGCGCCCTGGTTCCTCTTCTTCACGAGATGAGCCACAGCGACACCTTTTATCTGGCCATCTGCCCGGAAGGCACGAGGAAGGCCATCAGCAAATGGAAGACCGGCTACCACACCATAGTCCGTCAGACCGGGGCGGCGCTGTATCTCTCGCATGCCGACTATAAGAAAAAAGAGATAGGCTATGGCCGGAAGTTCGTCATCGGCGATGACGCCCGCGAAGACACCTCCAAGATACAGGAACTCTACGCGGCGATGAATCTTAACGCACTGAGGCCGGACGATTACACGGCGGGATGATTTGGAATTGAAAAAGAATTTGCCTATATTTGCAGGCCCTTTTCGGAGGGTATTAATCATTAATAAATTAAACACATGATCAAACAGTACGAAACCGTTTTCATTGCAACTCCCGTTTTGTCTGAATCTCAGATGAAGGAAGCGGTTGCCAAGTACATCGATCTCATCAAATCCAACGGAGGCGAGGTCGTGTACGAAGAGGATTGGGGTCTTAAGCAGCTTGCATACCCTATCCAGCACAAGACATCAGGGTTCTATTACCTGATCGAATTCAAAGCTGCTCCGGAGTTCATCGCGACTCTCGAGACACAGTATCACCGTGACGAGCGTATCATCCGCTTCCTCACCGTCTCACTTGACAAGGCAGCCGTAGCATACGCGGAGCACCGCCGTCAGGTACGTGCGAACAAGGCAGCTGCACCTAAGGTGGAAGAGACTCCGGCAGAAGAAGTCAAAGCTCAGACAGTTGAGCCTGCTCCTGCAGTGGCAGAGAGCGCACCGGCAGAACCGGAAGTGAAAGTTGAACCAGAAGAAACAAAGGAGGACTAAACCATGGCTAATGTAGAAAACAGCGAAATCCGTTATCTGAACCCTCCTACCGTAGAGGTTCGCAAGAAAAAATACTGCCGCTTCAAGAAGGCGGGCATCAAGTACGTCGATTATAAAGACGCCGAATTTTTGAAGAAATTCCTTAACGAACAGGGAAAGATTCTTCCTCGCCGCATCACCGGAACATCTCTTAAATTCCAGAGAAAAGTGGCTCAGGCCATAAAGAGAGCCCGTTCACTTGCTCTTCTCCCATTTGTAACTGACCTCCTTAAATAACAGCAGAGAGTATGAAGATCATTTTGAAAAAAGAAGTTATCGGACTCGGTGAGGCCGGTGATGTAGTAAACGTCAAGACAGGTTATGCTCTCAACTACCTTGTCCCTCAGGGATTTGCATCCGTAGGTACTCCTTCCGCCCTCAAGCAGCACGAGGAGACCCTTCGTCAGAGAGCACATAAAGAGGCCAAGCTGGTAGCGGACGCACAGGCTCTTGCAGCCAAGGCTTCTGCCATAGAGATAAAGATCGCAGCCAAGGTGGGCGATTCAGGTAAACTTTACGGAGGCATCACTCCGGCCCAGGTCGCAGAGATACTTGCAGAGGGCGGTGTGGAGCTCGACAAACGTAACATCACTCTTCCGGAGATTAAAACCGTCGGAGAATACGAGGCATCAGCCAAATTCTACAAGGGTGTAGTCGCTACGCTTAAAGTGGAAGTGGTCGCTGAATAACAGCGCTCGCAAAACCCTGTACAAGGGCTTTGGTGCAATGGGGTCTGACACCATCAGACTGAGTAACACATTTTAATCATTTGAAAAATGCAGCATTTTGAACTTAACGGCCAGATACGCGAGATAGGCGGAAAGGCCACCATAAAAGCATTTCGTCGTGAAGGACTTGTTCCTTGCGTACTTTACGGTAACGGCGTGGAGAATACGGCTTTCACAGTAAACGCCAAGGAGCTTGAGGCTCTGATCAGTTCTCCTCAGACATTCATCGTGGATCTTAAACTCGGAGAGAAGACTTTCACGGCCATTCTTCACGAGCTTCAGTTCCATCCGGTAAGTGATGATTGTCTTCACGTGGACTTCCTCGCAGTGGGCGGGAACAAACCTATAACGGTAGATGTCCCTATCACCATCTCAGGACACTCAAAGGGTGTTCAGCTTGGTGGTAAATTCATCAAGAACGCACGTACGCTCCGTATCTCCGCTCTTATGAACGACCTTCCGGACAGTGTGAACGTGGACATATCAGACCTGGACATAGCACAGAAAATCAAGGCCGGCGACCTGAGCTACGATAAGATTTCCATCGTGAGCGAAAAGAACACCGTCATCTGCCAGGTTCGTCCTACACGTGCGAAATAATTAGACTGAACATAATATTATGGCGGGAGAAAGTTACCTGTGCGTAGGACTTGGAAACATAGGTCCCGAATACGCAAAGACACGCCACAATATGGGTTTTATGGTATTGGATGCCTGGGCTAAGGCATCCAATACTGCGTTTAATACGCTTCGCTACGGAGATGTGGCGGAAATAGCCATCAAAGGAAGGACGATTTACCTTCTGAAGCCTTCCACCTATATGAACCTGAGCGGTAACGCCGTGAGATACTATCTTCAGAAGCTTCCCATACCCACGGAGAGACTGATCGTGATATGCGATGACATCAATCTTCCTTTCGGAACTCTGAGGATGAGAAAAAGCGGAAGCGACGGAGGGCATAACGGGCTCAAGAACATAGCGGAATGCATAGAAAGTCAGAATTATGCCCGCATAAGAATGGGCGTGGGAAATGATTTCGCCAGAGGAGCACAGTGCGACTATGTTCTGGGAGACCTCAGCGAAGACGAACTTCTTAAGATGCAGGGACTTAGCGAGAGGGTGATCCAGGGTGTGAAGGACTGGGTTTTCATAGGAGCAGACCGTGCGATGAACACACTAAATACAAAAATTTAGCTTAAACTCTTGCAAAAAAGCAAGTTGTTGTTTATCTTGCACAAGATTTGTTTCAAGGATTAAAATCTATACTATTATAAACACTTTAAAAACACTAGTCATGAAAGAACTTGTAGAAAAAATCAATGCTTCTATCGAGGCCTTCAAAGTAAACGCAGAAGCTCAGGTAGAGAAGAGTAACAAAGCAGCCGGTGCACGTGCACGCAAGGCAGCTCTCGAACTTATGAAGGATCTTAAGGAATTCCGTAAGATCTCGGTTATCGAGGCTAACAAGAAATAATTTTATCTGTTGTGCAACGAAACCTGAATCGTTTGCATCTATGTAACAGGTTTAGGTTTTAGTACACATTTTAAGGGTCGCACGCCGTGAGGTTGCGGCCCTTAAGTTTTTCTGCATCTATCCCTCCACCTTGAAAGAATCCTTCAGCGAAGTGGTCTTGTTGAAGACCGCCTTCTCAGGGGTACTGTCAGCGTCCCTGACATAATAGCCCACTCTTTCGAACTGAACGGCTGTATCCGAATTGTCCTCCAGGAGAGCAGGCTCTGCGTATCCGCCTTCCACGATAAGGCTGTCCGGATTAAGGAAATCCTTATAATCTTTATCTTCAGGAACCTGACTCATATCCGCAAGGGTAAAGAGACGGTCATACTGACGAAGTTCCACCTCCTTGGCGAACTCTGCGGATACCCAATGTATGGTACCCTTGACGGAACGCCACTCCCCTGCTCCCGGCTTGGTCGAAGGATCGTAAGTGCATTTGAGTTCGATCACCCTGCCGTCGTTATCCTTTACCACCTCGTTACATTTGATGATATAGGTATATTTGAGACGAACCTCTCCGTCCGGTTTCAGACGGAAGAACTTCTTCGGAGCGTCCTCCATAAAATCGGCCCTGTCTATAAGCAGATGACCCGTGAAAGGGACCTTGCGTGAAGCGCCTTCGGGTTCAGCCGGATTAAGAGGCGCATTGAACCACTCCACCTGTCCTTCAGGCCAATTGGTAAGGGTCAGTCTGATATTATCCGCGCCTACTACCATATATCTGTTAGCGCGCGCATTAAGATCCTGTCTTACACACCATTCGAGAAGCTGAATGTCGATAAGCTGGTCACGCTTCGTAACGCCTATCTTCTCGCAGAACATCTTGAGCGCCTCGGGAGTGTAACCTCTGCGCCTTACACCGCAAAGCGTAGGCATGCGGGGATCGTCCCAGCCGCTTACGAGTCCCTTCTGCACCAGCTCGAGAAGCTTGCGCTTGGACATGAGGGTATATGTAAGGTTAAGACGGGCGAATTCGTACTGATGCGAAGGATAGATACCCAGAGTCTGGATGAACCAGTCATACAGAGGACGATGGACGTCGAATTCGAGCGTACAGATGGAGTGCGTGATATGCTCTATGGAGTCGCACTGCCCGTGGGTATAGTCGTACATAGGATATATGCACCACTTGTCTCCCGTCCTGTGATGATGCGCATGCTTGATTCTGTACATCAAAGGGTCACGGAACATCATGTTCGGATGCGCCATATCTATCTTGGCACGAAGAACCTTCTGTCCGTCGGCATATTTGCCGTCACGCATCTCGCGGAAAAGACGGAGATTCTCCTCCACGCTGCGGTTACGGTACGGGCTTTCAATACCCGGCTTGTCCACGGTGCCGCGACCGGCCGAAATCTCCTCCTGACTCTGATCATCGACATAAGCCAAGCCTCGCTTTATCATATCTTCCGCCCACTGGTACAGCTGGTCGAAGTAATCAGAAGCATAGAGTTCCTTCTCCCACTGGAAGCCGAGCCATTTGATATCTTCCTTTATGGCGTCCACATATTCGGTATCCTCCTTGGTAGGATTCGTGTCGTCATAACGGAGGTTGGTTTTTCCTCCATATTTCTGGGCCAATCCGAAATTGATGCACAGACTCTTCGCGTGTCCGAGGTGCAGATATCCGTTAGGCTCCGGCGGAAAACGTGTCAAAATGCTGTCCACCTTTCCGCTCTTGAGGTCATCCTCTATGATCTCCTCAAGGAAATTCAGTTTTCTTGTTGCTTCTTCCATATCAAATAAGTTTTACAAGGGGGCAAAGATACTCTTTTTTATGTAAATTTGCACCCGCAACATTGTTATATATATGATTAAATCCATGACAGGCTACGGCAAGGCCACAGCCACCCTTCCGACAGGAAAACTCACCATAGAGATCAGAACCCTTAACGGGAAAAGCGCGGACATAAACATCAAGTCCCAGCTGCTTCCCAAAGATAAAGATTTGCTTTTCAGACAGATCATCGCTTCATCCCTGCAGAGGGGGACGATAGACGTATTCCTGACATGGGAAAATGCCGAAGGGGAATCAGCAAAAGCCATAAACGGCGATGTGGCCCGTGCATATATGAAACAAATGCTGGACATACTACCGGCCGAAGGGACAAGCCCCGAAGTGCAGGCCACACTGCTTGCCTCGGTTTTAAGACTTCCCGATGTCATAGACCAGCAGAAGAGCGACGTGATGACGGATGAGGATTGGCCGGCGATAGAAAAAACCCTGCGCGAATGCCTTGAAAAAGTGAACGATTATCGCTCCGGGGAGGGAGAGATACTCTACCGCGACGTAACTTCCAGAGTTCAGAAAATACTTGACTACTATAAGGAAGTGGAAGAATGTGAGCCACAGCGGGTTCAGTCCGTACGCGAACGCATCCTGAAGGCATCGCAGGAGCTGCGGGTCAAGCTGGACGCCGAACGTTTCGAGCAGGAGATGATATTCTACCTCGAAAAACTGGACATAAACGAAGAAAAGGTGCGTCTCCGTCAGCACTGCAAGTATTTCTTGGAGACCATAGACGGCGAAGCCTTCCCCGGCAAGAAGCTCGGCTTCATAATACAGGAGATGGGACGCGAGATCAACACCACAGGTTCAAAAGCGAATCACGCGCAGATCCAGGCTCTGGTCGTAAAGATGAAAGACGAACTGGAGAAGATGCGCGAGCAGTCGATGAACATCCTATAATATCTCGCCTCGAAGGGACGTCTCAAGCATAGCCTTGATCCGGGCATTGTCAAGGTCCTGGCCAAGCAGGAAGAAAAGTTTCGCGAGCATGGCCTCCGTCGTAGAGTCATGACCGGACACCACTCCGCACTCCTTCATGCACTTTCCCGTGGCATAAAGATCCATATTCACTTCTCCTGAAAGGCATTGGGTTACATTCACGAGGATCTTGCCCTGTTCATCGGCCTGCCTGACCATATCCAGGAACCAAGGTTTGGAAGGAGCGTTCCCGGCGCCATAGGTCTCTATGATCACCGCGCGGGTATCACGGCCCAGAAGAATGTCGCGCACCACGGCAGGCGTTATCCCCGGATGGATCTTCAGTATGCTCACACGCGTGTCCAGCGCGGTATGAACCTTGAGCGGCTCACCGGACGCAGGCAGCAGAAGAGCGTCATTATATCTTATGTTTATTCCGGCCTGTGCCAATACTTCAAGATTGGGAGAGGAAAATGCCTCGAAATTTTCGGAATTGACCTTGGTGCTTCGATTGGCCCTGAGAAGACGGGACCCGAAGTATATGGCCACTTCGCTTACCACCGCAGTGCCGTCCGGACGACGGGCCGAGGCTATCTCCACCGCCGAAACCAGATTTTCCCTGCCGTCGGTACGCGTCGCGCCTATAGGGAGCTGACTTCCGGTAAAAATCACAGGCTTCGAAAGGTTTTCCAGCATAAAACTCAGAGCCGAAGCGGAATAGGCCATGGTATCTGTCCCGTGAAGAACCACAAAGCCGTCATAATTCCCGTAATTCTCTTCTATGACACGGGCCAATTCCACCCATAGATGCGGCTCCACATCGGAGGAGTCTATCAGCGGACTGAACACCTTATAATCGACTCTACAAGCAAACCTTTCAAGTTCAGGGACTTGGAAAAGAATTTGCGAAAAATCGAAAGGCTGAAGCACACCGTCGGCGCCCGCTTTCATGCCTATGGTGCCACCCGTATATATAAGTAAAATCGATGAGCGCATAGCTATGTTATTTTTCAACTGCCTCCAGACCGAACTCCGGGGCTATCTGACGCATATATCTGTCCGCGGAGGCGAAATCGTTCTCTATCTCCCCGTCCAGGATGGCCTCCTTCACTTTCTCCTTCAGGGAGCCTATCTTCGAGCACGGCGGAATGCCGTAAACCTCCATAACGTATTCTCCCGTAATGGGATTCTTGAAATTACGCAGCCTGTCCTTCTCCTCCACCTCCACGAGTTTTTCTTCCACAAGGGAGAAGTTGGAACGGACACGCGCCACCTTGGCGGGATTCTTCGAAGTAACGTCCGCCTTGCAGAGGAGCATAAGATCGTCTATGTCGTCTCCGGCATCGAAAAGCAGACGCCGCACGGCCGAATCCGTCACTCCGTCATCCACCAGAGCGATAGGCCTCAGATGCAGCCAGACAAGCTTGCGGACATATTTGGACGCATCTATGGGGAGTTTCAGACGTTTGAATATGCCGGGCACCATCTTGGAGCCTATGACGTCGTGCCCATGGAACGTCCAGCCTATGGACGGATCGTAGCGTTTCGAGGCCGGCTTTCCTATGTCGTGCAGAAGCGCGGCCCAGCGCAGCCACAGTCTGGGCTCCGGCCCGTCTGTCGCGGCTACGTTGTCAAGCACCATGAGAGTGTGCGAAAAATTCTCCTTATGACCCCTTCCCTCTACGGTCTCCACGCCTTTCAGGGCGCAAAGTTCCGGAAGGATACGCTCGAGAAGCCCCGTCTGCTCCATAAGATAGAATGCTTTCGAGGGATGCGCTGTCACCAGCATCTTGTTGAGTTCCTCGCTTATACGCTCCATGGACAGGATGCCGAGCCTGTCCGAAAGTTCACGCATGGCCTGCAGGGACTCTTCCACTATGGTGAACTGAAGCTCCGGGGTGCTGAGTTTCGTGGCGAACCTCACGGCACGGAGCATCCTCAAAGGGTCGTCGCTATAAGTGGTTATGGGATCGAGCGGAGTGCGTATTATGCCGGCCTTAAGGTCGTCAAGTCCTCCGAACGGGTCCACCAGTTCTCCGAAATCATCTTCCTGCAGCGAGAATGCCAATGCATTTATGGTGAAATCCCTCCTTTTCTGGTCATCTTCCAGGGTTCCGTCCTCGACTATGGGCTTGCGCGATTCCCTGCGGTACGATTCCCGCCTCGCTCCCACGAACTCTATCTCATCGCCGCGGTAATGAAGCATGGCCGTGCCGAAGTTCTTGAAATAAGACACATACGAGCCTGTCATCTCCCCCACCGCACGGGCAAAGTCTATTCCGCTGCCCTCCACCACTATGTCTATGTCGTTACAGGACCGTCCCAGGAAGCAGTCTCTTACATAACCCCCTATCACGAAAGCTTTTACACCTCGCTGTGCGGCCACCTTGCCTACTATCTCGAATATCTCCCTGCGCAGGTGCTCCGGATATTTGCTCATCTCAGCATCTCCTCATAATGCGGGATATGGTCCAATGGTAAAAATCTCCCGCCCGGATCCTTACCGTATATATGACATTTCCTCCCGTTCGTGAGCGCTATATATGAAACGTTCAAGGCGGCATGATAGCGAAGCGCCTGCCGCGCCGTAAGCGAACTAAGGGGAACATCCTCATTCTTGCACTCCACGACCATAAGAGGAGCTCCCTTACGGTCGAACACCACAATATCAGCTCTGAAACGCTTCTGTCCGTAGGAAAAAGCCACTTCACTGTTCATAAGAGAAGGCGGCACTTCGCACACGTCACGGAGGAAGGAGATAAAGCCCTGACGGACTTTCTCTTCCGGGGTGAGAGCGACTTCCTTGCCGCGGAGCGGATCAAAAACTGTTGGCATAACTCACAAAATTAGTTAATTTTGTCGCAACGGCAAAAAGTAATCGAGGTGGAACCGGTTGACAATTTTTTGGATTACATAAGCGGAGTCAAAAGATATTCTCCACGTACCGTGGACATCTATCGCAAGGTTTTGGAAGACTTCCTCGCATATATAGGCTCCGAAGACCTGACGGAGAGCCTCTGCCCTTCAGTTCTGAGAAGTTATGAAGTCCATCTGCTGGAGAACAGGGCTCTCGGGAAAAGAACGGTGGGCCTGCACATGAGCGCGCTGAGCAGCTTCGCCAAATATCTCAACAAGCAGGGAATATTGGCATCGAACCCTGTCAAGGGTGTCAGCCGCCCGAAGACCGGAAAACCGCTGCCCGTTTTCTACAGAGAGGAGGCATTGGCATCATACTTCAAGAAAACGGTTCTTTACGGAAGCGAAGACGCTCTGGTGCTCGTAAGCGGAAAATCGGCCGCAAAGGAATATGAATGCATACTCAGACGCCTGATAATACGGCTGTTATATTCTACCGGCATAAGAAGAAGCGAACTTATCTCCCTTAAACGGAACAGCGTCGACGCCGCTCGGGGGCTTCTTTTTGTGCACGGCAAGGGCGACAAGCAGAGGGAAGTGCCGCTCACTTCGGAGATTATACGCGAAATTTCGCTATATTTACGCTCGCAAAACGCCATAGGGCTTGAAGCAGGGAGAGACAGAGCTCTCTTTCTTACGCCCAAAGGCGGCCCGCTGTATCCCGAATACGTGGACAGGGCGGTTAAAAAAGAATTGGCCGGGGAAGAAAGCATCACATGCCGTAAATCCCCCCACGTGCTGAGACACTCCATAGCTACGGAACTGCTTAACGACGGGGCTAACCTTAACAGCATCAAAGAGATGCTCGGGCATTCGTCGCTGGCGGCCACTCAGGTGTACACGCACAGTTCGATAGAGAAGCTGAAGAAAACATACATAAGCGCGCATCCATTATGCCAAGGCTCGAAAAAGCGATAATTCAGAATTGGAGGAACATAACGCTGCAGGAATTGGACTTCTGTCCTGACATGAACTGCATCTGCGGGAACAACGGGGAAGGCAAGACCAACCTTCTGGATGCCGTTTACTACCTTTCGATGACCAAAAGCGCATTCTCTTCATCGGACAGATATAATTTCAGAAAAGGAGAAAAAAGTTTCTCGCTCTGCGGGACTTACGAACTTGAAGAAGGGGTGCACACCAGGATAAGCGTGAGCGCATCGGAGGCGACGGGCGAAAAAAAGGTCTTTCGCGACGGCAAGCAGTACTCCAAGATAAGCGACCACATAGGGCTCGTCCCCATCGTCATGGTAAGCCCCGGAGACTCGTCTCTCGTAAGCGAGGGCGGCGAAGAGAGAAGGCGTTTCTTTTCGGCCGTACTTTCACAGACGGACAGGCAGCATCTCTCTGATCTTCAGAATTATAATAAGCTGCTCGCACAGCGTAACGCTCTTCTCAAAAGACAGGATTGCAGTTCCGATATGCTTGACAGTCTGGACTACACCATGGACAGGTACGCCGCGCGCATCCATTCTTCCAGAGCCGGTTTCACGGACAGGCTGAAGCCTTTGGTCCAGGCATTTTACGACAGTCTTTCCTCAAGTCGGGAGACGGTGGACATCATCTACCGCTCGGATCTGGAAAAGGGAAGCCTTCAGGAGATTCTCGCCGGAGCGAGAGAGAAGGACAGGCTGCTTCAATATACCTCAGCCGGAGTGCACAGGGACGAGTTCCTGTTCCTCATGAACGGAGATCCCATAAAGAAGACCGGCTCCCAAGGGCAGCAGAAATGCTTTCTGGTGGCACTGAAATTTGCCCAATACAGCCTTATGAAAAGCATTTACACCTTTCCGCCCATACTTGTGCTCGACGATCTGTTCGACAAACTAGACATGCAGCGTACGGAACAGCTCCTGCAGACGGTGAGCGGCTCCGATTTCGGACAGATTTTCCTCTCGGACACCCATAAGGACAGGCTCAGGAGCATAATAGACAAATTCCCGACGGAAAGCCGCTATTACGAAGTGGAAAAAGGAGAGTTCAAAAGATGAAGCTGGAGAAAAAGACAGCCCGTGAAGCGGGAGACCTGGCCATAGCCTATATCAAATACCTCAAGGCGGCACCGGCCCTCAACACGCACCGCATCTTCGAGACGTGGAAACAGGCCAGCGGGATGAAAGACTATACCTTAAGCCAGTTTTTCAAGAACGGGACGCTCTATGTAACGCTCAATTCGTCGGCGGCAAGAGCGGCCCTGGGCAGGCACACCGAAGGGATACGCCTCAGAATGAACGAGTTGCTCAAGGAGGACTCCCTGTTCATAAAAGACGACCCGAAGGTGGGATATGTACAGAAAATAGTTTTGAAATGAAATTCGTAATAGATACGGAAATACCTTTCATAAAAGGCGTGTTCGAACCGTACGGGGAGGTTCTCTACTGCGGGGGGACTGAGATTACGTCCGAGTGCATCAAAGACGCCGACGCCCTCATAATCAAGGGGCACACCACCTGCAACGAAGAACTGCTCAAAGGATCCGCCGTCAAGATGATAGCCACCACGCTGGTGAGCCTTTCTCATATAGACACCGCATATTGCGACCAAAACGGCATCTACGTGCAGAACGCCAAGGGAACCACCGCGGGGGCCGTGAGCAACTACATCTTTTCCGCCATATACGGCTGTGCCGCGAAAAGGAGCATCAACCTCAGCGGAGCGACCATAGGCATAATAGGTTACGGTGCGGTAGGGCAGAAAGTGGAAGCCGCGGCGAGAACGCTCGGGTTCAAGGTCCTCATCGAAGACCCGCCCAAAGAAATCGTACAGACATCGACCAACAACGCCTTCTGCGACATAGATTATCTTCTGGCCAATTCGGACATAGTCACGCTTCACATTCCCATAAACGAAAGGACCAAAGACAAAGTGGATTTCGACTTCTTCGAAAAGATGAAGTACGGGGCCTTCTTCATCAACACCGCCGGCGGAGGAGTCGTGGTGGAGGACGACCTCGTCAAAGCCATCCCGAAACTCGGCCCCGTAATCATAGACTGCTGGAACAATGAGCCTTACATTAACAAAGAATTGCTCAATCTGGTGGACATAGGCACGCCTCACATAGCCGGATACTCCTATCAGAGCAAACTTGCGGCGACACGTTCGGTCGTCAGGAGCGTGGCCAGATTCTTTTCCTTCAGCGAACTATACGAATTCTTCCCCAAGCCGGACATAGACAATATGGACGCCATACACGTGGACATAATAGGGAAAAGCCAGGGCGAAATCGCCAGCATATTTCAATATAATTATCCTATCTTTACGGACGATTTTCTCTTCAGAATGTCGCCGGATTCATTTAACGAATTAAGAATCAAATACAAATACCGCAGAGAGTTTCATATCTTATAATCTTTCAGTTATGACTACAGAGCAGCAGATAAACATCTTCAAGACGGGTTTTCCCGAACTGGACATAGTGGGAGCCGCCTGCGTGGGTGGTGGCATAGACCGTCCCACGGAGGAGGAGATAGACGAATATATAGAATATGACGGCGCCGCGCTGGTCAACGGCAGATGCAAATTCGTTCCCGCATCGGGAGCCGCATCCAGAATGTTCAAGGACATATTCGCCCATAAACCTGAAGCCATAGGAAAATTGGCGGAGAATATGGAGAAATTCGCATTCTACGACCCGGAAGTCTTCGGAACAGGCCCTTATGACCCTGACAAAGTGGCGGACCTGCTGCTCGGAAGCGAAGGGCTGAACTATGGCAGCAAACCTAAAGGTGTGCTTCTCTTCCATAAATATGAAGACGAGGTGCGCACCGCCATGGCCGAACATCTGGTCGAGGGAAAAGAATATATGAAAAATGAAGACGGGAGCGTGAACATCTGTTTCACCGTCTCGCCGGAGCACCTGCCTCTTTTCCGGAAGGCGCTTGCGGACATACAGACGTCTTATGAACAGCGCTACGGGGTGCACTATAACGTGGAATTCACGTTTCAGGACCCGGGGACGGACACCATAGCCGTCACTCCGGACAACAAGCCTTTCCTCAAGGAAGACGGAAGCGTGCTCACCCGGCCGGCCGGACACGGAGCCCTCATCTATAACCTGAACGACAGGAAAGAGGAGCTGTTCAGCATCAAGAACATAGACAACGTCGCCAACGAAAGGTTGCTCCCTGTATGTGCACGTTATAAGAAAGCGCTTATGGGAAAGGCGCTTATGCTTCGCGACCAGGTATTCGGATATATAACGGAATTCAATCAGCTCACCTCTCTTCTGAGTGCCAATCCTCTTGTGAACTATATCCCGGGATACAACACCATCCCTACGGACCCATACGCCACCGATGCCTGCCAGATGCTGTGCAACGAGATGGAGGAGTTCCTCAAGAACGAATTCTGCATCACGCTTCCCGAGCAGAAAGACTGCAAGCAGAGGGCGCTCGCGCTCATCGAAAAGCTCAACCGTCCCATCCGTGTGTGCGGAATGGTGCGCAACGAAGGTGAACCGGGCGGAGGTCCGTTCATCGTGAAGGACAAGAAGGGATGCACCTCGCTTCAGATTCTGGAAAGCGTGCAGATCTCCGACCCCGACATGATGAAACAGTCAACCCACTTCAATCCGGTGGATCTGGTGTGTCTGACGCTTGACAGCAACGGAAAGAAATTCGACCTCACCGGATATGTGGACCCTCAGACAGGATTCATAAGCAGCAAGAGTTATCAAGGGCGCGAACTGAAGGCGCTCGAACTCCCGGGACTATGGAACGGAGCCATGTCGGACTGGCTTACAGCGTTCATGGAAGTGCCGGTAGAGACTTTCAATCCGGTGAAAGTGGTTCTCGACCTTCTTAAACCTGCACACCAATAATATTTCTTGAATAAAAATGATTGAAGATAAAGCAAAAAAACTTCTGGAGAGGAAAGAGAACGCTCTTCTGGGAGGTGGAGAAAAAAGAATCGAAGCGCAGCATGCTAAAGGCAAACTGACTGCAAGAGAAAGGATTGCGCGGCTGCTGGATGACGACTCATTCGAAGAATTCGATGCGTTCGTCCGCCACAGGTGCACTGACTTCGGGATGGACGCGAACCATATAGACGGAGACGGTGTCGTTACGGGCCGGGGCACCATAGACGGAAGACTCGTATATGTCTATGCCCAGGACTTTACGGTGAACGGAGGGTCGCTGAGCAAAACCATGTCGGAGAAAATCTGCAAGGTCATGGACATGGCACTGAAGACGGGAGTACCCTGCATCGGCATCAACGACTCGGGAGGAGCCCGCATACAGGAAGGGATAGACGCATTGGCCGGATATGGTGAGATATTCGAAAGGAACATTCTCGCAAGCGGAGTGATCCCGCAGATTTCGGCCATCATGGGCCCATGTGCCGGAGGAGCGGTGTACTCCCCCGCCCTGACGGACTTCATTTTCATGGTTCAGGGGACTTCCTATATGTTCCTTACCGGTCCCGCCGTAGTCAAAAGCGTTACCGGAGAGGACGTGGACCAGGAGCATCTGGGAGGAGCGAAGGTGCATACGGGCAAAAGCGGCGTGGCTCAATTCGCCTGCGAAGACGAAGAACAGCTTCTGCGCGGCATACGTCACCTTCTGTCATTTCTGCCTTCCAACAACCTTACGCCGGCTCCGCGGAAAGAGAGCTCGGATCCGGCAGGAAGACTTAATCCGTCTCTGGACAGCATCATACCTGACCAGGCCAATAAAGCCTACAACATGTATGAAGTCATCGCAGAGATAGTGGACGACGGAGAATTTCTCGAAATACATAAGGATTTCGCACGCAACATCATAGTGGGATTGGCGCATATGGACGGGGAGAGCGTGGGCATCGTGGCGAACCAGCCTTCCGTGATGTCCGGAGTGCTCGACATCAACGCCAGCCGCAAGGCCGCGAGGTTCGTGAGGTTCTGCGACGCCTTCGGAATTCCGCTTGTAACTCTCGTGGATGTTCCGGGCTTCCTGCCGGGCACGCAGCAGGAGTACGGCGCCGTCATATCGAACGGGGCCAAACTGCTTTATGCCTATGGCGAGGCTACCGTCCCTAAAGTGTGCGTAACTCTTCGCAAGGCCTACGGAGGAGCATATATAGTAATGAGCAGCAAACACTTGCGTTCAGACATCAACTATGCATGGCCTTCTGCCGAGATAGCGGTCATGGGTGCCAAGGGCGCTACGGGCATCTTGAAAAATGTCAGCGAAGAAGAATATGACGAGCTTTTCTGCACTCCATACAGAGCAGCGGAAAGAGGTTACATAGAAGATATTATCCTGCCTGGAGAGACGCGTTTCCGCATTATCCGCGCACTTCGCTCTCTTTCAAGCAAAAGACAAGGTCTTCCGGCCAAAAAACATGACAATCTGCCGTTATGATGGACTCTTTTAAGACAAATCCCGCCGCTTCATTCCCGGAGCCCGACGGGGAGACGGTGGCCGCCATCTCCATGGCCATCCGTCTGACTCTTTCACGCAAAGTCGAAGAAAGACGCATAACCTTTTCCGCTGCCAAGGGCGGCGATTGGAACCGGCCGGACAGATATTTCAGAAACCCAAGCAACGATTAAGCCATGATCAAATATAATTTCAACATAAATTCTCATCCCTATCAGGTGGAAGTGGACAGACTCGAGGGCGATATGGCCAAAGTCACCGTCAACGGCCAACTCTATGAGGTGAAAATAGAGGGAGGCGCTCCGGCGCAGGTAAAGCGAAGCGTCAAGCCCGCTGAAAGCATTGGCATACAGACAAGTAAGGTTGTACAGGCAAATGAGGAAACGCAGCCCGTCTCCGTAGGGATGACGCATTCCGGCAGCATGGCCGCTCTATCGGGTGCAGCGGTTCCGCAGGGGCGGACAGGCATTCCCGCGCCGCTTCCCGGAACCATCACCGAAGTGCTGGTCAGCCCCGGGCAAAGCGTCAGGAAAGGCGAACGGCTGCTGGTGCTGGAGTCCATGAAGATAGGTAACGACATCACTTCTCCCCGCGACGGCACGGTGACAGACATTCCGGTGAACAAAGGCGATGCAGTACAGGAAGACCAGATTTTGGTCATCATAGAATAATTTTAAATGAAAATCAGCATAGAAGTTGTTTTACGAAAGCAAAGCAGCTTCTATTTTTTTGATTAATTACGATATTTTAGTAAATTTGTAAGATTTCTAATCACACCTGTAAGATTATTAATAACATCGACAATCATATGCAGAATAAACTCCAAGAACTCACGGACAAGCTCTATCAGGAAGGTCTGTCCAAGGGTAAAGAAGACGGGGCCAAAATCCTGAGCGAGGCTCAGGCCCAGGCGGATGACATAATCGCCAAAGCCAAGTCTGAAGCACAGAAAATCGTAGAAAATGCTGAAAAACAGGCTGCGGACATCAAGGACAAGGCCCGGTCAGATGTCAAGATGGCATCTTCACAGGCTCTGCAGGCTACCAAAAAGGACATTGAAGACATTCTTCTGGGCTCCACAGTCAAAGAAAACGTAAGCAAAGAACTGTCCGAGGTCAACCTTCTCAAGGAAATCCTGCTGGCAGTGGCCAAGAATTTCACCACAATCGAAAGCGTGGATTTGGCATTGGTCCTCCCGGAAAAAGTGAAAGCCGAGGTGGAGCCATGGCTCAAAGGCGAGTTGCAGAAAGCGCTCGGATGTGAAGTCAAGGCTGAATTCTCGAAGAAAATCTCCGGCGGATTCACCATTGGCCCGAAAGATGGAAGTTATTTTGTAAGTCTTACAGAACAGACATTCAACGAACTTATCTGTGAATATCTTCGTCCTATAACCAAAAAAATCCTTTTCGGTGAATAATTACGAATATATCATCGCTTCACTTCCGGTTCTCAGCAGTGATTTTCGTGGAGAGCTGGATTGCGACGGCATCATAGGACAGATTCGTGAACAGCTTGACAGAAAGGACGCCGGGTATCTCGACCTTCTTCTGGACGGATTCGATTCGGAGAAGCTGGGCGAAGGCTTCTACCGCGAAGCGCTGAAAAGTCATAACGGCTTCATCCGCAGATACTTTCTCTACGACCTTTGCGTAAGAAACCTTAAAGTGGAATACCTGAACCGCGAGCTCGGACGTCCGGAAAGGCAGGATGTGCTGGATCTGACGGATGAAGATTTCGAATTCGAAGACGCCGGCAAGGTGGGCGAAGTCCTTTCCCTTAAGGACATATTGGCCCGGGAAAGAGGATTGGACGACCTGATGTGGGATGAGATAGATTCTCTGTGCGGCATGCAGGTCTTCAGTCCGGACGTGATCTTCGGGTTCGTGGCCAAACTGCAGATAGTGGACCGCTGGCTCAAACTGGACCCGCAGAGCGGAAGAGAACTGTTCAAGAGCCTGGTGGAAGAAATCAGAAACAATAAAAAACCTATAATATAATGAGTACGACAGGAAAAGTGGCCGGTATCGTTTCGAACCTGGTGACCGTGCAAGTGGACGGTCCTGTGGCGGAGAACGAGCTTTGCTACATTTCGACCAAAGAGACGAAGCTTCTGGCTGAAGTCATAAAAGTTAATGGAGACAAGGCCTCCGTACAGGTTTTCGAAAGCACCCGCGGCCTTAAAGGAGGAGACAGTGTGGAATTCCTCGGCAGGATGCTTGAAGTATCGCTTGGCCCGGGACTTTTGTCCAGTGTCTATGACGGTCTGCAGAACGACCTTACCACGATGACCGGCGTATTCCTCAAGAGAGGGGAATATACCGAGGCGCTTGACCACGAAAAATTGTGGGATTTCACACCTCTGGCCAAAGTGGGGGACAAGGTTCAGGCGGCGTCCTGGCTGGGGGAAGTGAAGGAAGGATGGCTTTCGCATAAGATCATGGTGCCTTTCAGCTTCGAAGGCTTCTACACAGTCAAAAGCATATCGGAAGCCGGAGCGTTCAACATAGACGCCACGATAGCCGTTCTCACGAACGAACAGGGAGAGGACGTAAATGTAACCATGGTCCAGAAATGGCCTGTGAAGGTAGCCATCAAAGGCTATAAGGAGAAACCGCGTCCCGAGAAGATAATGGAGACCGGCGTGAGAGTCATAGACACGTTCAATCCTATCGCAGAAGGCGGTACAGGATTCATCCCGGGGCCTTTCGGATGCGGCAAGACGGTGCTTCAGCACGCCATAGCCAAGCAGGGCGAGGCGGACGTCATAGTGATGGCAGCCTGCGGAGAACGTGCCAATGAAGTAGTGGAGATCTTCACCGAGTTCCCTGAACTCATAGATCCGCACACGGGACGCCACCTTATGGAGAGGACCACCATCATCTGCAACACCTCGAACATGCCTGTGGCAGCACGTGAAGCGTCAGTTTACACCGCCATGACGATATGCGAATATTACCGTGCGATGGGTCTGAGGTGCCTGCTTCTGGCCGATTCCACATCGCGCTGGGCTCAGGCGCTCCGTGAGATGTCGAACCGTATGGAGGAACTTCCGGGAGCGGACGCATTCCCTGTGGACCTTTCTGCCATCATATCGAACTTCTACGCCCGCGCCGGGATGGTGATTCTCAACAACGGCCAGAAAGGCTCCGTCACTTTCATAGGAACCGTCTCCCCTGCCGGAGGAAACCTCAAGGAGCCTGTTACCGAAAGTACTAAAAAGGCCGCACGTTGTTTCTACGCGCTTGAACAGAACCGCGCCGACCAGAAGAGATACCCTGCCGTAAACCCTATAGAATCATACTCGAAATATCTGGAATATCCTGAAATCGCGGAATTCCTGGACGAAGCCATAGAGAAAGGCTGGGTCGAGAAGGTGAACAGGGCCAAGAACCTCGTCCGCCGCGGCCGTGAGATGAAGGACCAGATAGACATCCTTGGAGACGACGGCGTGCCTATGAGCTACCACGTATCCTTCTGGAAAAGCGAGATGATAGACTTCGCATTCCTGCAGCAGGACGCATTCGACGCCATAGATGCACTCTGCCCTCTCGAACGTCAGAAATATATGCTCAATCTCATCCTCGAGATCTGCGACAGGAATTTCGACTTCGAAGATTATCAGCAGTGCCGCGAATTCTTCAAAAAGATCATAAACGCCCTAAGACAGATGAACTATTCCGAATTCGGCTCCCAGGAGTTCGATGATAACCGCAAACAACTCTTTAATCTTCTCGAGACAAATGGCAAATAAAGCATATCAGAAAATCTATACTCACCTGGAGGCTATCACCAAAGCCACAGTGTCTCTTAAAGCACCCGGAGCATCGAATGATGAATTGGCCACGGTGGACGGCAGATTGGCCCAGGTGGTGAAGACCAAAGGCGATCTGGTTACACTTCAGGTATTTGCAGGTACAGAAGGCATCCCGACCAACGCCGAAGTGGCATTTTTCGGAGCACCTCCTACACTGAAAGTCAGCGATGCGCTGTCCGGACGATTCTTCGACGCCTACGGACACGCCATAGACGGCGGGCCTGAGATAGAGGGCGAAAGCAGGGAGATCGGAGGGCCTTCGGTCAACCCTTACAAACGCCGTCAGCCAAGTGAAATCATACCTACCGGTATCGCCGGCATAGACCTTAACAACACGCTCGTGTCCGGACAGAAGATTCCGTTCTTTGCGGACCCTGACCAGCCATATAACCAGGTGATGGCGGATGTGGCGCTGCGTGCGGACGTGGACAAGATAGTGCTCGGAGGCATGGGGCTTACTAACGACGACTACCTTTTCTTCCGCCACGCTTTCGAGAACGCGGGAGCGCTGGACAAGATCGTGAGCTTCGTGAACACCACGGAGGAGCCGCCTGTAGAGCGTCTTCTCATTCCGGACATGGCACTCACCGCGGCCGAGTATTTCGCCGTGGACAAGAACGAGAAAGTGCTTGTCCTGCTGACCGACATGACCCTCTACGCCGACGCGCTGAGCATAGTGTCGAACCGTATGGACCAGATACCTTCGAAGGACTCCATGCCTGGCTCACTCTACTCTGACCTGGCCAAGATCTACGAGAAGGCGGTTCAGCTTCCGGACGGAGGTTCCATCACCATCATAGCCGTGACCACGCTCAACGACGGAGACATCACGCACGCCATACCGGACAATACGGGTTATATCACTGAAGGTCAGCTGTATCTTCGTGCGGACACCGATTCAGGGAAAGTCATAGTCGATCCTTTCCGCTCGCTTTCACGTCTGAAACAGCACGTCCAAGGCAAAAAGACACGCGAAGACCACTCCCAGGTGATGAACGCCGGAGTGCGCCTGTATGCCGATGCGCAGAATGCCAAGACCAAACTCGAGAACGGTTTCGATCTTTCCGACTACGACCTTCGATGCCTCGATTACGCCAAGGATTACGCGACGAGACTTCTCAGCATAGACGTCAACATCAAGATAGACGAGATGCTCGACACGGCATGGGAACTTTTCTCGAAACACTTCCGCCCTGAAGAGACGGGTATCAAGAAAGCACTTATAGATAAATACTGGAAAGCCTGATGGCCATAAAGTTTCAATATAACAAGACATCTCTCACACTTTTAGGAAAGCAGCTGAAAGTGCGTCAGAACGCGCTTCCCACCCTTAAGAACAAGGAGTCCGCGCTCAGAGTGAGCGTGGCCTCGGCCAAGACGGAAGCGGAAAGACTCGAACAGCAGGTGGCAAAGGCGCTCAGCGACTATGACTACCTCGCCGCCCTGTGGAACGAATTCGAGCCGGGTCTGATACGCATCACGGACGTGAAACTGAGAAGCGTGAAGGTGGCGGGAGTGAAAATTCCCCAGCTCGACGACATCGTCTACGAGCTTAAGCCCTTCAACGCTTTCACCAAGCCGGCCTGGTATGCCGACGGAGTGCGTATTCTCAAGGACATAACGCGTCTGGGAATAGAATCCGAAGTATATCAGCAGAGACGTCGCATCCTGGATTTCAACCGCAAGAAGACCACGCAGAAAGTGAATCTCTACGAAAAGGTGCAGATTCCGGGATACCAGGAAGCGATCCTGAAGATAAAGAGATATATGGAAGACGAGGAGAACCTGACCAAAGCATCGTCAAAGATAGTCAAGACCCGTCACGCCGAAGAGGAGGAAGACCTATGATAGCCAAGATGACAAAATACTCCTTCATTCTGCTTAGCGCGGATAAGGAGCAGTTCCTGACAGACCTTCAAGGGCTGGGAGTGGTGGATATCACGCGTTCAGTAAAGCCTGTTGACGAACATTCCGCCTCCATTCTGGACCATATCACGGAACTGAAGAAGGAAATCGAGCAGATAGAGAAAGGGTTCGACCCTCATCTTCAAAGTCTTCTGGAAGAAAAGGCCGCTCTCGAGAAAGATCTCAAGGATACGCTTCCTTGGGGAGAATTTGACCGCAAGGCCATAGACGACCTGGCAGGGAAGGGGCTTGAATTCCGGTTCTACTGTGTCAATTCCAAAAAATTCGATCCGGCGTGGGAGCAGGACTTCGCGCTTCAGATAATCAGCGAGCAGGATGGAATGACTTACTTTACCATAGTCAATCCCGATAATTTCCCGCTCAAGGAAATCCCGGAACCGAAGCGGAGCGCGGCCGAAATAAGCGCGCAAATCAGCGAAGCGGAATCCCGGATTACGGAATACCGCAAGAAACTGAGCGGGAGAAAAAGCGAAATTCCTTCCATACACTCCGAAATTCAGGCGCTCAGCCGCGATTTGGACAGATACCTGGCCGGCGTAAAGGCGGAAGACGCCGCGGAGAATATGATATGCTGTTTCGAAGGCTTCGCGCCTGTGGAGTGCGACGCGAAAGTGAAGGCTCTGCTTGACAGCGAGTGCGTTTATTATGTCAGCGAGCAGGCCACGGTGGAGGACAACCCGCCTATCAAACTGCACAACAACCGTTTCGCACGCATGTTCGAAGGCCTTACGGGGATGTACGGGATGCCTGTCTATGACGAATTCGACCCTACCCCTGTCCTGTCCGTGTTCTTTATGCTCTTCTTCGCCATGTGCATGGGAGACGCCGGATACGGCCTTATCCTGATACTCTTCGGCATAGCGGTGAACAAGAAATGGGTGCAGATAGATATGTTCAAGAACATAGGCTCCCTGATCTCGTTCCTGGGAGCGGCCACGCTGGTGGTGGGGCTTTTCCTCGGCACTGCCTTCGGAATAAGCCTGCACGACGCATCCTGGGTGCCGGAGTCCTTCAAAAAGCTCATGATAGTGGGCAAGGTAGGCTCTTATGACATACAGATGGTGCTCGCGCTGGGGATAGGCGTGTTCCATATATGCCTGGCTATGCTGATCAAGACGGCCTGCTACCTCAAGAGGTTCGGATTCAAGGAAAGCATCAGCACCTGCGGATGGACCCTTCTCATAGTGGGCGTGATAATCACGCTGGCAGTGTCGATGTTCACGGGCCTCTCACAGGAGACCACCAAGACGGTGATCATAGCCATAGCCGCGATATCGGCCCTGGGAATATTCATATTCAACAAGCCGGGACGCAATCCTCTGCTCAACATAGGCTCGGGACTGTGGGACACCTACAACATGGCCACCGGACTTATGGGCGACGTGCTCAGCTACATTCGTCTCTACGCACTGGGTCTGGCCGGAGGCATGCTCGGCGGAGCGTTCAACGACCTGTCCATGATGGTTCTCGGCGCTCACCCTACCTGGCAATGGGTGGCAGCCATAGTGATACTGCTCTTCGGCCACGTGCTTAATCTTCTGATGTCCTGCCTCGGAGCGTTCGTGCACCCGTTGCGTCTTACATTCGTGGAGTACTTCAAGAACAGCGGATATGAAGGCAAGGGACTCAAATACAATCCATTGAAATAAATAACAATAAATAAATTCTTTAAAATGCTTAACACTATTTTAGGTTATCTCGGATTTGGCCTTATGTTCGGCCTCGCCGCAGTCGGCTCTTCAATCGGAACCACCATCGCAGGTAACGCTGCAGAAGGTGCACTCAAGAAGAACCCTGAAAAATCGTCAAGTTACATGATTCTCTCCGCCATGCCTGCGACACAGGGTCTTTACGGATTCGTGGCTTTCCTTATGTGGATGGGAACTGATTTCGCCGCAGAAGGCGCGCTTCGTTTCGGCGTGGGCATAGCAGTCGGCATCGTGCTGCTCATCTCGGCCATACGTCAGGGGCAGATCTGTGCCAACGGTATCGTGGGCATCAGCCAGGGACACGACGTTCAGACCAACACTATGATCTACGCCGCCCTTCCTGAATTCTACGCCATTCTTTCGCTCGTAGCAGCGATTATGATATAGAATTTATATTCAGACGATGAAAGGTCAATCCTGGTTTTCAGGGTTGACCTTTTTGTTTGCAAGACCCTCCATCGCCGCCTTGACGAATGCCACGAAGACAGGCTGAGGATTTTCCGGCGTGCTCTTGTACTCCGGATGAAACTGCACCGCCACATAGAACGGATGCTGCGGCAGTTCCACTATCTCCACGAGCCGGGTGTCGGGATTAACGCCGGAAGCGACGAGTCCGGCCTTTTCAAATGACGGCAGGAAGTCGCTGTTAAGTTCATAGCGGTGACGATGACGCTCGGATATCTTATCCTTCCCGTAAATCTTATGTGCAAGACTGCCTTTCTTCAAAACGCAGTCATAGGCGCCGAGACGCATGGTGCCACCTTTCGAAGTGGTGCTTTTCTGATCCTCCATCAGATTCACCACCGGATAAGGCGTCCCGGGATTAACCTCCGTCGAATGGGCGCCCTGGAGTCCAAGCACATTGCGGGCGAACTCCACCACGCACATCTGCATCCCGAGACAAATCCCGAAGAACGGAATGCCGTGCTCACGGGCATACCTGATGGCCGTGATCTTTCCTTCCAATCCCCTCTCCCCGAATCCCGGCGCTACCAGAATTCCGTTCATCGAACCCAGGATCTCATCTACGTTTTCAAAATTAATCTTCTCACTGTGAATATAATGCACATTCACCTTACACTTACACGCAGCACCGGCGTGCACAAAGGACTCCAGGATGGATTTATAGGCATCCTGAAGATTATACTTTCCTACAAGCGCTATGTCCACTTCGCTTTCCGGATGATCGACCTTATATAAAAATTCGTTCCACCGGCTCAAATCGGCCGCAGGAGCGTCGCTCATACCGAAATGCTCCAGAACAAGCCTGTCAAGACCCTCATTATGCATGTTGAGAGGGACCTTATAGATGGAGTCCGCATCTATGGACTGTATCACATGTCCCGGCTTCACATTACAGAAAAGAGCCACCTTCCGTCTCAATTCGGGAGAAAGATCATATTCCGTACGGCAGACTATTATGTCAGGCTGCACTCCCGACTGCTGAAGAGCCTGCACTGAATGCTGCGTAGGCTTGGTTTTAAGTTCCTTGGCCGCTTTCAGATACGGCACCAGCGTAAGATGTATGGTTACGCAATCCTCCTCCGGAAGCTCCCACTGGAGCTGACGCACCGCCTCCACGAAAGGCTGGGACTCCATATCGCCCACCGTGCCACCTATCTCTGTGATTATCACATCATAATCGCGGGTCTTGGCGAGAAGCATCATTCTGCGCTTTATCTCATCCGTAATATGAGGCACGATCTGCACGGTTTTCCCGAGGTACGCGCCCTCCCTTTCCTTGCTTATGACCGTATGGTAGATTTTGCCCGTGGTGACATTATTGGCCTTGGAGGTGTACACCCCCAGAAAACGTTCATAATGCCCCAGGTCAAGATCCGTCTCCGCACCGTCTTCGGTAACATAGCACTCTCCGTGTTCGTATGGATTGAGCGTACCGGGGTCTATGTTAATATACGGGTCAAACTTTTGAATTGTAACCTTTAATCCTCTTGCCTGAAGAAGTTTGGCCAATGATGCAGCGATTATGCCCTTTCCAAGCGAAGAAGCTACACCTCCGGAGACAAATACGTATTTTGTGTGCATAAGACAGAAATTAGATACAAAAAAAAACCTGTCGGAAGAGATTACTTCCAACAGGGATACAAATATACGGAATTTTTATCAAATCCGAAAACTTTCCGACAGTTCCACCGCTTACTATAACTCAAAGGCGGTGAGCCGGGCATAGGCCTTTTGGAAAGACCTCTGAGCATCAAGACTTTTCTCCACGGCATCATAGAACATCTCCATCTGAAGAAGATAATCAAGCACGGAGACAGCCCCTTTGTCCATAGCCTTCTGAAGCAGAGCGACATTTTCACTGACCTTCAGCAACGCCTCCTCGTAGGTGGAAGCCACCCTCTGGAGCCCCTGAGTCTTCTTATACTGTATCTCAAGATTATTATAGAATGCCAATTGCGCCTCCTTCTGCCTGCATCTGGCGGCAGCAAGAGAGGACTGTGCCTGCTTCACCTTTCTGCCGGCCGACCATAAAGGGATGGAAATGCCCATGGATATGCCCTGAAAGTTCTCCCCAACCACAAACTCACCCGTATAACCCACGGAAAAAGCAGGAGCGGCTTCACTTTTCGCAATGGCCAGTTCACCTTCGCTCACCCTTACTTGAGCCTTCACATAAGAAAGCGCCGGACTCTTCCGCTCCATCTGCTCCGACCATTGTTCAAAATCGGAAGGAAGCAGAACTCCATCATAGTCCGACAAGCCCGTGAGCACGATATCTTCTCCCCCGTTAAGCAGACGAAGTTCCTGAAGGATGGCATCCCTTTCCACCTGAAGGCATTCGAGTTTAAGCCTGAGGTCTGAGGCCTTCAGAAGGATATTGTTATATTCCAATTGATTGGCCTGTCCGCAGCGAAGCTTTTTCTCATACATCACGACCACCTCACCCTCAGACTTCAGCCTGTCCTCCAGAGTCGAAATAAAAGAATTGTAATACACGAGGTCCAGCAGCGTCTCCTTAGCCTGCAGAAGCAGCGAGATTCTTTGAGCATTATACTCGCTCCGGGCCAATTCATTCCTGCTTTCAGAAGTCCTGTGCCTCATACCTGACACGGTGGCGAAATCGAAAGACTGGCTGGCCGAAAAATCCCGGCGCACACCTATGGTCGAAGGACTCCCCCACAGATATGCAAATTCCACTTCGGGATCCGGAAGAGCCGATGACAGGGAATTCTCCGCCTCCTGCGAACGAAGCGTGGAACGAAGAGCCTGTAGCGTAAGGTTATGCGACTCGATCTGAGCAAGCACATCATCCACATTCACGCTCTGCGCATGCAATCCGCCAAGAGAGGCGAACATAAAGCACAGCACAAGAGAAAAATATCTATTCATGATTCAGATTTATTTGTAATCAGATACATAATGGGAACGATAAAGCCGTTCAATAAAGTGGACGAAAACAATCCGCCCAGAATCACCTTGGCCATAGGACTCTGTATCTCATTACCCGGAAGATCTCCGCCTATGACCAGAGGAATCAGGGCGAGAGCCGAAGTAAGCGCCGTCATCAGAATAGGATTAAGTCTGTCCAGCGAACCTGTACGCACGCTTTCCTCCAGACCCGTTCCTGCGGCGCGAAGGTCATTGTACCTGGCCACAAGCAGCATTCCGTTACGCGTGGCTATGCCGAAAAGCGAGATGAAACCTATTATGGCCGGAATGCTTACGCTTCCGTCCGTAAGCCGGATCACCAGCACGCCCCCGATAAGGGCAAGCGGCAGATTAAGCAGAACGACAAGCGACTGACGGGCATTACGGAACTGCTTGTAAAGCAAAAGGAATATCACGATGATGGCTAAAACGGAAGTCAGCATCAAGGTGCGCGAAGCGGCCTGCTGACTTTCGAATTGGCCGCCGTATTCTATGTGATAGCCCTCCGGGAGCGTAATGTCCCGGGCTATGGCCTGCTTCACGTCAGCGACCACGCTTCCCAAATCCCGGCCTGCCACATTGGCCGAAACCACTATCTTTCGCGACACATTCTCCCTGTTGATGGTGTTCGGACCCATGGAAGAGGTGACGTCGGCCAAGTATGACAGCGGAACCTTCCCTCTGTCGGCGTCTATCAATAAAGCGCTGATATCCCGGGCTGTACATCTGGCGCTGTCCTCTACTTTAAGGACCAGATCAAACGCCTTGTCGCCTTCATATACCGAAGACACCTTCTCGCCGCCGAGAAGAACGCCGACCATACTCTGGAATTCCGGGACGCTGACTCCATAACGGGAGAGAATGTCCCGTTTGGGAACTATCTGAAGCTGAGGGCGTTCCACCTGCTGCTCCACATTAAGATCGGCCACTCCCTCAATATCCTTTATGCTTTGCTTTATCTGATTACCTATCAAATACATGCGATTAAGGTCCGTGCCGAACAATTTGATGGCTATATTGGCCTGGGTACCGGAAAGCATGGCGTCAATACGATGGGTGATGGGCGAACCCAGCTCAACGTTGATCCCCGGAATCACCTTCAGACGTTCACGCACTTCGGCGGAAAGCTCATCCTTGGTGCGTCCGCCCAGAATATACGGAGCCTCTATCTCGGAACTGTTGACACCAAGCGCGTGCTCGTCGAGTTCGGCGCGCCCCGTCTTACGCCCGACAGTCTGTATCTCGGGTATGGAGAGAAGTATTTCCTCCACCTTTGTGCCTATCTTGTCTGATTCGTCCAGCGATACTCCGGGCATAGTGGACACGTTGATAGTGAACGAGCCTTCGTTGAACGGCGGAAGAAAACTGCTGCCAAGGGTCGTGAAGACAAGGAGCGCGCCCACAAAACAAGCGACGGTAAATCCGAGCACGACTTTCCTGTGCGCTATGGCCCGATCCAAGTATTTGGCATAAACCTTTCTGAGCCATACGGTCAGCGCCGGTTCCCTGTCCGCCTTGTCGCTTCTGTTCCTGCCGAGCAGATAACTGCAAAGGACAGGCGTCAAAGTGAGCGCCACCAGAGTCGAAGCGCAAAGAGAAGCGATGAACGCTATGCCCAGCGGAGCGAGAAGTTTCCCCTCCATTCCGGAAAGGAAGAAAAGAGGAACGAAACTCACTATTATTATAAGAGTGGAGTTGAGGATAGGCATACGCACTTCACGCGAAGCTTCGAAGACCACCGAAAGCGTGGAGCGCCTCTGGGAAAGCGGCAGATTATGATTAAGCCTGAGGTGTTTGAACACATTTTCCACGTCCACTATGGCATCGTCCACCAGAGAGCCTATGGCTATGGCCATACCTCCAAGACTCATGGTATTGACGGTAAGCCCCATGAACTTGAGCGTCAGAATGGTGATCACCAGAGAAAGCGGGATGGTGACCAGCGAAATGAGCGTGGTGCGCACATTCATCAGGAAGATGAAAAGAATTATGACCACGAAAAGACCGCCTTCGAAAAGGGACTTCTTGACGTTGTTTATGGAGCTGTCGATGAAGCGCTCCTGACGATAGATGTCCGTGGAGACCTTCACATCCGAAGGAAGCGTCTCCTTCAGTTCCGAAAGCGCCCTGTCTATCTTGGCGCTCAACTCTATGGTGCTCACATCCGGCTGTTTGGTAACGGTTACCATCACGGCAGGATGGGCGTCGTGCGATGCCACTCCCATCTTGGGAGAGTGATTGCCAATCTTTACATCGGCCACGTCGCACAGACGTACGGGCTTACCGCCGGCCATCTTCACCACGCTTTTCTCCAATTCGCCCACATCCGACGTGGAAAACATCCCCCTCACTATATATTCGTTACCGTACTCATAAAGAACACCGCCGGAAATATTCTGATTCATATTGTCCACGGCATCCTGCACCTGCGAAAGCGAGACGTCGTAATGCTTCATGCGCGCGGGATCCAGAAGTATCTGATACTCCTTTATGTCTCCGCCCATGACAGCCACCTGCGCCACTCCTCCGGTGCTCAGAAGCCTTGGCCTGACGGTCCAGTCCGCCAATGTCCTGAGCTCCTGCATGGAAGTGGTGTCCGCCGTGAGGGAAACAAACATAAGTTCCCCGAGAATAGATGACTGCGGACCAAGCGTAGGATTGCCCACTCCCTCGGGGAGGCTCCCGGAGACAGCGGATATCTTCTCCGAGACGATCTGACGTGCCAGATAAATATCTGTTCCCCAGTTGAATTCCACCCAAACCACGGAGAAACCTGTGGTGGATGAAGACCTTACCCTGCGTACATCGGCGGCCCCGTTGACAGCCGTCTCCACCGGGAAGGTAACCAGCCTCTCCACTTCTTCGGGCGCCATGCCGGCGGCTTCCGTCATAATCACCACCGTCGGGGCATTCAGATCAGGAAAGACGTCCACATCCATGTGGGACGCCGTGTACAATCCGCCTATCATTAGAATTACCGCCGCGAGAAGAATGACCGGACGGTTATCGAGCGAAAACTTTATGATTCTGTCCAGCATAAGGCCTAATGATTATGAGTGTGACCCGGAATGGCTGAAGACGCGGTGGCCAATTTGACATTATACGCGCCCTTCACCACGACCTTATCGCCTTCGGACAATCCTTTCAGGACCTCAACCCTCTCGCCGTCGCTTCTTCCAAGGACAATCTCCGTCTTATGGAAAATCTCTTCCTCCTCCTGCACGAACACGGACTTTATGCCCTGCTCCTCGATTATGGCTCCGACAGGTACGCTAAGACACCTGTCCGTCCCCTTTCCTATCAGAAAGACCTGAGCAAATGAGCCGGGAAGAAGACCGGCTGTATTGTCAAAAGAAAAGGTGACATTCACGAAAGCACCCTCTGCACTGCGAGCCACCGCGATCAGACGGCCGTCCATCCGGGAAAGATGATAAAGCGCATCGTCATAAACCGTCCTGAAATTAGCCGTATATACTTCCTTCAAAAATGGATATTCCCCCTGAGGCACATCCGCGCTTAAAGAAAGCCTTTGATTACCGGCTATGACGGCAAGCACATCCCCGGTCTGTACATATTGACCCGCATTAACTTTAAGATCAAGTATATAGCCATCTTGAGGAGAAAGTACAGCCATTCCGTTCCCGGAATAATTGGCAGACTGACCCTCGAAAGACGCCCGCGCAAGAGAATAGCGCATCTTTATGTCCTCATATTCCTGCTGCGAGATTATTTTATCCTCCACCAATGTCTGAGCGCGGAGAAACTGCTCCTTGGCCGCTTCATATTCAGCCTTGGCCTTGGCCATCTGATCCCCGTCCGCAAGGCTGCCGCCGGAAATATGGAAAAGTACATCTCCCTTTTTCACTTCCGCACCCTTGACCATAGGAGTGAAAGAAAACGCGACGGTGCCGTTCGACGGAGACACCAGAGTCTTCTCCTCTCCTGGAAGCGTAGCGATCTCACCCGAAACATTAAGCACAGGATGAAACTCCCCGTAAGTGATTCTCTCTGTCTCCAGACCACAGGCCAATGCCTGAGCCTTGGTAAAATGGACCTCGCCCGGATGGTTTTCGTGGCCATGTTCATGAGCATCCTCCGCGTGTTCATGTACATCCTCATGTCCATGACGGGAAGAATGATTATGGCACGATACGAAAAGCGCGCCCGAAAGAATAATAATCCCCAGATAAAGTCTGTATGTTTTCATCTTAAGTCTGTTTTAACGCTTGGTGAAGCTTGTCAAAAGCGACCAAAGTTACACAGACAGACCTGCAACCGGGTTGCAATCAGACCTTAGATGGAGAAAGCGTCAAATCCGCCGTCCACCACGCAGACGGTTCCCGTTACAGCCTTGGATGCGTCTGAGGCGAGATAATGGAGTGTTCCCACCAGTTCATCCGGCTCAAGGAATCGTCCAATGGGGGTATGCGAAAGGATAGTATGCGAACGATCAGTGAGCGAGCCGTCCTCATTGGTCAGAAGGCTGCGGTTCTGATTGGTCAGAAGGAATCCGGGGGCTATGGCATTGACCCTTATTCCCTCACC
>CAVEIF010000009.1:0-42833 GCA_963615835.1 Coprococcus eutactus | reverse complement strand
GTGCCGTTCATACTGTGTTTTCCAAAAAGAATACTTGATGTATCGCCTGTCAATCTTCTTGAAAAGTCTTTCGCCATACCTGAATGTCATCTTATTCATCTGAAGCCTTTTCCAGATGAACCGCTCCGGTGCCGCCCCCAAGATGACCACATCCGCCGTCTCCGCCAACTGTTCGGCAAGAGCCATATTGTCTTCCGACTTGAATGCTTCCAGAAGGTAAGGCTTATAAGAATAGTCCGCATATCCTTTTTTCCTGAAGCTCTCCGGAAGAGGCTCGAATGTGACCATTCTGTAACGGTCGCCAATCAATTTATAGAATTCATCGGCCAGAGGGACCTGATGATGATTGATGAAATTTGTGTAAAATACTATTGTCATCTCAGCAGTGCAGTTTACGAAGACTGAAATTATAAACACGTCCGACACAATCGAACAACAACATCCGCAATTTGTCTGTCAATATGCAACCTGCGAATACGGCCACAACATAGACATATCCGCCAAGACCGCCCAAGATCTTATTCTCCATCCACGGGTTCAAGACATCGCGCAGAGAACTTTCTGTTATCAGATAGACAGCCAGAACCGAAGATGAGACATAATTGACGGCTCGACTGTGAAATTCATATTCCGACAGCAGCATTATCAGCGAACCAGCGAATAACAGTATCAACACATTGTTGTAGCTAATGAACACCGATATGTATTTGTCAAGATTATGCAAGGACAACACAATCGGGATTGCAATCAAAGCGGACAATGACAGCAGCGCCGTCCCCAAAAGACCTGAATTCTTATATGACGGCGGGTAGATTTTCAGATACCGCGCGGTAAGATATATGGTCAGAAACAAGATGAAGTCGTGATCGTTGTTATATCCGAGAAAATGCCCCCAATATTCGTAGACAAGAAGCGATATGACTATCCCTCTGAACTGCGATCTTCCCAGTTCTCCTATTCCGCTCTCAATTACAGGCGACAGCAGATACAGAAGGATGTAGCAGTTAATGAACCACCACGCATCCCAAGGATGCAGAGCCATTCTCAGTATCGTACCCCCCCACCGGACTTGACGAGCAAAGCCGTTGCAAGGAAATAAAAGGTGCACGTCAGCACGAGATTCCGAAACTTCCCCCATTTGAATCGAAGCCCGTACCAACCGCTTATGAAAATGAATCCGGTAACTCCGCAGTTCCCCAATATGTAAAACACGAGATGATGAACTGTCGAAAGACTTTTCCCCATAGAATAGATTTCTTCGACAGCCACATCCCGCCCGTGACAATAGGCGTGATATATGACTATCAGAAGCATAAAAAGTATCCTCAACAATTCTATCGAGGAGTTGCGCTTATTTCCTCCCATATTTCGCCAAACTGTTCTGGTAAATCTTCAATACAAATCCTCTGAATGGTTTTGAGCACAGATAATAAATGGCGAATGACAATATGACATAGACAATCGCCGCGGCAACGCCCGACAACAACCGGTCGCCCGTCACGATTCTGAACACTGCGAATGCCGACATATATGCCGGGATGAGAATCATAACTATGCCCTTGCCCAGATTCGCCACATATAGGAGTATGCTCTCTTTGAAGCCTGAATGAAACAGGAAAATCGGCTTCCAGACATATATGAACAGGAACAGGCTCATCGTATTTCCGAGCAGGACTCCGAACAAACCATAAAAATGCCCGAAAACAGACGAAAGCACCACGCAAGCGACAAACTGCGCGACAGGGACCCAGGTGTCTTTGAACAATCCATATCCGAACATAAACTGTCCGGTCGTTCCATTCGTCTGATTGATGAACAGGTTGATGCACAGTATCGCCAGAACGCTTTTAGGCAATATGTACTGGCTTCCTATCCATACTCCGATGAACGGCTCCATCAGAATCCACACGCCGAAGACCATTATGCCGGCAATGTACAGACGGGCAAAGAACAACTCCCAATAGACATTAAGGATTTTTGACTTGTCCCCCTCCGCGATGAGATTGCCCACACCTGCGTTCGAGCTTTCCGTCAGAGAGTTGACTAACGCAGAGAGCTTGTCCGTTATCATCGTGTAGTTATTGTAGAAAGCGACCAGCTGAAGATTGGAAAACGCATATATGAGCAACGGTATCGTCTGCCATTGGGCGAAGACACCTATTTTGTGCACGAACAGCTGCTTGGTCTTGGTCATCACCTCGGGGTATTTGCGGAAGAGCTGCCGGCCGAGCTCGACTTCGGTCTTGAGCCAGGGGTAGGTGCGGTTGATGCGCCAGTTGAGGATGAAGGAGTAGATGATGCCGAAGGAGAGCTCGACGGCGACCCATAGGTGGTAGGAGCCGGTGTACCAGGCCGATGCCATCTGGATGAGGGTCTTGAGTATGGTTATGCTCTGGAAGTAGCCGGTGACGACGTAGTTGCGCTGGTCGGCCCCGAGGAGGTTCTGGCGGTAGTTGATGAAGTAGCCTATAAGGGAGCTGGCGAGGAAGGAGAAGTAGGCGAAGTATATGAGTCCGAGATCGAACTCGGTGTCCGGGAATATCAGTGGGAGGAAGAGGGCGAGAATGCAACCCCCGGCGAGGATCACCAGTCCGATAATCCTGTAGAGGTAGCCCATCACCGAGATTATCTCGTTGATTTGCATCCGGTCGTGCTCGAAGATAGGCTTGTAGAGTACATAGCCGATGGCTGAACCTATTCCGAGTTCTGCCAGGTTGAGAAAGCCCAGAAGGTTCTGCAGCGTGCCGATGAGCCCTATGAAGTCCGCGCCGAGGGTGCTGAGGAAAATCTTCCGGGAGAAGAAACTCAGCACCAGCGTTAGGAAGTAGAAGATCAGATTGACGCGTGCGTTGAGCAGCGTCTTCTTGACCCGCGATTCCTGAATCTCCTGCAAAATGTCAGTTCTTTTATGGATTTGCTGATACCGTTCCGCTACAGTGGCGGAACGGGCAGTCTAACTGCCGGTCTTACCGTCAGTATTCCTGCCAGTTACTTTTTTTTGCCCCCCCTTGTGTGCGGATTTCTTGGATGACGAGCCGTAAGAGTAGCCATATCCGTAGGAGTAGCCGTAATGGTAACCGTAATGATAGCCGTAGCGGCCGCCCCGGCTTTCTGTGCCGTTGAGAATCAGGCACATGTTCTTGAAACGCTTATCGTCGTAGATCTTCTCGAGTTCGGAGAGCATGCTTCGTTCGAGCAGGCCGGCGCGCACGACGAAGATCGTGCGGTCAACATGTTTGGCGATGATCTGGGTGTCGGCGACGATATCCACCGGAGGGCAGTCAATGAGGACGAAATCATAGAGTCCGCGCACGGTTGAGATGACTGTGGAGAGTTTGTCGTCGAAGAGCAGTTCGGTCGGGTTCGGCGGGATGGTGCCCACCGGAAGAAGATCGAAGTTCTCGTCGGAACCGTCATTGACAATCAACGATTCGACAGAGCCGGAAGTGCGGCCGGCGAGGTAGTCGCTCAGGCCTTCGTCCGGAGAGCCTACATAGGACGAGGCGGAGCCGTGGCGCAGGTCTCCGTCTATTACGAGAACTTTCTTACCCTTGACAGCGAGACTCTTGGCTATGTTCATCGTGAGGAACGATTTGCCGCTGCCGGGATTGAATGAGGTTATGAGAATGACGTTGGAGTCCTTCCCGGTGCCTGTCATGAATTCCAGGTTGGTGCGCAGTACGCGGAATGCCTCGTTGACGAGGTCGCGGCTGCCTGATTTGACCACGATGCTCTTGACTTCCCCGGTCTTGCCCCAGAGTCTTTTTTTTCTGTTGTCGTGATAGAGCGGGATCTCGCCGGCGAACGGTATCGAGAGGTTCTCGAGGTCTTTCTTTCCGCGTATCTTGGTGTTGAAGTTTTCACCGAGGAAAATGACGACGAGAGGAAGAAGAAGTCCTATGACCAGGGCTATGAGAAGGATGTAGCGGCTGGTCGAGGCTGTGGAGCCGATGCCGTGCGGCGGGGTGAGCACCCGGGTGTTATAGGCGGTGAAGGCCTGCGAAAGCTCGTTTTCCTCGCGTTTCTGGAGGAGGTAGAGGTAGAGCGACTCCTTGACTTTCTGCTGCCGTTCGACCGAGAGCAGGTATTTGGCCTGCGTAGGGCTTGCGGCCAGGCGGGAGGTCGTCTTCTCTTCCGTCTTCCGGAGGCTGTTTATCTGAGTTTTGAGTGTTACGATGAGGTTGTCAATGGACTGTATCATAACTCCGCGCAGAGAAAGGAGAGTTCTGTCCATGTCCAATACTATCGGGTTCTCTACGCTGCTGTTGGCCACGAGGTTATTACGCTGTAGAAGCAGGCGGTTGTATTCGTCGATCTGCGATTCGATGCTTGTGTTCCCGATGCCTGAGTTGGCCGGAAGAAGCTGGGTGCGGTGACTCTCGGAGGCTATGTAATCCCGTATGTAGCGGGTCATATGGAGCTGGTTGTTAAGGGCGAGGAGCTGAGAGCTGATCTCGTCGCTCCGGCTCATATACATGCTCGAAGCCGCCTGTACGTCGGAAAGAAGGTGCTCGGACTTGTATGAGGAGATGTCCTCGTCCACGTTGCCGAGTTCGCGCTCGATAAGGGAGAGACGTTCGTTGATAAACAGGGAAGTGCTGATGGCTATCTGGTTTTTATCCTTCACCCATGCTTCGCTGTAAACGCTGATGAGGGTGTTGAGCACATCCATGGCGCGCTGCAGAGACTTGTCCTTGAAGCTGAGATCTATGATGGAGGACTGTTCTTCTGTCAGAACCACTCCCAGTCGTGAGGAACATGAATTCACGGCGGCGTAGAAGTTGACTTTCTCGACATAGACGAGACTTCTGTCTCCGGTGCTGTAGCCGGCTGACGGGCGTACCACGACCGGACCCAGCGGAGTCGGGAACGGGTCGCCCAGACGGCCGCGCACCTCTTTTGTGTCCAGTTTTTCGCCTCCGCGGACAAAGTCTGTGAGAATCAGCGTACTGTCGGGACGGATCTCAAGGGTGAACGAGGCGGACTCATCATCGCGGAGTTCTTCGGCGCTGACGCTTACGGGCAGATTTGAACCGTAGGCCACGTCTCTGTGGAAGCGTCCAGGGAGGCTGTAGTCCCAGTCGAGATGCAGTCTCCGCACGGTTTCTGTCATAAGCGACGGAGACCGGAAGGATATTATCTCGTTCTGGATGTTGGTCCCGTAACGGAACATTCCGAATTTGGAAAAGTCGGTGTCGGAGGAGAGGGAACTGTTCTTGTCGTCCATCTTGAGCAGTACCGATGCCGTCCCGGTATAAACCGGAGGGGTCCGCAGGATATAAACCGTCGCCACCCCGAGGGCGATGACGAGCGAGAGGACGAACCATTTCCACTTGGCGAGGCAGAGGTAAGGCAGATCCTGTATGCGGAAGAAGTCTTCCTGCTGCACTGATTTGGAGTTTTTCTGATTCAGAGTCATGGAATATAGTCTGATATATGTTTTGTGTTCCGGTTATGGAACGTTATTTCGTGCTGAACTGGACGATGAGAATCGCCATGCTTGTAAGGAAGGATGTGGCTGACATCCAGAAGGATGCGGAGTGGAGGTTGTTGCCGTTGACCGTTCCTTCACGTGCCCTCATTCCGTTAGGCTCGACATAGACGATATCGTTCTGGCGGAGGTAATAGACAGGGGAGGCGTAGAGGGCGTGCCCGTCGTTCAGGTTTACTCTGTAGATGACCTTCTTGCCGTTTTCCTCTCTCTGCACCATCACGTTTTCCCTCTTGCCGTAAACGGTGAGGTCGCCGGCTATCGAGAGCGCGTCAAGTAGGGAGAGCCTGTCCTTATCTATGCTGACTCGCCCAGGATTCCCCACTTCGCCGAGGACCGATACGGTGAGGTTCAGAAACTCGACCGTCACCACCGGGTCTTTGACGAGGTTGCGGCTGATGAGCTCGTTCTTGATGTAATCCGTTATCTCCTTGCGGCTCATTCCGCCCACTTTCATTTTTCCTATGACAGGGAAGTCGATGTAGCCGTTATTGTCAATCGTGTATCCGGCCATTCCGTTGCTGCCGCCAGCGCCCGTTTCGTAGCTCGAACCGCTTCCGTTGTAGGATCCGATGGTTCTGTTCACGACCGGAAGGTTGAAGAGGTAGGCGAGCTGCGGGTCACGGCTGTTGACCATGATAAGGATTTTGTCTTCCGGCTGCACCCTGATTTCCAGAGGATTGCTTATCGTCTCCGCGACTCCTTCCTCGATTCCGGAGAGATAGACCACATTGGGGGTGGCGCAGGCTGCGGAAAGAAGTGTAGCCGCGACAAGCGGAATGATGCTTTTTGTCTTCATATATGTATGTCTGTTTTTATTCTTGAACTGAATCCGGATTCTCCGGTGCTGTGTCTTCGGAGACTCTGCCGGAGATGCAGCGGGTCAGGATGATGTTCCAAAGAGTATAGATGGCTATGTCAGTGAGGATTATCCAGTTGATGTTGATCCTAAGGGATAGCGTGATGTTCATAATGATGAAGGCCAGAGACACGCCGAAAAGGGTGAGCCTCACTCCTCTCTGTGTCATCCCCAGAGCCAGGAGTCTGTGATGGATGTGGTTGTTGTCCGGAAGAAACGGGTTATGTCCGTTACGGACGCGGTGCAGATAGACCCTGAATACATCCAGACAGGGCACAAGCAGCGGTGAGAATGCCGCCACCATGGGGTCAATCTCCGGTGTGGCTTCCGGGGAATTGCACATGGTGAGTTTCACGGCGAGAAGGCTGAGTACAAAACCCAGGGTCATGCTTCCGGTGTCTCCCATGAAAATCTTCTTCCCGTGCTCCGCATTGCCGAATACGTTGAAGAAGTAGAATGTGACAAGCACGCCGAGGACAGTGAAGGCGAGAACAGCATAGATCTTCTCTCCGAGAAGGAACAATGTAAGCCCGAAGGACAGGCAGGCCATCGAGCCCAGCCCGGAAGCAAGCCCGTCCAATCCGTCGATGAGGTTCATCGCATTGATGATGTACACTACGAGCAGCACCGTGAAAGGTGCGCCGAGACGAAGGGGGAGTCCGTTGATTCCGGCTATGCCGTGCAGGTTGCAGACCCACAGCCCTCCGATCACAAGGAAGATGGCGCTCAGGATCTGGAAGAAGAATTTGGACTGGTATCTCATGCTTATGAGGTCGTCTTCCAGTCCGGTGAGGGCCAGCACTATGACGGCGCAGAGGGCAAGGCACAGTTCTCTCATCTCCAGCGACAGGGCGGCGCCCATTTCTTCGAACCCCAGCATGGAGTTCACCGCGACGAGCATGGCCAGCGCGAAGACCATCATCGGAGAGAACGCCACTCCGCCCAGACGGGACACGGTGAAATGGTGAATCTTGCGTGCATCGGGAACATCCCACAGATGCTTGCGGGAGGATACTATGAGGATTCTGGGAATGACAACGCAAGTCCCCAGCAAGCCCAGCAGAAAGGCTGCGCAGCAGTTGGCGGTCCAGATGTTTGACATAGGTATATTTGGGTCAGGTTTCAGTTACAGAAGTTCGATGAATTCTGGGTTTACCTCCACCCCGACATAGAAGAAGTCGGGAAGTTCCACGAGAAGCCGTTTTTTCTTCGAGCCGCGGATGGTCAGGAGTTTTCCCTCGCAGCCGTCCAACGGACCGCCGACTATGCGTATCCGGCGGCCGCAGAATGATTCAGGCAATTCTTCCGGCAGGTAATATCTGGGATTTTCCGATGCCTTGACGACGCGGATAAATCTCTCCATATCAGCGTTTGGCACTACCATAGGCTTCATATACTGGCCTCCTTTCGGGAAACGGTACTGAAGTGTGGGTATGCTTCTGATTATGGGATCGAGCGCCTCGCGTGAACTATGGACGAAAAGCAGGTCCGGTATGTACGGAGCCATCAGTCTCACTTTGTCTCTCCCCCCCCCGAATTGTCAACTGTTCGCGCATAGGGGTGAATACCTCGAAATTCAGGTCTGAAAGCTGAACATAGGCCGGCTGTTTCGCGTTCGGGCGCTTGAGATCGCGCAGCACGAACCATAATGTGCCGTTATTCTCTTCCGCTTTTTTCTCTTTCGCGGGCATAGGCGTGTGTTTTTTTTGGGTCAAAGGCAGGGTTATACTGCGGGCAAGATAAATCCCTCTAGTCCTGCAAGATTGTAAAGATGGCTACAAATCAAGCAGTTATGTATGACGTTTTCATAGGTTAAGGATTTACTCTCTCCACGTGTTTTTTTGTGGGGGGGGGGAGATATTCACCATTTGTAATGATTTATCTTCAAAAAGTTTACAAAGGTAGCGATTATTCCGGTGATTGTCAAGAAAATCTTTCACTCATCTTATCTCGGGCGTTTGTTTTTCTGAGAGTCTCTGGATTTTGTTCGCAGTGGTTATGATGCTTTGTCCGCCTTCGTCAAGTTTCTTCTGCGCGTTGTCGTACTCTTTCCGGGCGCTGTCCAGGGCCGTTCCCACCTTGGCATAAGTGTCGCGGAAGAGCCGGACTCTGTTGAGCATCTCGTCGGCCAGTTCGAACACTTTTCTCTGGTTTTGGGTCTGGGCTATGTTCACCCATGAAAGTTTTATGAGCCGGAGCGCACCGTAAAGGCTCTGTTCATCAGCTATATATACGTTCTGTTCCGCCGCTTCTCTCCACAGCGTCTTGTCCGTGTTGAGCGCTGTCCAAAGCGCTCCCGTGTTAGGAACGAACATTATGACATATCCGGCACTCTGTTTGGGCGGGACTATATATGAAGAATAATCCTTGGCGGCGAGCTCTTTGACGTGTTTCTTGATGCTGTCCACGTGCTGTTTCAGATATGAGGCCCTGCTCGTCTCGTCTGTGGCGTTGACATAGTCGATATAAGCGGTCAGGGATACTTTCGAGTCTATGATGACCTCCTTGGTCTCGTCCAGGTGAAGTATAAGGTCCGGACGGAGAGTGCTTCCGGCGTCGGTTTTGACAGGTCTGCCGCAAGCGTCGCAGATGGCGGCCTGCGTGTCAAAATGTACGCCCTCTTTAAGTCCCTGAGATGAAAGCAGTTCCGTCAGAATGGTTTCGCCCCAGTCTCCCTGTACTTTAGTGCCGTGCTTGAGTGCGTTCGAAAGTTCGTCCGCACTTTTGCGGGTGTTCTCGCTTTCCGTCATCAGGTTTTTAAGGTGCGCGCGAAGTTCTCCGTTCCTCTCACTCTGCGTCTTCTCGTTATCCTGTATCTGCTTCTGAAGTGTTTGGAGCTGTTCTTTAAGAGGATCCACTATCTGCCCGAGACTGTCGCGGTTGTTTTTGCAAAGCTCTTCCTGACGGGATTTGAGCATACGGGTGGTCTCGTTCCCGATTTGTTCGTTAAGAGCCTTGATGGCCAGATCGAATTTGTCCTGCAGCAGTGAGACGGCCTTCTGATGGCTGTCCTCTTTCTCTTTGAGGCTGTCCTGAAGATGTCTTTTCTCCGCTTCCAGCGCGGAAGTGTATGCCAATTCCTTTTGCTTTTGTATGTTGCGGCTTATGAACACCGCAGCGAGACCTGCCAGGACGGCCCCGGCCAGAAATGCTAAAATAAGTTCCATAACACCGCAAACATACGCAAAATCTTCAGATTATTGACTATTATTTCTTAATAGGGTAGAAATAGGTGAGTACAAGCATGACAGCCGCTATCCCGGCGGGAATGAGCGAGAACAGAGCCCATATCATGGTGAGTACGGGGTCCGTTATGGAAAGCGGATCCACGATGGAGTTCCCTGCGGCGTCGGTGATGTTCCTCGCTCCGGCTATCCCCAGGAACAGCGCCACGAGTGAGCCTGACACGGCGGTGCCGAGTTTCTGCGCCATGGTCCCCGAAGAGAAGATGAGGCCTGTCGAAGATGTGCCGTTCTTCTGCGTGGCATAGTCGGCCACATCTGAATACATGCTCCACAGAAGAGGGGAGTACAGACCTATGCCAATGGATGTGATGATCACGAGCGCTATCATCAGATAGATGGACGAAGGCTTCATCGGCACGAAGAAGAATGCTATGGATGAGACCAGACATATCAGCGCAGCCAGCATGAATGCTCTTTTCTTGCTGCCGACCTTCTTGGTGAACCAAGGGGATACTCCGCCGAATATCATGCAGGTGAGTTCTCCGAAAGTCATGAAGATGGTGTAGTTTATGATGAGCCTTCCTATGGTTATGTCTCCTCCGAGGCAGTATGTGAATATGTAACCGGCTACAGCATAGCGGAATCCGTTGAAGAAATTAGTGCATATTCCTATGAGCGTAAGGAAGATCCACGGCTTGTTCCTGAACAGGTCGCCGAACTGTTTGAAGGAGAATTTTTCCGCTCTCACAGGCTTGAGCCTTTCTCTGGTGAGAAGTCCGCAGGCCAGGGTCATGGCAGCGGCGATGCCTCCGAAGATGGCGGCGAGCACGGCATACTGATGCGCCTCCGTACCTCCCACAAGTCTCTGAAGATAAGGGAAGGAGAGAAGTGTGATGAAGCCCATGGCGTAGGCCCCCACCATACGGCAGGACGAGAATTTGTTTTTCTCGTTGTCGTCATCCGTCATAACTCCCAGGAGTGAACCGTAAGGGACGTTTACCATAGTGTAAATCAGCATCATAAGCAGGTAGAGCGAGTATGCCCAGATGCGTTTGCCCGTGGGACCGAAGTCCGGGGTGTAGAGAAGAAGCGCGAACACAAGTCCGAGCGGTATGGCTCCGAAGATGATCCAAGGACGATATGTTCCCCATTTGGACTGCGTGCGGTCGGCGATGCTGCCCATGATAGGGTCGGTCACCACATCGAAAAGCCGGGCTACGAGCATAAGCGTGGCGGCATCGGCGAATGTGAGTCCGAAGACATTGGTGAAGAACAAAGGAAATGCGATGGACATTATTTTCCATGTGATGCCGCCGGCTGCGGCGTCTCCGAGTGCATATCCTATTTTTTCCGAAAGTTTGATTTTAGCCATATTCTGTTCTGTTTTTTATCGATTTAATGTAGCCGTCAGTCTGTCCTGAAGCCTCAGTTGAGTTCGTCGCAGGCTTTTTTGATGACGTTTATGGTGCTTCTGTCAGAGATATATACCGAATTCAATCCCTGCTGTTCCTGAGCCGGATCCCCGCAGTAGTCATCTCCTTTCTGCCAATAGATGCTGCTTTCGCTCTGTCCTGCCTTTCCTCCCCAGGTCCAGAAGTTTATGCCCGCGAACACGTCGCCTTCCTTCTTGGATTCGATGAGCCTCTCGAAGATATGTGAGTAGAATTCATCGCGCAGAGTCGTAGGTGTGCCCTTTTTGAACTGAAAACCGTCACGCGGGAAGCCGAATTCTTCGAGGACAAGCGGCTTGCCCAGTTCGCGTGCCACTTTGATATGCTCATCTATATATTCATCCGTTTTTCTTATGGCATATCCCAGGTCTTCCTTAAGGCTCTCGCGCCGGGCCCAGCTCCAGTTGAAAGGCCAGATATGAATGGTAAGATAGTCTATGTCCTTACAGGCGTGCACTTTAGCGAACAGGTCCATATCTCCCTCGCAGCCCCAGCTTCCCTCGCTTCCGGTCGATACCATGTGGTTGGGATCGATCGCCTTGATCCGGGCGGCCGTCGCGCACAGCCACTCTGTGAACGCTTCCTTAAGCTCGGGTTTGCTCACGAAAAAGCGGGGTTCATTGCATATCTGCCATGAAAATATGGCGGGGTCATCCTTGTAAGGCTTCCCGGTGATGCTGTTTACTCTTCCGACGACGTTTTCAAGATGTTCCGCGAAAAGGCTCTTCGCCTTCTCATTTACGACGAACTGTGAAGTGTGGGCGCAATATTCGCTCCAAGGGTCGTCCACAGTGCTTTTCGGCTTCCCTTCTCCGGCCCATTCAAGGTATTTTCCGAACCCTCCGGACCACTCCCAGGCATTGTTTATATAGAGCACGGCGCACATGTCCCGCTTTCCTATCTCCACCAGAAACCTGTCCAGACCGGCAAATACATCCTCGTCATATACTCCCGGTTCCACTTGCAGGGTGGGTTCTATCTTTGATTTCACCCCGGCCTCTCCGTCAGCTCCCACGAGCACTCTCAGATTGCTTATGCCTATGGATTTGAGGTAATCCAGTTCTTCGCGGAGTCTCTGCAGATCCGCCGCTTCATTGCAGTCGGAGGCCAATATCGGTCCGTACCAGATGTTTGTGCCTATGAAATAGCAGCCTGCCTTCGAAGCCCCCTTGTGGAACTGACCGTCTCCGGAGGTCCAGAACTCTTCCTTGCCGGAAGAGCACCCCGCAAGGACAAGTGCGAGAGTGGATAATAATAAGAATTTGTGTTTCATATGGTTATGATGTTTTAGCAATGTCGGTGTCATTAGAATCAGACGACTATTTTGTTCTTTTTATAAAGTGCCCTGAAGTCGCGCGGGGTATAGCCTCTTTTGGACTTGAATATGCGGTTGAAATTGGAAAGGTTGTTGAATCCGCTTTCGTAGCATATCTCGGATATGTTCTTGGTGGTGTCCACCAGGGCTCTGGCCGCGTAACCGAGGCGTATGTCCAGGATGTAGTCCGAAAGGGTCTTGCCTGTCCTGAATTTGAAAAAACGGCTGAAGGCCGACGGGGTCATGCCTATAAGGTCCGACAGGTCTTCGAGGCGTATGGTCTCGGCATAGTGGTCGTTGACGTATTCTTTCACCTTGGTCACCCTTCTGCTTTCGGCGTTCTTGACCGAATGGGCGAATGAGCTGCTGGCCAATGTCCGGTAACTTCTCTTGGACAGTTCGTTGAGGATGAAGAGGAGTTTCAGAACCTGTGCGAAATGGTCTTGTTCGGATGCCAATTTGTCCAGATGATGATAGACGTGCATTATGGCGTCAATGGAAAAGGTGATCCCGTGGTCCGCTGCTTTGAGCATCTTGCGGATGGAGTCGAATTGGTTCTTGCCCAATATGGGTTCTCCCAAAAATTCCGGAGAGAACTGTATGGTTATCTCCCTTATGTCCGGACTTTTGCATGTTCCGGTTTTCCATACGTGCTCCAGATCCGGAGCTCCGATAAGTGTAAGGTCGTATTCGCCAATGGTCTCCACGCTGTCTCCTACGATCCGGCTTACTCCGGCCCCGTGCTCTATGAAATTAAGCTCGAACTCACGGTGCTTATGCATGGGATAAGTGAAGTCTGTCTTGTGCCGGTCCGCTATATAGAAGCAGTCAAGATTGGACAGAGGGGTTATCTCGGTTATTACTTCGCTCATGGTTTTAGTGTCGTGTGATCAGACGCAAAGTTAATTAAATTATTGTACTTTCTTAACAATTAATGACAAAAATTGCAGCCTTGATGAAAACTAAAGGAATTTAGCGTAAATTTGAGAGATTGAAAGGCCGGAGGGACGATCAATCGATAAAGAGTCATTTTAACGATCATATAGCACGATATGAATGTCGAAGAATCTGCAAATCTGCTTTGCCGCGAAGTGCGCGAAAATCTGACAGAAAACATATTGCCTTTCTGGAGAGATAAATTCATGGATCTGAAAGGCGGTTTCAAGGGACGTGTCTCGGGGGAGGGCGCGGCAGATGACTCGGCCCCCAAGGGTGCTGTCCTTAACGCCCGTATCCTTTGGGCTTTTTCTGCCGCGTATCGCGTGTTGGGGTGTAAGGAGTATCTGGATATGGCCACAAGGGCCAGGGATGAGATCATAAATCGTTTTTATGACCCTCGATACGGGGGAGTTTATTGGAGTCTTGACGCCGAAGGTCGTCCGCTGGACACGAAAAAGCAGATTTATGCCATAGGATTTGCCATCTATGGACTTAGTGAATATTGCCGTGCCACAGGCGACAGTGTGGCTCTTGATTATGCGGTAAGGCTGTTTAAAGATATTGAAAGACACAGTTTTGACCCTCTGCATAATGGTTATTTTGAAGCTTTTGCTTCAGACTGGTCGGAGCTTTCCGATATGCGCCTCAGTGAGAAGGATGCCAACGAGTGCAAGACCATGAACACGCATCTGCATATAATGGAACCATATACGGCGCTTTATCGCGTGTGGGCGGATGAGAGCCTTAAGGAGAGGATACAAAATCTGCTATGGATTTTCCGTGAACGGATTCTGGACAAGAGGACGGGGCATCTTCGTCTGTTCTTCGATGAATTGTGGGACAGCAAGCGTGAGATCACCTCGTTCGGGCACGACATAGAGGCTTCGTGGCTTTTGGACGAGGCTGCAAGTGTTATCGGAGAAAAAATTGATGATATTTTGCCCGATGTGCTGAAGATAGCTTCCGCTGCCATGGAGGGCTTTGTCCCGTCAGCCGGGATGATGTATGAACTGCATTCAGATACCGGTGCCATAGATGCCGACCGCCACTGGTGGGTGCAGGCGGAGACCGTAGTCGGATGCATTAACGCTTTTCAGCGTTCGGGGGATGCTCTCTGGCTTGAAAGGGCGGTGGATACTTGGCATTTTATAAAGACGCATCTTGTTGATTATAAGGAGGGCGAGTGGTTCTGGAGTCTCCGGGCCGACGGCACTGTAAATACGGTGGATGACAAGGCCGGATTCTGGAAATGCCCTTATCATAACACCCGTATGTGCCTGGAGGTGCTGGAGCGTCTCGGAGTTGGCTTTGGGACGGCTGGTCGCCCGTGACCTGTGAACGGGAGGGCCCACGGAGTGGGAGGGATAGCGCGGAGCGCGTATCGTTCCGAAGGCAACTCTATTGAATGTAAGAAATATGGAAGAAAGATATAAACGAAATAATAACGATTATGACACTGAATTCTTTAACTAAATTGGCGCTGGTAGGTCTTGGCATATTGGCCTTTGTGGATTCGAGCGCTAAAATCAAACTCCCTGAGCAGCTTGGGGACCATTGTATTCTTCAGCAGAGCACTGACGCTCATCTATGGGGCGAAGCCGCCGCCGGTTCTAAGGTTACGGTCCGTGTTTCATGGACCAAGGAAAAGTTCACCACTCAGGCCGGAAGCGACGGCAAGTGGCTGCTTTCGGTAAAAACCCCCAAGGGAAGTTATGAAAAGCAGAGTATAGTGATCTCTGATAAAGACGGACAGGTAACGCTTCACGATGTTCTTATCGGAGAGGTCTGGCTGGCCGGCGGACAGTCCAATATGGAGATGCCGCTGATGGGATTTCACAGCTGCCCCGTGGAGGGAGCGGTAAGTTCCATTCTTTCCGCCGCGCAGTGGAAGGATAAGGTGCGTGAGGTGAAAATAATTAAGACGGGGGCGCCGGAGCCTCAGGATTATGTCAGAGGCAGCTGGGTGGAGACCAATCCGGCCACCGTACGCGAATTCACTGCCGCGGGATGGTATTTCGCTACGGCCCTGAATACGGCTCTCGATGTTCCGGTGGGTATTATCGCCTGCAACTGGGGCGGTTCGGCCGTGGAGAGCTGGCTTCCGGAAGAATTGGTCAGGTCATACCCTGAAAATACGATTCCTTCGAGAAAGCACGACCCTGAGATTACGAAGGGAGGATGGTATTATCATACGTCCAACTATGTGATGTATAATGCTATGCTGCGCCCTGTGAGCCATTATACCATTAGAGGATTTATCTGGTATCAGGGTGAGACCAATTCCGGTCTTTATGATTACTATGCGGAAAGGCTTTCGACTATGGTGAATGTCTGGCGCGAATTGTGGGGTCAGGGCGACATTCCTTTTTATGAGGTGGAACTTGCTCCGTGGCGTTATGGCGGTGACGGCACTACCGGTGCGCGTATAAGAGAGGCCCAGAGGAAGGCCGCGGATATCATTCCGAACTGCGGAATCGCCACGACCAATGACTTGGCATATGAATACGAGTATGATCAGATTCACTCTTGCCAGAAAAGGCAGGTAGGGGAGCGTCTGGCTTTGCTTGCGCTCAACAGGACTTACGGCTTCTCCGCTCTGCAATGTGAGGGCCCTATATATAAGGATATGACGGTGGACGGTGACAAGGTCATAGTCTCTTTCAAAAATACCAAGTATGACGGACTCAGTCCTTGGCACGATATCAAGGGTTTTGAACTTGCCGGGGAGGACAGGGTGTTCTATCCGGCCCAGGCCGAAAGATTGGACGACAAGGTGGTGCTTAAATGTGCCCAAGTTCCTGTGCCTGTGGCGGTAAGGTACTGCTTCAGGGATTTTCAGGTGGGAAATCTTACCGGTTCTCTCGGTCTTCCGGCCGCGCCGTTCCGTTCGGACAATTGGTAGTCAGCTCAGAAATGCGGTCTCATGGTAAGCACTCTCATGGACTGTTCCGGTAAAGCATATACGAAGGAGAGCGTCGAGTGGGCGTATTGCATTCTGCATCAGAAGCTGCAGGTCTATCTTCATTCCGATATTCCGTCTCAAAAAGACGATATCGAAGAGCTTGTTGGGGATTATGCCGGCAGGATCAACCCTGTGCTATATAAGGAAATATCGCAGGGTAAGAAGTCTTTTTTAATGGAGCACGACAGTTTCGCTTCGGATTTGCAGGGCGCTGTCGAAAGGCTTGAAAAATTGTTATAGATATTATGGATCATTTGCCGAAAAATGATATGCCTATGCTTGTCTCTGCGATCAATTTTTTACTCAGGGACGAGGAATTTGACAATCTTGACCAGATCTGTTACTATTTCAGTGAAGATCGTGCCGACTTGGAGAAAAAACTCTCGGCGGCGGGATACAGGTATTCAGAAGAGCTCAAGAAGTTTTATTAGATATGTAGAACTCGAATTCCAGGCCACCGGGTTTGTGTGGGCGAGCGCAAATCTTGCCTCCGTGTGCCTCGACGGCGTTTTTTACTATCGACAGGCCAAGTCCTGAGCCTTCAGAATAGCGGTTCCCCTTTACGCGGTAGAATCTTTCGAAAAGGTGTCCGAGTTCCTTGGCGTCCACTCCTTTTCCCGTATCAAAATATCTGAACACTGTCCTGTCCGCTTCCTGGGCGGGACAGTCTATTTCTATCTGAAAGTCCTTGCCCGCATATTTCAGAGAGTTCTCTATGAGATTTCTGAAGATGGCGTAGAACAGAGGCTGATTGGCCTTGATGGAGATGTCATCACCTATGTTATCAGTTACTGTAACTCCCATATCCTTAATCCTTTGGTCAAGTTCAAGGATGATGTCGTCGATAAGTTTTCTGACACCTATGTATTCTTTGGCCAGTACCGTGGGATCCTGTTCTATTTTGGTTATGAGGGATATGTCTCCTATAAGGTTCGAGAGCCGGAGAGTCTGGCTGTAGGCGCGCTCTATGAATTGGCGTTTGTGCGTCTCGTCCAGCTCCGGCATCTCCACCAGAGTCTCCAGATAACCTCTGATGCTGGCCACCGGAGTGCGTATTTCGTGGGCGATGTTATTCGTGAGCTGATGTTTCTGAGCCTTCAACTTGCTCTCCATCTGCTCCTTAGTGGTTCTTATCACGTAGTAGAGCACTATCACGAACAGAACCAGAACCGCCGCCAGGGTGATATAAAACCATTGCATCAATTTACACTGTATCCAAAGCCTATTCTATTATTAATCAGATTTTTACAGCTTTCGCCAAGCTTCGCCCTTATTCTGGCTATATGTACGTCCACGGTGCGTTCCGTGATATAGGGGGCATCCTTCCAGAGGGCGTTGATGAAGTCCGTCCGCGTAAAGCTTTGTCCCCTGTGGGTGCAGAGAAGCAGAAGTATGTCGTATTCTTTTTTAGACAGATGTATATCCCTGTCTTCGACGTACGCCTTCTGCAGAAGAGTGTCGATCCGCAGCGCTCCTATGCAGATGTCATCCTTCTTGTCCCCTTTGTCTTGCGACCGCTTCAGGACGGCACGTATCCTGGCTTGTACCTCGTTGATGGAAAATGGTTTGGTGATGTAGTCATCGCCCCCGGCGGAAAATCCCGTGAGCAGGTCGTTTTCACTGGTGCGTGCCGTAAGGAAGATGATAGGCAGGGCCAATCCGAGCGTGTTTCTCACTTCGCTGGCGCATTTGTAGCCGGACATGCCCGGAAGCATCACGTCCAGAAGCATCAAATCGACATTTTCTCCTTTTTTCAACAGTTCGAGAGCCTCTTCCGCACTCTCCGCGCACAGTGTCCCATATCCCCAAGCCTGAATATTGAACTGGAGTATCTCCCTCAGGTCGGCTTCGTCATCTACTATAAGAATTCGCATTTAAGAAGCTGTTTTCGTATTCCAGGCAATTTTAGCAAAATTTTTCGAACTTGCCAATTCCGGTCTTTTGCAGGAGAAGGGGCTGTTAAATTCCTGTTAAGGAAGTTAAGAATCATATAAATGCGCGCAAAGGGTGTTCCCGGTATATGGAACGGTGGTATAATTGCGTCAAATTAATCAGTTGAAAATATGATTCTATCATTGTTTACGCTTCTGGGCGCTCTGGGACTCTTCCTTTACGGAATGAACCTTATGAGCTCCGGTCTTCAGAAGGCTTCGGGAGACAAACTCCGCAACCTGCTTTCAAGTATGACATCGACCCCGTTGAAAGGGGTGCTCACCGGCTTCGGAGTTACTTCCATAATCCAGTCGTCATCTGCTACCACCGTGATGGTCGTGGGCTTTGTCAGCGCTGGACTTTTGACCCTCGGACAGGCCATAGGCGTCATCATGGGTGCCAATATAGGCACGACCATGACGGCGTGGATCATATCCATATTCGGATTCAAGGCGGACATCTCCATAATCGCCGTACCTGTTATGGCAGTGGGATTTGTTCTCACCACCATGAAACGCGACAAGGTCAAGTCCATAGGCGAGTTCGTGATGGGATTCGCCCTTCTTTTCCTGGGTTTGTCGCTTATGAAGAATTCCATTCCGGACCTGCAAAGTACTCCACAGGTTCTGTCATTTATCCAAGGGTGGTCCGGAAAGGGATTTCTCTCCATAATCCTGTTCCTCACTTTCGGTACGGTACTTACTCTTATTCTGCAGTCTTCAAGCGCCACTGTGGCTTTGACCCTCATAATGCTTGATATGGGATGGATACATTTCGATATGGCGGCCGCCATGGTGCTCGGTGAGAACATAGGAACCACCATAACCGCCAATATAGCCGCTATGGTGGGCAACATCAATTCCAAGCGCGCGGCATTGGCCCATACCCTGTTCAACGTGTTCGGTGTGATATGGGCTGTGGCTTTCTTCCATCCTTTTGTGCACCTCGTGCAGTCCGCCGTGGGGCTTATGGGTGTGGACGAGCGGACTTCGCTCGTGTATGGCATCTCCATGTTCCACACGATGTTCAACCTCATCAATACCTGCATCCTCATATGGTTCGTGAAGGTCATCGAGAAGGTGGTTACGCTCATCATAAAGGACAGGAAGAGCGAAGAGAAAGAGCCTAATCGCATCACTTATCTCGATTCCGGTCTGATAGACACTCCGGAGCTTGCCATCACGGAGGCTTGCAAGGAGACTGCCCATTTCGCCAAGGTCATGAAAAACGGGCTGGAATATATCCGCGCAGCCGTTGAATCTTCTTCTGACAAGGCGCAATATGAGCCGTATAAGGAGAAACTCGTCAAATACGAGCAGATCTCCGACCGCATGGAGTACGAGGTGGCCACTTTCCTTAATTCCTTGGATAAGAGTCATATAAGTGATCATTCTCTGGGCCTTGTACGTGCGCTTTTAAGAATAGTCAAGGAACTGGAATCGATAGGCGACAGCGGAGAGTCCGTAAGCAAGAGCCTGTCGGCCATGATAAATTACTCGAAGTCCTTGAGCGCGGAGCATAAGGATAAGCTTTTCGAAATGATACGTTTGCTTGACCACGCCTATGAGGTGATGATCGCCAATCTCGAAAATTATGCTTCCGTGAAGGATATTTCCAATGCGCAGGACTCTGAGGCTGCCATCAATGCTTATAGAAGGCAGTGCCGTAAGACTGAATATGACAGACTCAATGCGGACGGAGATTCCTATTTCGAATCCGTCTTCTTCCTGGATGTTCTTGAAGAGCTGGAGAAGATAGGGGATTATATCATCAACGTGTCAGAGGCTCTGCTGGACTCGTAAAAGTCATTTCTTCCAAGGTCGCAGGGTGCTTTACGGTCAGAGTCTCGGCGTGAAGCATCAACCTCTCTGACGAGGAATCTCCATAAAGCGCGTCGCCCTTTATAGGTCTGCCCAGGCCAAGGGGCGACGCCGCGTGTACACGCAGCTGATGTGTACGTCCGGTAAGCGGGGTGAAACGCACATCCATCTCACCGTCCGGGAAAATCTCCAGGATCTCAAAGCGGGTGATGGCCTGTTTGCCATGTTGAAGGTCCACCATCTGGCGTGGTCTGTCATAATAGTCCGCACTCAGGGGAAGGGCTATGGTGCCTTCACGTCGTCCCTTCCATGGACGCGATCCGGCACAGAGGTGGGCGATGTAGGTCTTGCGTGCATGCCTTTCCGCGAACTGGTTTTGAATGAAGACCTGGGCTTCAGGGGTCTTGGCATAAAGAATGACTCCGCTGGTGTCCATGTCAAGCCTATGGCAGGAGTAAAGCGGCCCGTGTTCTTTTTCGAGATGTTCCGGCAGCGATTCCGTGCCTGTAAGACCCGGAGCGCAAAGCATCCCCGACGGCTTGTGGGCCACTATGATGTACCTGTCTTCATGGATGATCCGTATCTTCTCATATAAAGGGGTGCGCTGCAGAGGATTGTCCTCCACATCCAGTCCTTCCATCATAAAGGAAAGGAGCGGTCCGCATTTGCCTGTGCAGGAAGGGTAGAAAAGGCCGCTGCTCCTGACTTCTCCTGAACGCGGCGATGCCCCGTACCAGAATTCCCCCATCGCGAGCGGCTTAAGTGAATGGGTGTAAGCATATTCGAGGAGCTTCGGCGCCGCGCATTCTCCCGTTCCTCCGGGCGGAGTGAGTCCTCTTTCGGCGAATATTTCCTTTATGCTCAACTTTTTCCCTAAGGCGTTGTGCACCAGGTATTTTTCGAAAAGCCAATCCTGAAGCGCCGCCGATTCTTCCGCGCTTTGCGGCTTTTCCTGAAGTTCCGGAACGGAAGTGGTGTCAAATATCGGCCCCACGAAGCCTTCGATCTCGCTTCTCCCTCCCGATAGTCCTGAAAATGAAAAAAGAGTTCGCTGCTCGCCGGAGGGGTCTTCACAAAGGAGCACTCCCATCATTTTCCCTTCGGCGAAAAGGGCTTTCAGAGCGGGGGAGTCTTCTATCTTTCTTATAAGATGCTGCGCTCCTTCGACTACCTTGGGGTGAGGAGTGTATCTGAACGGATAAGTGAATTTACTGTATGCCAATCCCGAATTCTTCTTTAAGGGCTTTATGGACTCTGTGTACGGGAAGTCCCATTACGTTGAAGTACGAGCCCGAGATTTTTTCTATCCCCATATAGCCTATCCATTCCTGTATTCCGTAGGCTCCGGCCTTGTCAAACGGACGATAACGGTCGATGTAATAGCTTATTTCTTCTTCGCTGAGGGGTGAAAAACTGACGATGGTGGTGTCCACGAAATTTACCTTTTTCCCGAGGCCTCTCAGTACGACGGCGGTAAGGACCCTGTGCTCTCTTCCCGAAAGACGGCGAAGCATATCCAGGGCCTGCTGTCTGTCGTGAGGCTTGCCCATCAGAGTTTCATCTGCGATGACCACCGTGTCCGCGGTAAGCAGCACTTCGTTCTCATCCAAAGGCCTGTGAAAGCCAAGTGATTTGCCTTCAGCCATATAAAGAGGTACGTCCTCCGCTTTCATCCCTGCGGGGACTGCCTCTTCGAAAGAGTTGAGCGTGTCTACCGTGAATTCGAGATCGAGCCCGGCAAGCAGCTCCCGACGTCTGGGAGAGCCGCTTGCGAGTATAAGTCTATGATTTTGAACCATTGTTTCCTCCCATCAGGTCGGTCAGATTAATGGTGCCTGTCGGTTTGGGCTGTTTGAAGTTGATGCCGCCGAACTGAGCCTCGTATTTGTTGACATTGTCGATCAACGCGTTCATAAGTCTCTTGGCGTGCTCCGGGGCCAGAATTATCCGGCTGCATACATGTGCTTTCGGATTTGACGGCAGCATCTGCGCAAAGTCCAGGATGAATTCCGTGGCTGAGTGGCTGATGATCGCCAGATTGGAGTAGTGGCCTGAAGCCACGTCAGGGGTGATCTCTATCTGAAGTCCTTGTTCTTTTTCGTTCATATCTCGATATTTTAATTCAACTCCTAAAGTTACGCATTTTTTTAGAGTCGCGAAGCGACTTTAGTCTGCAATCTCTTTATATTCGTATTGCTTGAAATCTTCGTTGAAGAGTCCGGTCGTCTCAAATCTTTGTCTCGTCGTTTTAATGGCCAGATCTGATTGGTCTATGCCAATCCATTTTCGCCCGCACACGCCGGCGGCATATAGCGTGGACCCTGACCCGCAGAAGCAGTCCATGACGATGGAGTTTTCATTTGATGAAGCTCCGATTATGAATTTAAGCATCTCAAGATTTTTTTCGGTAGGGTAGATAGGATAAGTGGGATCTTTAAAATCCCAAATGTCCTGAGCTTTTTTCTTAAGATGTTCAGATGCGTAGTTGATTTTACGGGGATTCCCTTTGGACGACCACTCGATTAAGCCGGAATCGTCAAGCCTTTCAAGTTCTTCTATGCTGCATCTCCAGTGTCTTCCTTTGGGAGGGAAGACTCCGCGGAAACTTTTGGCGGTTTCTCCGTTTCTGGTTTCTCCGGGAGCGTGAATTGGCACGGTGGTATATCGTCTTCCCAGACTGTCCGTCTTGGAGTAAAGATTTGATATTTCTTCTTCCGTACAGTCAAATGTCGGGTGATTCCAGATAGGCCTGCTCGATTTGGTATAGAACAATATCATGTCTTTGATGTTGCCATATCCTATTCTGTCGAAATTTTTAGGATTACACTTGATGCGCGTGATGTCATTTCTGAAATTTTTCATGCCGAAAATTTCGTCCAACATCACTTTTACATAATGACCTATCTTATAGTCGATGTGAAGATAAAGAGAGCCTTGTTCGGAAAGCAGTTTGTAGATGAGTTTGACTCTGTCTTTCAGAAAATCGATGAATTGTTTACCTTGAAGATTGTCCGTATATGCGATGTCTGCGTCATTTGACCTGCTGATCGTGGCAGTCCTTCCGTCTTTGTCAATGCTGAAGGTGCCGCCTGTGGCAAATGGCGGGTCAATATAAACGAGATCAATCTTTCCTTCATAGCCGTGAGAGAGCAGCCAGTTCATGGCTTTCAGATTATCCCCTTTCAGAAGTAAGTTGTTCATTGAATTATAATTGGAATAAAAAATCACGGAGAAGCAGTGCACTCATTACCGGCACGTCATGTTCCGTTATATATGTGTACATTTTCTTTTTGCCCGGGATATATAGTACACCGTCAAGAATGGCGATGTTAATCACATTGTCTGCCGCAGTGGCGTTGATGGTCGTTATGGCATCGAGGAATTGATCATTTTGATGTCCTCCTTCATCCGAAATGAATTTGGCTTCTCCGATTATGAATTTGCCGTTAAACCATGCGATAAGGTCCACACCCTTGTCCGCTCTGGAAAAGTTCAGATTTCTTGCGGCAAAATCTTTCAACTTCGAGTCAGATCCGGCAAGGATTGCATTTTCTTTCCTGTCTATTTTCTCCACGAACGTGAATTCATCAACCGGGACTATCCCCATCGTTCCGGATTCTATCCACCTTCGAAACAGCGGTCCCATCTGTCTGTTTGTCTCTTTAGGCTGAGTGCAGCGTTCGTAAAGTTTGTCAATGCCAAGTTCACGAATCCTTCCGCAGATGCGGTTGACGGTGTTCGGATTACGGCTGACGGCAGATCTGTCTCTTTTGAAATATGGAACATATCCGTCTTTTATAGGGAAAAGATCCAGTTCAAGCAGGGCGTTGAACATACCGATGTTATCATTGGCCTGAAACGAAGTTTCAATTTTGTCCCATAGATGCGTATCTATTTCCCTAATGGAATCGGGAGAAAGCGGATATACCGAAAACAGTTGGTCCAGATAATTGCGCTGATTGGCCAATTCTATGCTTTGTCGAGTAAACAGGTTCATAAGATGGATGATGTGCAGTTTAGTTGGAACTGAAAGGCAAAATTACAAAAAGTAGTGCTTATAAGCGATATGTTGGCAGGTAAAAAAAGAAATGAGTTGTGACCTCACGGCGACAACTCATACTAACCACATAATTAATAACACTAAAACTAATAACCAATAGGTCGATGGCTAAGAACTAGCACTTGCTCAACCCGAGTACAAAGGTAAAACATTTTTTTATATTTGCAAAATATTTTAATAATTTTTTCAAAAAATTTTGCATTATTCTTCGAAAGTGCCTTCTGCGTAGGTGCAGTCCATATTTTCTTCGTGCTTAAGAGCCGTGTTTTCTACGGCTTCTTCGTGTCCGGAGAGTGCATTGAAGGCGGAAAACTGCCCGGCTCTGGCTGAAAGGCTCATCCGCGGATGACTGCTCCGGGGCCTTTCAAGGTATAGAATCTCTTCGTATTTGGACTTCATGCCTTATGCCCTCCTATCTGAGAGTTCCTTTCCTTGGCGGTCGCCCCCTCCTCAAAGCTGTAGCCTTTGAGAACGGAATTTTTCCCGAATTTCTTGTGGATGGAAAGAAGCGCTTCCTGCAATTCCCTTTCTTTCGCGGGAACGCTGCTCTGTGAGGAATTATCTTTATCCTCAAAAAGACTCAGCTGGTGGGTCTGTCCCGTCTGCTTTTCATAGGAAAGTCTGTTCACTGATATGTATAGGCGACGTATAAGCAGGTCCTTGTTGACCTTATTTTCGAAAAGCGACTTTATGGCTGATGCGAACGCCGCACCTGAGGACGTGCCATCTTCCCAGTTATAAGTGCCTTGGCCGTGTTTCGGAACCGATCGCCCGTAATAGTCCTTCTCGACGGGCCCATCATAGACTTTTCCGCCCGGAAGTGCTTTCAGGCACTCCGGGTCGTAGCAGACGGTCAGGACCAGTTGGGGGCAGACAAGTCTTTTTTCCACCAGTGTAAGGGCCAGTGCGTCTGCCATTTCGAGAGCGACGATCAGCGCTTCCTTATAAGCATAAGGTCTTGCGAGCACCTGGCCGCGACTGAGTGAATTGGTCTGAGGCCTGTACTGCTTGATGGCCTGCATGGTGCAGGGCTCGTATCCCCAGGCGTGGTCTATGAGAAGCTCCGCCATCACGCCGAACTCCTTGAACAGGAACTCTTCGTTCTTCAGGGAGCAGAGTGCCACATCTCCCATGGTCATAAGCCCATATTTTTCCAGATGCGAGGCCGTTCCCCGTCCCACTCTCCAGAAGTCTGTCAGGGGCCTGTGCTCCCAAAGCTGCCTCCTGTAAGATATTTCGTCCAGTTCGGCTATCCTCACGCCGTCCTTGTCCGCCGGCATGTGTTTGGCCACTATGTCCATGGCCACTTTGCAGAGGTACAGATTGGTGCCTATGCCGGCAGTGGCGGTGATGCCGGTCTCGCTGAGAACCTCGCGTATGATCTTTATCGTGAGGTCGTGCGCGTCCATCCCATAGAGTTTCAGGTAGTGGGTGGCGTCGATGAACACTTCATCTATGGAATAGACGTGTATGTCCTCGGCGGAAAAGTATCTTAAGTAAATCTCGTAAATCTTTGTGCTGCAAGCTATATAGTGAGACATGCGCGGCGGAGCCACTATGTAGGAGATCTTGTCGCGCCGCGTGCGGTTGATTTCTTTCACCTTCTGTTCCACCTCCCATAGTCGTGCTCTTCCTCCTATCCCGAAGGCCTTGAGCGAGGGCGATACTGCCAGGCACACCGTCTTGTTGGTCCTGCTTTCGTCGGCTACGACCAGGTAGGCGGTGAGCGGGTCCAGGCCTCTTTCGACGCATTCCACAGAGGCGAAATAGGACTTCAAGTCTATGGCTATAAAGGTGTTCATCTCTGCCCGGAGGCTGTCTTATACTCTCTTTCTCCGAATATGGCCGTCCCTATTCTCACCATCGTGGACCCATGTCTAAGGGCTATGGGCCAATCCCCGGACATCCCTATGGACAGCTGGTCAAAGTCATTGAGCTCAGGAAAAAGGTCTTTCAGATATGCCATAAACGAATCTATCCTTTCGAAATCGGCCTCGACGGTGCTTTCGTCCGTGGTGTTTGTGGCCATGCCCATAAGCCCGCGGAAACGGACGCGCGTATATTTTTCTCTGCCAAAGAGCAGTTCCAGAATCTCTTCTTCGTAAAAGCCCTGTTTGCTTTCTTCCGCTGCGATATGCACTTCCAGAAGCACATCCGTTGTGCGTCCGTGCTCCTGCCCCCATTTCTGAATCTCGTCCAGCAGATGGACGCTGTCCACGGATTCCACCATGCTGACATAGGGCAGCACCATTTTCAACTTGTTGGTTTGCAAGTGTCCTATGAAATGCCAATCCACCCCGGGGTATTTTCCCTTATCCAGAGCCTCGACTTTTTCCGCCAATTCCTGCGGCCTGCTTTCGGCAAATGTTCTCTGTCCGGCCTGATAGGCCTCCTGGATGGCCTCCAGCGGATGGAATTTGCTTACCGCCACCAATTCCACATTTTCCGGAAGTCCGGACTTAATGTCTTTGATATTTTGTATGATGTTCGTCATGGCATGTTTTGAGCGGAGCTCATTTCCATAGCTTGCAATATAAGCCATTTTTTCGTAATTTTGATGCTCTTTCGGGCGTAAAGTAATCGTTAAAAAATTAGATTTGTTTTTTATGGCAGAGCCATTGGCCTGTCAGAGTATTCATCACTTGGATGATGACATGACAGATTTTCGGATATGAGATACGATTTCGACAAGATGATAAACCGTCGGGGGACTTCCTGCGTGAAGTGGGATTCGACCCCGGAAGGGGTGCTCCCCATGTGGGTGGCGGATATGGATTTCGAGACGGCGCCTGTCGTCATCGATGCTCTTAAAAAGCGTCTGGAACATGGCGCTTTCGGATACACCAGGGTGCCGGATGAGTACTACGGGGCGATAGACGGGTGGTTCAGCCGCAGGCATCATTGGCATATAGACAGAGAGCAGGTCATCTACACTTCCGGTGTGGTGCCGGCGCTTTCCGCCGTGATAAAGGCTCTTGCAAGGCCGGGCGGTAACGTGCTCATTCAGACTCCGGTCTATAACTGTTTCTTTTCTTCCATAAGGAACAACGGCTGTCGGATTCTGGAGTCCCCGCTGATTGCAGACGGGGATACTTATCGTTTCGACTTCGAGGATATGGAACGTAAACTTTCTGATCATCAGACAGATTTGATGATCCTCTGTAATCCTCATAATCCCGTGGGTCGCGTATGGCGAAGAGATGAACTTGAACGGCTTGCCGATCTCTGTAAAAAGCATTCGGTGAGAGTGGTTTCCGATGAGATCCACTGCGAACTGGTGATGCCGGGCAGCGAATATGTCCCTTATGCCCTTGTGGACAAAACTTGCATAAGTATGGTTTCTCCGTCCAAGGCTTTCAATATAGCAGGTCTTCAGATAGCAAACATAATCTGTCCGGATGAACAGACCAAGGCCCTTATAGACAGGGCGATAAATATCAACGAAGTGTGTGATGTGAATCCTTTCGGGGTGACAGCTCTCATGGCGGCATATAATGAAGGTGGGGAATGGCTGGATGAACTTAACTGCTATCTGTATCAGAACTATCTCTATATGAGGGATTTCTGTAATGAACATCTGCCGGAATATCCCGTGTGCAGGCTCGAAGGCACTTATCTGGCATGGATGGACTGCCGTCATCTTGGCCTGAGTTCCGTGGAACTTGACAGAAAACTTCAGAGCGAGGCGCGTCTGCGTCTTAATCCCGGAAGCATGTACGGCCAGACAGGGGAGGGTTATATGAGGTGGAACCTTGCCTGCCCGCGGGCTTTGCTTGAAGAGGGCCTGAGGCGGTTCGCGTCGGCGGTCGTAAAATAGTATGTGTCAGGCAGTCGGGAAATGGAATTTTGCTAAAACAGCAGGTGAATGGCCAAGCATCCGAAAAGCGGGGAACTTCTTTCTTATATAAGGGACGGCAAGCCGATGTCCGTCTCCCAGAGGCTTTCGCTTACCATAAGGCTTGCCTTTCCGGCGATGGTCGCGCAGATGTCTTCCATCGTGATGCAGTACATCGATGCGGCCATGGTGGGAAGCCTGGGGGCGGAGCCTTCCGCATCCATAGGATTGGTATCCACCACGACTTGGCTTTTTTCCGGAGTATGTTCAGCGGTGGTGGCCGGTTTTTCCGTACAGGTGGCGCATTATATAGGGGCCAATGAGTTCAGGCGGGCCCGTCAGGTTCTTCGCGAAGCGCTCACGTTCACTTTGGCTTTTGCCGTGATGCTTTCCGTGTGCGGAGTGCTGATAAGCGGTTCCCTTCCTTCATGGCTTGGCGGAGGACCGTCCATAATAAAGGATGCCGGCGATTATTTCCGCATTTATTCGCTGTTCCTGCCCTTGCTGCAGTTGAGTTTTCTTTCAAGCAGCATGCTCCGCTATAGCGGAAATATGAAAATGCCAAGTGTTATGGGCATATTGATGTGCGTGCTCGATGTCATATTCAATTTCTTCTTCATTTTCCCGGAAAGGGATATGGTCATAGGCGGACGCCTGTTCACGGTCCCCGGTCTCGGACTTGGTGTAAAGGGTGCGGCTCTCGGAACGGGTGCCGCGATAGCCGTGGTGGCTTTTATCCTGCTCTTATATATGGTACGTTCATCGGGTGTGCTGAAATTGGCAGGCGAGAGAGGAAGCTTTATCCCCGCGTCCGGAACCATAGTCCGTTCTCTTCATATCGGACTTCCTATGGGTTTTGAGCATATCCTTTTGTGCGGCGCGCAGATAATCGCCACTACCATAGTGGCTCCGCTGGGGGTGGTGGCCATAGCGGCCAATTCACTGGCGGTCACGGCGGAGAGCCTGTGCTATATGCCCGGATATGGAATAGCGGATGCCGCCACCACTCTGGTCGGTCAGAGTCTTGGAGCCAGGCGTCCGTTCCTGGCCAAAAGATTTGCATATATAACGGTGGGAAACGGTATGCTGGTAATGACGTTGATGGGTGTGGTGATGTATTTGCTGGCTCCGGAGATAATAGGCTTTATGACTGTGGATGAGGGAGTCAAGGCTCTGGGAGCGGAGGTCTTGAGAATTGAGGCCTTCGCCGAGCCCATGTTCGCGGCGAGCATAGTGTCGTACAGCGTATTCGTGGGCGCCGCTGATACATTGGCCCCGTGCCTTATGAATTTGGCAAGCATGTGGGGTGTAAGACTCACTCTCGCGGCTTGTCTGGCGCCTCGCATGGGCTTGAGAGGTGTGTGGATCGCCATGTGTATAGAACTGTGTTTCAGAGGATTTATATTTTTGGTCAGGTTATTCAGACAAAAATGGTTAAAAAGATATGAAGGTAATAAAGAATAAGGAATTCGGAGGCGAAAGGCCTCTTTTCGGAGAGCATGATCTTCATCTGGAAGAGGTTACGGTAAGGCAGGGTGAATCTGCCGTCAAGGAGTGCAGTAACATAGAGGCGGTGAAGTGCCGTTTCGAGGGAAATTATCCGTTCTGGCACGTGCATGGTTTTGAGATCAGGGACTGTTATTTCGATGTGGGAGGACGTTCGGCGCTGTGGTATTCTGATCATCTCAAGATGTCGGACACGGTCATAGACGCCCCTAAAATGTTCCGTGAGATGAAGGACTTGCAGCTTGAAAGAGTGCGGATCAACGATGCCGACGAGACTTTCTGGAAGTGTGAGAACATTGTCGCTCACGACCTGAAGCTCTTCGGCGGTACATATCCTTTCATGTTCAGCCGTAACATTTTCGTGGACGGTCTTCAGAGCGAAAGCAAATATGTGTTTCAATACGTAAGGAATGTCGAGATCCATAATGCCCGGATAAGCACCAAGGACGCCTTCTGGGAGGTGGAGGACGTGGTGGTTTACGATTCTGTTCTGGACGGGGAGTATCTTGGTTGGCATTCGAGAAATCTCAGGCTGGTGAATTGTCATATATCGGGACTTCAGCCTCTGTGCTATGCCGAAAATCTGGTACTTGAAAACTGTACTTTCGACCCCGCATGCGACCGTGCCTTCGAGTATTCTTCGGTGAATGCGGACATCAGGGGAGGCATTACGGACATCAAGAATCCTATGTCCGGAAGGATAGTGGCGGACAAGATAGGGTCCGTCACTCTGGACGGGAACATCAAGGCTCCGGCGGATTGTGAAATTTATGAAAGAAAATAGATTTTTTATAACTTTGGCGCGTCATTAAACACAATACGTGTATGCCTATAATAGAAATCAAGCATGTAAGCAAGAACTTCGGGGAGAAGGTGGCGCTGGAAGATGTCTGCCTGGACATTCCGGAGGGCGGGATTTTCGGTCTGCTTGGCCCGAATGGAGCCGGTAAGACCACTCTTATCCGCATTATTAACCGTATAACCATTCCGTCTTCGGGACAGGTGCTTTTTCAGGGACATCCCATTGCTCAAAGCGATGTGGAGAAGATAGGCTACATGCCGGAGGAGAGAGGTCTGTACCGTAAGATGAAGGTCGGTGAACAGGCCATGTATCTGGCTCAGCTGAAAGGCATGAGCCGGCAGCAGGCGCAGGAGGCTCTCAAGGAGTGGTTCATCAGATTCGGCATACAGGACTGGTGGAACAAGAAGGTCGAGGAACTCTCCAAGGGTATGGCCCAGAAACTTCAGTTCATAACGACGGTGGTGCATCAGCCCAGGCTGTTGATCCTGGATGAGCCGTTTTCGGGTTTTGACCCCGTGAACGCCGATGTGATACGTAAGGAGATACTCCGGCTTAAGGATGATGGTGCGACCATAATCCTTTCGACACATAATATGGAAAGCGTGGAGGAGCTGTGCGATGACATAGCTCTTATAAACCATTCGCACCTGGTCATTACGGGCGGAGTGGAGGAGATCCGCAGAAAATATGGGAACAACCACGTGGAACTCGTCTATAAGGACGAAGCGGGTTTGCATACGGAGATTCTTCCTAAGGAGACGGACGGGGCCCTTACGCTTGAAGCCTATCTGAGGAAAGGCGTCAACATAGTGTCATATAAGGAGTTGATGCCGCGCATGAACGACATATTCATAAAACTGGTAAAGGGGGAGGAATAAATATGAATCTGCATACGATAGGAGTTGTCATCAATAGGGAATACTCCACCAGAGTTAAGAAAAAGAGCTTTATTTTCACCACTTTACTGGTTCCTGTCCTTATGGGCGTGGTCGGTGTGGTGATAGGTCTGGTAATTGCCAACACTAAAGACAAATTCAAGACGGTGGCTGTCGTCGACGAATCGGGCATAGTCATGCCTTATCTGAAAAGCAGCGACGAGATAAGCTATCAGGACATGTCTTCGGAGCCTCTGGACAGCATCAAGCAGTCCCTCAAGGCGCTTGGGCTGGATGGCGTGCTCAGCATTTCGCCCATAGACGGGAACAAAAGCGTTAAGGCTACGTTCACTTCTCTCAAACCTGTGGGAATGGGCGTTACCGAGAACATGAGCAGATACATAGATGATGCCGTAGAAGATTACAGGATAGCGTCTTATAAGATAGACGGGCTGGAGGAGATCATCAACAGCGTGAAGTCCGACGTGTCGGTTAAGACTTACGTCCTGTCGGACAGCGGGGAGGAGAAGATAAGCGAATCCGGGATCAATTCCATACTTTCTATGTTTCTTGGCATAATCATCTTCTTGTTTATCACCATGTTCGGCGGTATGGTGATGAGCGCTGTCATAGAAGAGAAGTCGTCGCGCGTGGTGGAGGTGCTGATAAGCAGCGTCAAGGCTACGGAACTTATGTTCGGCAAGATAATAGGTGTGGCTCTCGTGGCTCTCACTCAGTTTTTCCTGTGGATAGTTCTTTCGGTGTTGCTTCTTTCCGGAGCCATGGGCATATTTGCTCCTAAAATCATGAATACCGTGGATGCCCAGGCGGTAATAGCCAATCTTCCGGAAGGGACAGGCGATATGGACGCTTTCACGGCCGTCCTTTCACAGAGCGACAGCGAAATGGGTGATATCGTGGGGGCGTTTTCGGGACTTGATGTCGTGGGTATGGTGCTGTATTTCATCATATTCTTCGCTTTGGGCTATCTTCTGTACGCATCGCTTTTCGCGGCCATAGGCTCCGCCGTCGAGAATGAGAACGATACCACCCAGCTTCAGATGCCCGTAACCATTCCTCTGATGATAGCTTATTTCATAGCTCTCTATGCCTATCAGGCACCGGACAGCGCATTGGCCTTCTGGGGGTCGATGATACCGTTCACGTCTCCGATAGTGATGCTCGCCCGTATTCCTTTCGGGGTGCCGGGATGGCAGATTATTCTGTCCATAGTGCTTCTGGTTCTCACTACTGCGGTTTGTGCATGGATTTCGGCCAAGATATATAAGGTGGGGATACTTATGTTCGGGAAGAAGACTTCCTTCAAGGATTTGTGGAAATGGCTAAAGCAGAAATGATGAAAAAATTTATATTACTTTCCGTTTTTTCTTTTGTGCTGTGCGCTTGCGGTACGCAGTATAATTGGTCCAAGATAGAGGCAGATGCACATAGGACCGGTGTTGTTCCGGCTGACGCCACTAATTCCCGCGAGGCCCTCGGCTACATCGAGGACGGCGTTTATCATGCGCCTTCGGGACGCGAATTTGCTGAGGGCTCTACTGCCCGATTGGCCGGGATTCTAATCGATGCGCAGCCTGAAATGGCTTATCTGAAGCAGGTTATAGCCTATGCTCCCGAGGCTATGTCCAGCCACCGTCCGCAGAGTGAACTTTCGAATTTCGCCGCGGATTGCGTGAAGGAAGGTGTGGAGAAGGTTACGGGGGAGAAAGTGGATGTGAGCATAATCAATTTCGGAGGCATAAGATGCGCTGTGCCACAGGGAGATGTGCTGTTGGACGATATCGTGTCGATGTTCCCTTTCAAGAACTATCTGGTCTATGTGGAGGTCAGCGGGGAAAGGCTCCGCGAGATTTTCACTCAGATGGCTCGCCGCAAGGTGGAGGCGATAGGCGGAGATGTGCAGGTGGTGGTCGAGGGACACTCTCTTGCAAGTCTTAAAGTTAACGGAGAGGAGGTGCGTGATGACAGGACTTATGGAATAGGAAGCATAGACTTTCTTCTTCAGGGCGGAGACAAGATACATCTCGCTGACGGGGCGCAGAGGGTGGTCAGAACGGACGTGCTCGTCCGTGATTGCATATTGGACAGGATATATGCCCTTTCTAAGGAAGGACTTCCGCTTGAATATCACTTGGATAACAGAATAGTCGAAAAATGAGAAAATCTTTTGCCTTAATCATATCATTGGGGGCGCTTGTTCTGAGCTCCTGCTCCACGCCGCTCGTCGTACTTCATGTCAACGACACCCATTCGCATCTCGAACCTATCCGTGATGAGCGTAATTACGGTCATGGCGGCATCATCGAAAGGGGTGCCATAGTGGACAGCGTCCGAGAGGCCCGCGGTGCTGAAAATGTGCTTCTCCTTCATGCCGGAGATTTCAATCAGGGTACTTCCTATTATACGCAGTTCGGCGGCAAACTGGAGCTTGAGTCCGTCAATGCTTTCGGCTATGACTGCATCACCCTCGGTAATCACGAATTCGACAACGGGGTGCAGGACCTTGCGGACAGGCTGGTTCAGATCAAATGCCCTGTGGTCTGTGCCAATCTCAAGCTGGAAGGTACGCCTCTTGAGGGCATAGTGAAGCCTTACGCCATAATAAACAGGGCCGGGAGAAAGATAGGCATCATAGGTCTTACTTCGGATTTGGCTTCCAATGTGGCTTATGAGATCTCTTCGTCGCTTGTGCAGTATGATTCAGAGGAGGTTACGAACCGCTATGCCGAATATCTGAAAAAGCGGGAGAAGTGCGATCTGGTGATTCTCCTTTCGCATCTTGGCTTTAAGGAGGACATTAAGATGGCGGGCCTTACCAAGGATATAGATCTGATCATAGGAGGGCACAGCCATACTTTCCTTGATGACATCCATTATGAGCCCAACGCTCTGGGCAGGGAAATTCCCATCATTACAGACGGGTGCTGGGGTTATTCTGTGGGTGAACTGACAATCAGGTAGATAACTCTACATCAGTTTCTTCTTCTTGAAATAGAACACTACTCCTGCTATGATGAATATCATCGTGAGCAGGATGCAAAGCCATGCCAGGTTGAACGACTCGAAAGGAAGTTTGACATTCATTCCGTAGAAGCTGGCTATGAGGGTGGCCGGCATGAGCAGAAGGGAGATGAGCGTGAAGAGCTTCATTATCCTGTTCTGCTCCAGATTAATGATACCCACTACGGTATCTTGCAGATATTCAAGTCTTTCGAAGGTGAAGTTGATATGTGCGATGAGCGAGGTTATATCCTGGAGGATGATGGAGAAGCGTTTGTCCAGCGAATCCGGGAACAGGTCGCTTTTGAGGATGTTTCCAAGGATTCTCTGCTTGTCCACCACGTTCTCGCGTATGACCATCGCGTTCTCCTGAAGCTGGTTTATGTCCAGGAGAAATTCTTCGTTGATATCCTCCTGCTGGTTGATTCTCTTGCTGAACTGGGAGGTCTCCTGCGAGATGAGCTCCACGATGTCCGCGTCCAGGTCCACCCTCTTGTCCATTATCTCCACGAACACGCTGAACCCGGTCTTATAGAGTTCGGGACGGGCTTGTATCTTGTTTGAAAGCAGCTCGAAGCTTCGAATCGGGATTTCACGCAGCGTGGTGAGCGTGTAAGGTGCCAATATGAATGACACAGGGTCCATGCTCATGTCGCTGCCGGTAGGGGAGAGGAAATTCGTATTGGCGAATATGATCCCCCCGGCTTCGTGAAAGCGGGATGAACTTTCGATTTCCTCCGCCTGCGCACGGCTCTGGATCTGAGCGTTGCTGAATGCTTCGGCGGCCCTCTTTTCCTCGCCTGTAGGTTCGATAAGGTCTATCCATATGACGTCTTCCCTGCGGAGACTGTCGAGCATCTCCCTGGAGTTCGAGAGCAGAATCTCGGATCCGCTTCTATGAAAGATTCTTATCATATCCCGGCAAATTTATAAATAAACTGTCTATAAAACAAGACCAAGGCCTATTCCTATGAGCACAATCCCGCCTATGCCTTCAGCCCAGTGTCCGATTCTGTGTCCTATATGTCTTCCTCCGGCGATGCCTGTCATTACGCTGGCGGCGGTGCAGATGAACACCGATACGGCTTCGGGCACGGTGTCGTTCCATGTCTGTCCTGCCAGCGAAAGGCTGCTTCCTATGGCGAGAGCGTCTATGCTCGTGGCTATGCCTGCGAGAATGATGTTTTTCAGTCCGTTGAGGTCGTGGGTTTCCTCATCCCCCTTGCAGAAGAGAGCGGAGTATATCATCTGTCCGCCCACATAGAGAAGAAGGCCAAGTCCCAACCATTTGGCTATCTTGTTGATGAATATGGCCAATATGTCTCCGAAAGTCCATCCGCAGAGCAGGAATCCGGTCTGTATCACGGCGAAGCAGAGAGCTATTTTAAGTGTTTTGGAGGGGTGGCTCTCTTTGAGCTTGACGGACGAGCAGAGGGATACCGCGAAACAGTCGGCACATACGGACAGGCCGAAAAGGATAGTTTCAACAATGCTCATAGCGTACTTCTATGGTTTGAATAATTGTCTTGAAATCAGGCTTCTGCCCAGAGTCAACGGGTCTGCGTATTCCAGATCGTCCCCGAAGCCGAGGCCTCTTGCAAGCGTGGTAACCTTAACCTTATAGGGTTCCAGCTGACGATACAGATAGAATGCGGTGGTTTCCCCTTCCACGTCTGTATTAAGCGCCAGGATAATCTCCATCCCTTCGCTTATTCTTTCCAGAAGATCCTTTATGTGCAGATCGCTCGGGGCTATGCCGTTAATGGGCGATATTATGCCGCCGAGCACGTGGTACAGTCCTTTATATTCGCCTGTGGACTCTATGCTCATCACGTCTCTCACGCTTTCCACCACACATATCGTGTTCCTGTCCCTTTTGCTGTCGCTGCATATGGGGCAAAGTTCATCGTCGCACAGCATGTTGCATCTGCGGCAGTATCTCACCTCCGTCGCGAGTCTGTCTATGCCTGAGGCCAGTCTGTGGATATATTCGGGATCCTGTTTAAGTATGTGGAGGGAAAGTCTCATCGCACTTCTCGAACCTACTCCCGGCAGCAGGCCTATGGCTTCCACTGCATCCTGAAGCACTTTTGAGGGGTAGTTGTCTGTCTTATACATACTTGTAGATATGAGAGGGAAGTGTCCTGCAAAACGCTTGCAAAGATAAGTAAAAGACCATAATTTTGTGCTATATGATTTTTAGTTTTTTTGAGACATTCGCCCTGTTTGCGGGGCTGGTGTATGTGCTTTTGCAGGTAAAGCAGAGCATCTGGATGTGGCCTGTCGATATTCTCTGCTGCATGGCCACCATAGCGGTGTTCGCCCATCAGCATCTGTGGGCCTCCATGGGGCTGAACATCTATTATCTGGTGATGGGTGTGGTCGGCATATCGGCCTGGAAAAAAGATGAGGGGCAGGTGCAGGAGGGAGTCTTGAGGCTGAGAAGGCTGTCTCTTAGGGCCGCGCTGTATTCGCTTGCAGGATTTGCGTTCAGCTGCGCGGTGCTCTTCTTCGCTCTCGGTGCTGCCGGCGATTCCGCCGTGGTTCCGGATGCGTTCATAGGCGCGAGCGGGGTGATAGGGACTGTCTGGCTTGTCAAATCGTACCCCCAGAATTGGCTTGTATGGATAATCTCCGATATCGTCTCCACGCTCCTGTGCTATACGCAGGGGCTGTATCCTATGGCTGCATTATATCTGGTGTACACCGTAGTGGCGGTGGTAGGCTGGATTAAATGGCGGCGCGACGGCCGTTATATCGGATGAGAGGTCCGTTCCTGTCTGTCCTCAGTTCTTGATCTCCGAGGAATTCTTGAAATAAGGGATTCTTCTTACTGCCGGAGTGCTTATCTTCATGAACAGACCTATGGTAATGGCCAGAATGAGGGTTCCCCAGCCGATTATAGGTTGATCTTTCGGACCGAATATGTTCCCGAAAAAGATAAGGCAGAGCAGGATGGCTATCACCAGTATGGTGCAGTCCATCTTGATCTTGTTGTCGCTGAACTTTCCTCCCCATGCCATCCCGATGGCTCTTACTGTCATGTCCGATGGCAGCATCCATGCTTGGCTTACCACTTCCATCGAGATTCCGAATGCTTGGAAAACAATGGAAAGACCTATGAAGAGCACTACTCCCCAGATGCTTCCCGGGGTAAATGCCAATGCCTCGAAGAGGAATGTGAAAAAGTCTATCATAAAGCCAAGTACGGAATTGGCGGCCACCTGGAGAAGGTCTATCACCTGAAATCTTTTGCCAAGGATTATCCACTGGAAGACCACGCAGAGCATGAAAAAGGCGAAGCAGGTGAAGCCCAGCGGCAGGCCGGTTTTCGCGCTTATCGCGTATCCGGGAGCATTGAGAACGGAAATGCCGCAATTGGCCTCGACGGAAAGAACTATGCCCATGGCTACGAGGCAGAGGCCCATGGTGGCGAATCCATATCGGATGACAATATCTTTGAATTTCATATGTCGCTTTTACAAAGTGTTTTTATTCTTGCAAAGATATTTAATATTTAGTAAATTTGCGCGCTTTTGTACGTCGGGTGGGCTCAGGCTCCGGGGGCGTCGGGTTTAGTATTATAAGTTTAACCATTTAAAATTGTTTTACCAGTTATGGCAGAAACAAAAGAAACCGCTCGTCTTAACGCGTCCGTTGCACCTGATCAGTTCGATTGGGATGCATTCGAGGAAGGCGGAGTGTACGGCGGAGAAGACAAAAAGGCCATCGAACAGGCTTATGCTTCAACTCTTACGAAAGTAATTGAGAATGAAGTGGTAGAAGGAGAAGTAACAGAGATTAACAAGCGCGAGGTCATCGTATCCATCGGTGGCAAGAGCGAGGGCGTCATAAACGCTGTGGATTTCCGTTATAATCCTGACCTTAAGGTAGGCGACAAAGTAGAAGTATATGTAGAATCGGCGGAAGACAAGAAGGGCCAGCTCATTCTTTCTCACAAGAAGGCACGCGCACTCAAGTCTTGGGATCGTGTCGTAGAGGCTTACGAAAGCGGCGAGATCGTGAAGGGTTTCGTGAAGACACGCACCAAGGGCGGTATGATCGTGGACGTGTTCGGAATCGAGGCTTTCCTTCCTGGCAGTCAGATAGACATCAAGCCTATACGCGACTACGATCAGTTCGTTAATCAGACCATCGATTTCAAGATCGTCAAGATCAATCCTGATTTCCGTAATGTAGTCGTTTCTCATAAAGTTCTCCTCGAAGCGGAGCAGGAGCAGAAGAGAGCCGAGCTTATCGGTAAACTCGAGAAGGGACAGGTTCTTGAAGGCGAGGTTAAGAACATCACCAATTACGGTGTGTTCGTCGATCTCGGCGGAGTGGACGGTCTTATCCACATCACAGACCTCTCTTGGGGACGTATCAATCATCCGGAGGAGGTTGTCAAGCTCGGGGATAAGATCAAGGTCGTAGTTCTTGATTTCAACGAGCAGCAGAAGAGAATCGCTCTTGGTCTCAAGCAGCTTACTCCACATCCTTGGGATACTCTCAAGGCTGATCTCAAGGTGGGCGACAAGGTTAAGGGTAAGGTCATCCTTATCGCTGACTACGGCGCATTCGTGGAGATTGAGCCGGGCGTGGAAGGACTCGTACACGTTTCAGAGATGTCATGGAGTACACGTCTTCACTCTGCACAGGATTTCCTTAAAGTGGGTGATGAGGTTGAGGCACAGGTGCTTACTCTTGACCGTGAGGCCAGGAAGATGTCTCTTGGCATCAAGCAGCTCACTCCTAATCCTTGGGACGAGATCGAGACCAAATATCCTGTCGGCAGCAAGCATACGGCTACCGTACGTAATATCACAAGCTTCGGTGTATTCGCTCAGCTTGAGGACAGCGTAGAGGGACTTATCCATATCAGCGATCTCAGCTGGAACAAGATCAAGCATCCTTCAGAACTGGTGACCGTAGGTGATCCTATCGAGGTGGTTATCCTTGATTTTGACGAGGCTAATCACAGACTCAGCCTTGGACACAAGCAGCTTACTCCTAACCCTTGGGATGAGGTGGAGAAGAACTTCCCTGTAGGTGCCGTTGTTGACGGTACGATAGTTTCCACTACGGACAAGGGAGCAAACATCTCTCTCGGTTCAGATGTGGAGGGCTTCTGCTTTAACCGCGAACTTGTCAAGGAGGACGGCAAGCAGGCAGTCGCAGGCGAGACTCTTCCGTTCAAGGTAGTCGAACTCCGTCGCAGCACTCATAGCGTACTCGTAAGCCACCTTCGTACATATCAGGAGGTTAAGGAGAAAGCCGCTGCCGCTGAAGTAGAGAATACGAAGAAGGCTGTCAAGAAAGTCAATGCCAACGTCGAGAAGACTACTCTCGGTGACATCGACGCACTCGCAGCTCTCAAAAGTAAACTTGAAAAAGGCGAATAATGAGTTTTACACTCCAGATATTGGGCACGGCTTCGGCTATGCCCATTTCTGATAGAAATTCAAGCGCCCAGGTACTTAATGTGCATGGGCGCTTGTTCTTAATCGATTGCGGGGAGGGGACGCAGAGGCGTTTCAGGCAGCTTCATCTGTCTTTTCTTAAGGTGGAGGCCATTTTTATATCTCACATTCATGGGGATCATGTTTTCGGATTGTTCGGCATTCTCTCAACTATGGCCATGTACAACCGAAGGCAGACTCTGCATGTTTTCGGTCCTCAGGCCCTGCAGGGCATTCTTCGTTTCTATAAGTCATATTTCGGGGACGGAGATAATTACGAGATTGAATTTCATGAGATTAAAACATCCTCTCTTACGCCTGTATGGACTTCTCGCAAGGTGCAGGTGAGTGCTTTTCCTCTCAAGCATAAGATAGAGTGCTATGGCTACCGTTTCGATGAACTTCTTTCGGAAAGGGAACTTTCCAAGCGTCCTGCTTCAAGTTATGCTTATTGTTCGGATACTATGTTCTTTGACGCTCTTCCTCTTTATCTGAGCGGCGTGGGGACGCTTTATCACGAGACTACATATCTTGAACAGTATGCCGATAAGGCTCGGCAGTATTATCACAGCACCACTTCAGATGCCGCGCGCGTGGCTTCTCTCTCTTCTGTGGACAGGCTTCTTATAGGCCACTATTCTTCGCGCGAGCGCGATCCTAAAGTTTATGAAGAGGAGTGCCGGCGTATATTCGGGAACACTTTCGCCACTTCTGATCGCGACGTTTTCGAAATCTGAAAATAGTTCGACGACCGTCTCACTCCGCTCGAGCTCACCACTCATAAATTCGTGGTCCCCCCTCTTTCGATGCCGAGGGCGGCACGGGTCCCACTTTCCGTTTATAGATCATGTGCGGCAGGAATAGGCAGATAGAACAGAGCCTTTTCTACGCAGTCGCTTCGCGACCCTATCCGGGCAAATGCTTCGAAAAGGCTCTGCCCTATCTGCTTAATCTGTAAATTTTTCCCCCCCCCCTCTGGAGTGCGGCGATGATGTATGTTGCAGCATCCGAGCTTCCGGTTTTAGCTATAACTTATAAGCCAAGGACATATCAGTCCAAGACGGTACGCGCTTCGCGCTATCCCTCCCACTTCGTGAGCCCCTCCCGTTCACGGACCACGGGCGGTCAGCCGTCTTGGCCCGATATGTCCTATGGCTTTGCGGAGAAATATACATATAGGATGTTGACGACCGCCATTGCAATACTGACGATCGCCAGAGAAAAGGATGCAACATTTCCGGTAAACCGAGATATCGAAAGGTTTTACGTGATTAGGTGGGTTTCTAACAGATTGTTCGGTTGTCCGCAATCTCAACAAGGTGGTGGAGATGGTCTTTGCGGCAGCTGGATTTCCAAAAGGTTTCCCGGATATTGGTTGACTTGTAGCTTTCCCGACACATGCCCCGTCCAGGTGTGGACATAAATGGCGGAAAAGGTCCTCACCTGGCAGGCCCACCTGCCTCTGGCGGCTCTCTGGGGCACATGCCCCGTCCAGGTGTGGACAAAAATAACGAAAAAGTTCCCTACCTGGCGCGGATATTGGCGCAGAAAAGGCTCTGTCCTGTCTCACTTTCCGTTCTTTTGCATATTTGCGGAAATATCTTTATTTTTGTGGGCTTTTCCTGATGAGCGTTGTTTTCAAGGAACGCCTATGACAGGTTTAGGGAAAGCGGGGATTGAAAACAAATAAAATTTAGATAAAATGGCAAACAACAAGAAAGCGGAGGAAATCCGCGAGGAGAACGTAAAATCCACAGCAGAGACTTTCTTAATTCAGAACAGGAATGTCCTTATTGTCGCCTTGGTCGCAGTGGTTGTGATCGGACTTGGCATTATGGGATATGGTAAGTGGATTTATGCACCGGGAGTAGCTGAAGCACAGGAGAATACCTATGTGGCAGAGCTTAATTTCCAGTCAGGGGAGTATGAATTGGCACTTGATGGAGACGGCGTGAATATGGGATTTGCACAGATCTGCAGCGAATATGGCGCCAAGGCCGGAAAATCTGTATATCTGTATGCGGGCATCTGCTGCGCTCAGCTTGAAAAATGGCAGGATGCTCTTGATTATCTGAAAAAATATAAAGGTACGGAGCCTATATTGGCAGCACGTGCATTGGCCCTCCAGGGAGACTGCTATTCAGCACTTTCAAACAACGAGGAGGCCGCTAAATATTATATGAAGGCCGCCAGGAAGGCGGATAACCCTTTCGCAGCCGAATATCTTGTGAAGGCTGGACAGACCTACGAGGCCCTCGGACAGAAAGACAAGGCTCTTCAGGCATATAAGACAGTGAAAGACAAGTATCAGATGAGTTTGGAATATTCTCTTATAGACAAATACATTAACGAGGTATCAGAATAATTTATGGGAAGAGCTTTTGAATTCCGTAAGGAGCGTAAACTCAAGAGATGGGGTCATATGGCCCGCACCTTTACTAAACTTGGAAAGGAGATCACCATAGCTGTAAAGCAGGGCGGACCGGATGTTACCGGTAATCCTCGTCTCCGTGCGCTCATCGCCACGGCCCGCACCGAGCAGATGCCTAAGGAGAATATAGAACGTGCCATCAAGAAGGCGGTCGAGAGCAAGCAGGGAGATTTCAAGGAGGTCGTTTATGAAGGTTATGGGCCTTTCGGCATAGCATACCTCGTGGAGACGGCGACTGATAACACCACGCGTACCGTGGCCAATGTCCGTTCATATTTCACCAAATGCGGAGGAACGCTCGGAACAAGCGGCTCTGTGTCTTTCATGTTCGAGCACAAGTGTGTGTTCCGTATCAAGGAGACCGAAGGAATGGATCTCGAAGAACTTGAGCTTGAGATGATTGACTATGGCGTGGATGAGCTTTTCGAGGAGATAGAACTGGATAAGGATGATAATGAGACTAAGGTGGTGGTCATCTATGGAGACTACGCTTCTTATGGTCAGATTCAGAAATATATAGAGGATCACGGTTTTGAACTCGTATCAGGTGGATTTGAACGTATCCCGACCACGGAACTTAAAGATGTTACTCCGGAGCAGAGAGCCACGCTCGACAAGCTTACGGGTCTTCTTGAAGACGACGAGGATGTAACCAATGTTTACAGTACGCTGAAGCCGGCGGAATAGTCCGGTTGTTGCGCATATCGTTTGACGATTACTTGACTACAAGATTTTAGAATGCCTGTCCGCCGTTTCAGCGGGCAGGTTTTTTAAAAGGTATCCGGTTTATTTTTCAACAATCGCTATCTTTGCGGAAATCGGTGATCGTAAATATTAAGTAATCGTTAAAAAATAACTTGGTAATCTATGTTTGTCTTTTTGGTCTATAG
>CAVEIF010000008.1:0-45690 GCA_963615835.1 Coprococcus eutactus | reverse complement strand
TGAGGGAGTATCTGCGTGATAATAGGTAAGGCGAGATAATTTTAGTATCTTCGCGGCGATAAATCTGAACGTAATGGAAAAGAAGAACATAAACATCGGTTTATTCAACGAATGTTTCCCTCCGGTGATGGACGGAGTGTCAGTGTGCGTTTATAACTATGCGTATTGGATGCAGAAGAAGGTGGGAGGCGTGTCCGTCATCACTCCAAATGTACCCGGTACGGATTATTCCAAATATGATTTCGAGGTGCTGGACTATTTTTCTATGCCAGTGCCTTTCAGGAAGCCTTATGTTACGGGAATAGCGGAGATTGACCCATCTTACCTAAGTAAGATAGCCAAGCGCCAATTCAAGATAGTGCATGCGCACAGCCCTTTCGTGTCGGGACGTGCCGCGCAGAAGATAGCCAAGAACCAGAACATACCATGTGTAGCCACCTTCCACTCCAAATACAGGGACGATTTTGCGCGCGTGCTGCCCGAGCCTATGGTGAACATGATAGTGAAGAACATAGTCGGTTTCTATGAAAACGCCGACCATGTATGGGTGCCGCAGGAATCAGTCAAGGAAGTGCTTCGCGAATACGGATACAAGGGAGCGATAGAGGTGGTGGATAACGGAAGCGACCTGTGCGCCGAGTATCCCGAGCAGTATTTCGTGGATGCCAGAAAGTCGCTGGGCATTGATCCGGACGAGTTCGTGCTTCTGTTCGTGGGACAACATATCTGGGAGAAGAATGTGCGCTTCATCATAGATGCGCTTGAAGCTATCAAGGACCAGAAATTCAGAATGTACTTTGTGGGTACCGGATATGCCGCCGAGGCCATGAAAAATCTCGTGTCCGAAAAAGGGCTGGAAAACAGGACCACATTCGTGGGCTGCGTAACGGACAGGGAGACCATAAAGACTTACTATGCCGCGGCAGACCTCTTCCTTTTCCCTTCGCTTTATGACAACGCACCTCTGGTCGTGCGTGAGGCGGCCGCTCTTCACACTCCTGCGCTTATGGTCAAAGGTGCGACAGCCGCCACCATTCTCAGCGACGATCAGAACGGCTTTCTGATAGACAATTCTCTGGAGTCTTTCGAGGGTAAGCTGCGCGAGCTTATCGCTGATCCGCAGAGGGTCAAAAGGGTAGGGGTTCAGGCTTCCAAAAGCATAGTGAGAAGCTGGGAAGATGTTGTGGGTGAGGTGCTTGACAGGTATAACAGCATCATCTCCGCACGCACGATGATAAATAAGCTTTAGTATGACTCTGACGCAGCCCTACGCGCAGGAGCAGTTCGACTTTTTCAATCTTCTGATATGGAACGGCGCGCTTCCGCGTATCCCTTTGGTGATAGTCAGGGCGCGTTCATTTTTGGGCAAATGCTGTTATGTCCGCACGAAGCCGCTTTTTTCAAAAGGCCGGGACGGCGATTTCTCAATCCGCCTGTCATGTCTTTACGATCTTGACGAGAGAACCCTTCAGGATGTCATCATCCACGAGATGATACATTATTATATGGCATGGTCGGGCATAAGGGACACGTCGGCTCACGGTGTGCAGTTTCGCTCCATCATGCGCGAGATCAATTCCAGATACGGCAGAAACGTCTGTATGCGATATAAAAAGGCCCCGGGTGAAGAAAATTCCGGGGCCCAAAAACAACACCTCATAAAAAAACACTACGTGTGCGTATCCGTATTATCCGATGGACGTGAGGGCCTTACCGTATGCAATGAAAGTATGTATCATAGGATACGTGTCGCTCTAAGACGCTGCTATCCTATAAGGGAGAGCCGGTGGTACGTGACACTTGACCCTTATTTCAACCGTTTCCCGCATAGCCGCAAGCCTCGGATTTATCTGGTGAAGGACATGTCCACCCTTATGCCGAAATTGAGCGAACAGTTAAACGGTCGGGACTGATAGATGTTTCTGACATCACAGTCGTCATCGAAATAGTATCCGCCGTCCAATTCAGCATACAGGCCTGTTCTTCTCCACAATTTATATTCCGCTCCTATGCCTGTCTGGGCGGAGAACTGCCAAGGGCGTTCGTTCCGGCGGCTTGTCTGACCCTTTGATGTGCTTCCTGAAAGTGTATAGCTTTCCTGCGTGCTCCCACAGATGCATTTCTGAACCAGCACGCCGCACTTGGCATATACGTTCAAATCCTTGTTGCTGAAGAAGTTCCATCTTAAATCTGCAGGAAGACCGATGTAGCGGAGCGTCTGACTTAAAGAAGAAAAGTTCTGCTCGGTCCCCTCTGTAAATTCAGAGTGGATTAATGCCAATTCCAGCCCTGTATCCAGACTCAGATGCCTGTTCAGAGCGTAGGACAGGCCAATTCCCACCCTGACCGGTGCATAGTGCTTTTCCGTCGTTTTAGTGTCATGTCCTTGATTATAAAGCTCTATGCCAATTCTTGGGTCTCCCAGCCAATCCGTGCCGTCTGCGCCAAGCGATGCAGCCACGCTGCTGCGGTTAATGGTACTGTTCTCCTTTCCCGCCGAGCCGCTTCCGTAAACATTGAGTGCGAGTCTGCCTCTTTCAGGGGTCAGATTTCGTGGCGTTTCTGCTTTCTCCCAGTCGTTAATGTCTATGCCGCCGTCTGTAGTCTCTTCCTGTCCTGATTCATACTGACCCCGCACATCGATTTTTTGTTCCGGTGCCTCGCCCTCCTGTGTCTCTTCTGAAAGGGCGGCAGTGTTTGCCTGGCCGGAGGCTGTGCTTGTCTGTTCTGTGTTCTGTGCCGCGTCGGCTAATAAGTCTGTACGGACTATGTCTGCAGCTGTATGCTCATTGACGACATCGGTATCGGTGCTCGCCAAATCCTTTATATCGGCGGTAACGGCATTTATATTCCGGGAGCCATCCGAAGAAACCGTCAAGCTGTTGCTTGCCATCACTTTGGCGTCAGCGTCTGTCGAGCCGGAGCGTCCATCGGAATTGGCCTGATAAGGCCTGAGGATGAAGAAGACCAGCGCGATCGATGCGAATGCGACCGCTCCGATTGACCACCACCGGTAGAATCTGCTCCGGCGGGCGGATCTGACCTTCGGCATTTCGCTTATGGCATCGTCGATTCCCTCCCAAAGACCTTTGGGCGCATCACATTCGAAGTCCGTTATCCTCGATTTTATATCTTCTGTCCAGTTGTGTTTGTCCATTGTCTGATTTTTTCTGCAAGCATGGCTTTTGCCTTGAAAAGCTGTGATGCCGATGTGTTCTCCTTTATCCCCATAAGCGCGGCTATCTCCTTATGGCTTTTCCCTTCCACTACATGGAGGTTGAATACTGTACGGTAACCGTCCGGCAGGCTCCGGATAAGTTCGAAAAGCACGTCCGTCGGGATGTGTTCCGTCTCCACGTCCACTTCTTGAGGCAGGTCTGTCTTTTCGATGTTCTCAAAGCGCAGTTTTTTGTTTCCGAGCAGAAATCTGAGCGAATGATTGACTACGATCCTGCTCATCCAAGCCTTCAGCGAACCTTCTCCTCGATAATTGAACGAAGCGATTGACGACCAAATCTTTACAAATGCCTCCTGCAGAACGTCCTTCGCATCGTCCTCGTCGGAAATGTATCTGCGGCAGATGGCGCTGAGGTAACGTGCATAAAGGAGATACAACTCTCTGAAAGATAGGGTATCTCCTTTCTTGACATTATCAATCAGTTGTTTTTCGTCGGACATTCCGGGAGCTGCGCACGTTTATTTATCCTTGTGCATTTTCAGTGTGAATTCTGTGCTCTTCTCTCCGGAGAACGAATTCCATTTGACCTTGACTTTGACTTCGTCCGTGTCGTGAGGCAGTTCATTGAGATTGAACGCCACTATCCCGTCTGCCATATTGAGCATCTGACTTGTCGGACACTTGTGTCTGAGCACCACTTCGAATGGGTTTTCGGGATTGGTCCCTGTCACCAGATTGATGATATGCTTTGTGAGCGGATCGCCGGCCGCAGTTCTTATTCGTAGCGTAAGAAAACCATCTTCGGCCACTGTGCACCAGTCTTTTATAATCTCAATAGGGGCCGTTCCATAGAGTTCGTCATCTTTATCTCCCTGGGTGAGGACAGGCTTTTTGGTCAGTATGCTGTCAAGCCAATTAAGTTTGATGTTTTTCGTTACCAGCGCTTCATCGCCAAGGACGACCTCGTTTTTCGTCTCGACTTCGGTGTATTGGGCAAATGCTCTCACTACTTTGTCCTTATATGGCGATGCGGTTATGTTCGTCGGAATCAAAACGGTATTGTCGTCCAATTGCAGTTTGAATGAACCGTCTCCCGGCCATACGGTTACAAGTCCGGTAGGAATGGTGTCTATGATGTCACTGTTCTTATCAAGACAGGAAGTTCCTGCCATAATCGTCATTGCGATGAGTGTAAGATGAATTAATGTCTTTTTCATACCTTTTTTAATGTTGTTCGCTTATTAAATCCATCCATTTCTCAAATCTTGCCTGACAATTTGAAAAAAATAAGCTGTTTAACGATTTTTTAAGGAAGGGTCGTTTTTTATGAGGAATTCCGCTATCTGCACCGCATTGAGGGCGGCCCCTTTTCTTATCTGGTCCGACACCACCCAGAACGTGAGCCCGTTTTTGTCCGCAATGTCCTTTCTGATGCGTCCTACGTACACGTCATCCTTTCCCTGAAGGAACAGCGGCATAGGGTATTGTTTTTCAGCCGGATTGTCCATCAGCGTAAGTCCCGGAGCATTGCAGAACGCTTCTCTGGCTTCGGCAGGGGAGACGGGCCTTTCCGTATGTACCCATACGCTTTCGCTGTGGCATCTGAGCGAAGGCACTCTCACGCATGTGGCGCTGGTCTTGACATCGCTGTGAAGGATCTTTCTGGTCTCGTCATACATCTTCATCTCCTCCTTCGTATAGTCATTTTCCGTGAATACATCTATATGCGGAATCAGGTTGAATGCCAATTGATATGCAAATTTCTCCACCTTCACTTCTTCTCCGGCAAGACACTGCCTGTATTGTTCAATGAGTTCTGCCATGGCGCTGGCTCCGGCTCCGCTGGCGGCTTGATAGGTGGCCACGTGAACATTCTGTATATGTGCGATTTTTTCTATGGCGGCGAGTGCCACTATCATGATGATGGTGGAGCAGTTAGGATTGGCGATAATGCCTTTCGGCCGGCAGAGAGCATCTTCGGGGTTTACTTCCGGCACTACCAGAGGCACGTCCTTGTCCATACGGAAGGCACTGGAGTTGTCTATCATGATGGCGCCGTAGCGCGTTATGTCTTCAGTGTATTCTTTGGACGTGCCGCCGCCGGCGGAAACAAAGGCTATATCTATTCCTTTGAAATCGTCGTTATGACGGAGTTCTTTTATGGTGTATTCCTTGCCTCTGAAGGTGCAGGAGGTCCCGGCGCTTCTCCTGGAGCCGAAAAGAGTGAGATTATCAATGGGAAAGTTCCTCTGGTCGAGGACTTTAAGAAATTCTTGTCCGACGGCGCCGCTCGCGCCTACAATCGCTATGTTCATATACTTCATTATTTTCGAAATCCGCGCTTGCAAACTTAATATATTTAATCGTAAAAATGCTCCCGAGCGGTGAAAAGAAATGATTATTCTATAACAATTGTTATCTTTGTTCGGCTGTATGCCAATATAAGAACTTCAAGTCATGTCCGGGAAATTGAAAATATCATCGCGCGGCGAGGCCATGCCCTCGTCTCCTATCAGAAAATTGGCCCCATTGGCAGAAAAAGCTGAAAGGGAAGGAGTAAAGCTCTATAAGCTGAATATAGGTCAGCCTGATATACCTACTCCGCAGAAAGCTCTGGACTCTCTGAAGACGATAGACCGTAAGGTGCTGGAGTATAGCCCGTCTCAGGGCTTCTTGTCTTTGCGAAAGGCTCTTGTCGGCTATTACACCCGATTCGGCATCGGCCTGGATCCGGACGATGTGATCATCACTTCCGGCGGCTCGGAAGCTGTGCTTTTCGCGTTCATGAGCTGTCTTGACCCTGGCGACGAGATAATTATTCCCGAACCTGCCTATGCTAACTACATGTCCTTCGCAGTGTCGTCCGGGGCGGAGATACGCACGGTCGTGTCCACTATAGAAAACGGATTTGCGCTTCCTCCCGTGGAAGAATTCGAAAAGCTCATAAACCCGCGGACCAAGGCCATTCTTATCTGTAATCCCAATAATCCTACAGGTTATCTTTACACCCGTGGGGAGATGGAGCAGATACGCGATCTGGTTCAGAAATATAATCTCTACCTTTTTCCGACGAGGTATATCGCGAATTCATATATTCTGACGAGCCTTATGTGTCAGCCATGCATCTGGAGGGGATAGAGCAGAATGTGATATTGATAGATTCAGTATCAAAACGTTATTCGGAATGTGGCATAAGGATTGGCGCTCTTGTAACTAAAAATGCCGATGTCCGTGCAGCCGTAATGAAGTTCTGTCAGGCGAGGCTTTCTCCGCCGCTTCTCGGGCAGATAGTGGCTGAGGCTTCCATCGACGGGACAGAAGAGTATTCGCGCATAGTCTATGAGGAATATGCCAAGAGGCGCAAGTGCCTTATAGAAGGCATCAACCGCATCCCGGGCTGCTATTCTCCTATGCCAATGGGGGCTTTTTATACGCTTGCACAACTCCCTGTTGACGATGCCGATAAGTTCTGCGCCTGGTGTCTTGATGCATTCAGGTATCGTGATGAGTTTACGCCTGACTCCTGCGCGGCCGAGAGCGTGATGATGGCGCCGGCTTCAGGGTTCTACACGGATCCGTCGTATGGCAGGAACCAGGTAAGATTGGCCTATGTGCTCAAGGAGGAGGACCTTAAACGCGCACTTCTGGTTTTGGCCAGGGCCTTGGAAGAGTATAAAACACGTTGTAATTACTGACAAATTAATAATTAATGAAATTTAAGATTTTTTCAATTTCGGCGGCGGTGCTGGTTACATTGGCCTCATGCACTGCGAAGAAGGACGTCCCTGTTTATATGGACGAAAGCAGGGATCTGGACGAGAGGGTTGCGGATGCACTGTCGCGCATGACTATGGAGGAGAAGGTGGCGATTCTTCATGCCCAGAGCAAATTCTCTTCTCCGGGAGTTCCCCGTCTGGGAATCCCTGAACTGTGGTGTACGGACGGTCCTCACGGAATACGCCCTGAGGTCAAATGGGACGAATGGGACCAGGCCGGCTGGACCAATGACTCGTGTACGGCTTTTCCGGCGCTTACATGCCTTGCCGCTTCGTGGGACAAGGATCTTTCGGCACTTTATGGAAAAAGCATAGGGGAGGAGGCCCGTTATCGCGAAAAGGACGTGCTTCTGGGGCCCGGTGTCAACATCTACCGTACTCCGTTCAACGGGCGAAACTTCGAGTATATGGGCGAGGACCCTTTCCTTTCCGGAGAGATGTGCGTTCCTTATATCCGGGAGGTTCAGAAGAATGGGGTGGCCGTATGCCTTAAGCATTATTGCCTTAACAATCAGGAGTGTAACCGTCATACCGCGGACGTGAAAGTGTCCGACAGGGCTCTTTATGAGATATATCTTCCTGCATTCAAGGCCGGCGTTCAGAAGGGCGGCGCGTGGTCCGTCATGGCGGCGTATAATCTTTATAAAGGTCAGCATCTGTGTCATAACAAATATCTTCTGGACGGCGTGCTGAAAGGAGAATGGGATTTTGACGGAGCTGTCATTACCGACTGGGGAGGGGCGCATGACCCTGACGAGGCGGCTGCCTATGGGATAGATCTTGAATACGGAACATGGACGGACGGCCTTTCGAGCAAAGGAAAGAGCTATGATAATTATATGCTTGCCAATCCTTATCTTGAGCGTCTGAGGGACGGACGTGCTTCTCTTGCTACGCTTGACGACAAGGCTGGAAGAGTTCTCAAGCTTATCTTCCGTACTGCCATGAATACTAATAAGCCGTTCGGTTCGTTTAATTCCGAGGCGCATATAGATGCTGCCCGTAAGATAGGCGCCGAGGGTATAGTCCTTCTGAAGAATGGTGCCGCTCCTTCCGGGAAGACGGTGCTTCCTGTGGAATTGTCATCCGTAAAGAAGGTGCTTGTGGTAGGAGAGAATGCCATCAAGATGATGACCGTGGGCGGAGGTTCATCTTCGCTCAAGGTGAAGCACGAAGTCTCGCCTCTCGAGGGCATCAGGAATGCCGTGGGCGACAAGGCTGAAGTGATATATGAAAGGGGCTATGTGGGGAGCGCTTCGAACGAATATAACGGAGTTACCACGGGACAGGACCTCAGTGAAAAGCGTTCTTCCGGACGGCTTCTTGCCGATGCGGTGAAAGCCGCGAAGGATGCCGATGTGGTGCTTTTCTTCGGCGGACTCAATAAGGATGACCATCAGGACTGTGAGGGCGAAGACCGTCTCTCCTATGGACTTCCTTATGGACAGGATGCTCTGGTAGAGGCTCTCAGTGAAGTCAACCCTCATCTGGTGGTGTGTCTTGTGGACGGCAATGCCGTCTCCATGCCTTGGATAGAGGATGTACCTGCTGTTCTTCAGTGCTGGTTCTGCGGTTCGCAGGCTGGAAACTCCATCGCGGATGTGGTGTTCGGCAAGGTCAATCCGAGCGGAAAGCTTCCGTTCACTTTCCCTGTGAAGATAGAAGATTCTCCTGCTCATGCGTTGGGCGTATATACCTGCGGTCCTGACGTGGAATATGCTGAGGGCATATATGTAGGCTATCGCTGGTATGAAAAGCAGGATATAAAGCCGCTTTTCGCTTTCGGACACGGACTCAGCTATACACGGTTCGAATACAGCGATTTCAAGGCGGACAGGAGCGTTTCCGCTGACGGCACGCTCAAGGCTTCGGTAAAGGTGAAGAATGTCGGAGAGCGAGAAGGAAAGGAAGTCGTGCAGATCTATGTAGGAGAGCATGACGCTCTTATAGACCGTCCGGAAAAGGAACTGAAGGCATTCGAAAAGGTGAGTCTCGTACCGGGCGAAAGCAGAACCGTAAAATTCGAGATACCGGCATCGTCTCTCGCCTATTTTAACGAAGACGCGCATGCATGGGTGCTCGACTCCAAGCACGAGTTCACACTCTACTTCGCCGCTGCATCAGATGATGTGCGTGGCACGCTTGATTTCAGGACGAAGTAAGGCAGTGTTTATTTTTCGTAGGTGAATCTGGAGGTGAAGTGAGTGAGTCCATCGACCCTTCCTTCCAGAACTACCACGGTTCCGTTCTCACTGTCAGTCACCTGACGGCAGATTTCCACAGTTTCCCCGTATCTGGTCTCCTTGTTGAAGTTGATCTCCACGATATGGGGAAAACTGTCCATAAGCAGGTCCTCAGGCAGAAAGTCCATGGCCCACGCTATGTAACTTGCATTGTTGGCATGCCCTATGAAGTCAAGGTCTGCATAGGTGACGGTGTGTTTTTCCACGATTCCGGCATTTTTAGGCGCCGGAATCTTTCCGGCCGGAACATCTATGGCATTTTCTTTACATTGCGGCGAGACGTCGAAGTAAAGTCCGAGATCCCGTGTTGGAAACAGCGAACGTTCGCGCGTATTGAGCGCGATCCACGAACTTGTGCCGTCTATGAGCAACTCGCCATTCTCATCTGTCATCTGATAGTCCCTTATGAAAAACGGTCCCTGTATTCCTTTATGCCAGGTGTGGAATTCGACCTTGTCCTTCCATACGGGCACTTTGTTGAAGATGAACTTCGTACGGCTGACGACCCATGCCAGATCGTGTGCGGCCATGTCCTCGTACCCGAAACCAAGCACCGTGGCACCTTCCACGGCCATCTCCTGCGCGATGGACATGAAGCACGCCGGGCGCAGCCTTTTCTTGAAGTCCACGAGATAACTCGGAATGGTCATCGGGACTATATGTTTTCTTTCTTTCACTTTTATCTCACATAAATTTTGCGTAAATTTACACGATTTTGGCTTTTCGTGAAACATTATGTAGCGAAAGTTGAACGCAGATAGTATGTATTATTCAAATATTATGAGAAAGATTTTATCATTTTTCGCCTGCCTGCTGATGGGGGCGGCTGCATTTGCACAGGAGTTGCCGACCATCCCCATAGACAAACAGGTGCGCATAGGAAAGCTTGATAACGGGCTTACCTATTACATCAGACACAACGAAGAACCTAAAGGACAAGCTAACTTCTACATTGCCCAGAAAGTAGGTTCCATTCTTGAAAACGAAGACCAAAGAGGTCTCGCACACTTTCTTGAGCACATGTGCTTTAACGGAACCGTCAATTTCCCGGGAGACGCTCTTATCAAATATCTCGAATCCATAGGAGTAAAGTTCGGTGCTCAGCTGAACGCCTACACGTCCATAGATGAGACCGTCTATAACATAGACGCCGTGCCTGTCGCCAAGTATCCTGCTTCCATCGATTCCTGCCTTCTCATCCTTCACGACTGGGCCGGAGACCTTCTTCTCGAAGACGCTGAGATAGACAAGGAGCGCGGAGTCATACACGAAGAGTGGAGAAGCCGTCAGAACGCTCAGATGAGACTTTACGATAAGATTCTCCCTAAGGTTTATCCCGGGAACAAATATGGCGAACGCATGCCTATCGGTCTGATGTCCGTGGTGGACAATTTCCCTTACGACGTGCTCCGTTCATATTATCATACGTGGTATCGTCCTGACCAGCAGGGCATAGTAGTCGTGGGAGATATAGATGTCGATGCTGTGGAAGAGAAGATCAAAGGCATTTTCTCCGGTCTTCCGGCCGCACCTGCCGACGCCCCCGAAAGAGTTTATACCCCTGTCGAGGATAACGCGGAGCCTATCATAGCTACGGCCTCCGACAAGGAGCAGTCTTATGGAACCACATATATTTTCCTTAAGCATCCTGCCATACCTTTCGAGGCTAAAGCCACTATGGATTACCTTCTCGTCTCTTACGTTAACGAGATGGTGGCCAATATGGCCGCTGCACGTCTTGAGGAACTCAGCCATGCTTCCGATCCCGATTTCATGTACGGAGCCATCACTGAGACGGACTTCATGATTTCCAAGACTTGCGGGTCATTTGCCGGCATAGTAGTCTATGACGAGACCCAGCTCCTGCGCTCCGTCAATTCCATCTATCGCGAGATGCTTCGCATTATACGTAACGGATTTACAGCCAGCGAATATGAACGTGCCCGTGCCGACTATCTTTCTTCACTCGAAAGTGCATATAATCAGAGAGAGAAGAAGAGCAGCGCAGAATATTGCTCCGAACTTGTACGTCACTTCATAGACAACGAGCCTATACCGGGCATCGAGACACAGTTCGCACTTATGAACCAGCTGGCGCCGAATATCCCTGTGGATGTCATAAACCAGTATGTGGCGGAGGAATATGACATAGACGGGAATATGGTCGTCATCAATATGCTTCCGGAAAAGGAAGGCCTTGTTTATCCTACTGACGAAGAGATACTCGCTTCCCTGAAAGGTGTGGAAGATGAGGAGATCGCCCCTTACGAGGACAAGGTGATAGATCAGCCTCTGGTATCCAAGCTCCGCAAGGCGGGAAAAGTGAAGAAAACCGAGACTTCAGAGTTTGGCTACACGCACTACCTTCTTTCCAACGGAGTCAACGTTTATTTCAAGTCGACGGACCTTAATAAAGATCAGGTTATCGTGAAGGCATTCAGTAAGGGCGGTACAACCCTTTATCCTGAAAGTGATTACATTACTCTCGCCGCGCTCGAGGACCTTATCAGGATAGGTGGAGTAGGTGAATTCTCGGCCACTGACCTTTCAAAGGCTCTTGCAGGCAAGCAGGTGAGCGTATCTCCTTATGTGGGAAGGACACAGGAGGGCTTTAACGCCACTTCCACTCCTAAGGATGTGGAGACACTCTTTCAGCTTGGCTATCTGTATTTCACATCGTTACGCAGCGATGATGAGGCTTTTGCCTCTTGGAAGACCAAGACCGGCGCTTCTCTTGCAAATGCTGAGTCCGAACCTATGACCGCATTCCGCGACAGTCTTTCAAATACCATCTATACCGCACCTTTGCGTGTATATTCGCTCAAATATGCCGATCTTGACAAGGTTGACTATGCTAAGGCGATGAAGATAGCCGGGGAGCGTTTTGCCAATGCCGGTGATTTCACGTTCATCGTTACGGGCAACATCACTGAAGAACAGCTTCTTCCTCTTCTCAAGACTTATGTGGCATCACTTCCTGCCAAGGGTAAGAAGGAATCCTATGCCAATGCCTTCAATTATGTGGAAGGAGTGCATGATTGTGTGTTTACCAAGCAGATGCAGGACCCTATGGTGCTGAATTTCTTCTGCTATAACATCCCGTCGGCATATACGCTCAGGAATTCTCTCACGGGTGATTTGCTTGGAAGTACTCTTGAGTATGTTCTGCACGATGAAATCCGCGAGAAGGAGGGCGGTACCTACGGTATCAGTTCTTACACGGCGCTGACGGGCGATCCTATCGGCAAGGCTATTCTTCAGATAGTCTATCAGACGGATCCCACACGTTATGAATACCTTAACACCAAGGTGTTCGATATCGTAAAACAGTTTGCGATAGACGGACCTAAGGCGGAAGATCTCGCCAAGGCCAAGGAGGCCCTGGTCAAGGATTACGAGGAAAATATCCATCAGACCTCATACTGGCATGGTGTGATGAATACATACCTGCAGCACGGTATCGATGTCGATACGGATTATCTTTCTGTTCTTGACAGCATTACCGCGGATGACATAAAGGAATATCTTAATCTGTTCCTCTCGCAGGACAATTGCACCAAGATCGTCATGGTAGGTGAGAAATAGTTGACCTCGTTCATATTGAAAAAGGGGAGTCTCGGCATTAGAGGCTCCCCTTTTCCGTTGTATTGGATTTTCTATAGTTTTTGTCTATATTTGCTTTGATAAAATTGGCCCGAATTAATGGAAGCAGAAGCAGAGACAGTACAGGATTTCCCTCTTGACAGCGAGAAGCTATATTATTCTAACGATTATTTAACCCTTGACACGGAAGAGGGTCCCTCGACTTATAAGATGGGTATCTGGATTTGTAAAGATCCTGTACGCATACATAGGATGTATGTTAAGGAGAAAAGCATTAAACTTGACGAATTCGAACTGCTCAATCCTCTTGAAAGCAAGCTCAGAAGAGCGGATCCGGACTATTTCAAGCGTTTTATGGGCCTTAAACTTGTCATCGATTATCCGGGATACAGCACGGGCATCATAGCCCGCATCCCTTTCGAAACGGACCCCGTGGGTTTTTACAAATGGTGGAGAAAGGGGAAACACGAAGATAAAGTATATCTTAACTTGGCCAACCAGATTCGACTTTTCCAGAAAGTGGCCATGATGGAGCCTAAGATAATTCTCAAAAAGGATCTTGAAATCATTAAACATTAGAATATGAAATTCACTTGTCTTCACGATAAACATCTGGCGCTGGGCGCTCACATGGCCGAATTCGCCGGCTTTGATATGCCTATAAGATATAAGGAGGGCATCATAGCAGAGCACAAGGCGGTGAGAGAAAAGGCCGGGGTGTTCGACGTCTCACATATGGGAGAGATTTTCGTCAGCGGAGCGGACAGTGAGAAGTTTGTAAATCATATCTTTACGAATGATGTAGCTGCGCTTTGTCCGGGCGGCATCCTATACGGCATGATGCTTTATCCTGACGGCGGCACAGTGGACGATCTTCTCGTGTACAAGTGTTTCGAGGAAGGGAAGTTCCTTCTGGTGGTCAATGCCGGTAACATAGATAAGGACTATAAGTGGATTCTAAACTGTGCCGTAGGGTATGATGTCCGGATAGATAACCGGAGCGAGACCTGGGGGCAGCTGGCCATTCAGGGGCCTGAAGCCGAAAAAGTGCTTGATGAAGTGCTGGGCATAAGCGAGGGGGACGCGCTTTCGTTTTATACCTTTTGCCTTAAGGATGATATGATCATCAGTCGTACCGGCTATACCGGGGAAGACGGTTTTGAAATCTACGCTTCCATAGAGAAGACCATAAAGATGTGGGATGCTCTCATGGCGGCCGGGGTGCAGCCTTGCGGACTGGGATGCAGGGATACTCTTCGTTTCGAGGCCGGATTGCCACTTTACGGGGATGAACTTTCTGAAAAGATTTCACCTGTCATGGCCGGGCTATCCATTTTCTGTAAATTGGACAAGGAGGAGTTCATAGGAAAGGAGGCTCTTGCAAGTCAGAAGAGTGAGGGTGTAAAGGCTAAGTTGATAGGCCTGGAGGTAAAGGATAAAGCCATCCCGCGGGCCGGTTATAAGGTTCTTTCCGCTTCAGGAGAAGAGGTGGGTGTGGTAACGACAGGCTATCACAGCATTTCTCTTGACCGCAGTCTGGCTTTCGCGCTTGTGGACAGCGCTTACGGGGCTCTTGGCACGGCTCTGCAGGTTCAGATCCGTAATAAGGTATTTCCTGCCGAAGTCATCAAGAAGAGATTTTATCAGACCAACTATAAAAAATAAAGATAATTGAACTATGAGTAAGATTGTTGCAGGACTCTTGTATAGCGAGTCGCACGAATGGGTGAAGGTGGACGGTAATATCGCCATCATAGGAGTTTCTGACTACGCACAGAGCGAATTGGGGGATATCACCTACGTGGATATGCCTTCCGAAGGAGACGAGATCGGTAAGGGAGAAGAACTCGGGGCGCTTGAGAGTGTCAAGACAGCGGCGGACCTTTACAGCCCGGTCAGCGGTGTGGTAGTGGCTACGAACAATGCAGTCGAAGACGATCCGTCGCTTATCAATTCCGATCCATACGCTAATTGGATAGTCAAGCTGGAGATGAAGGATACGTCCGAACTTGACAGCCTTCTTAACGCGGCCAAATACGAATCCATTCTTTAAAAGCATAAGGACATATGACGGAGCATTTTGCGTATTTTCCTCATACCGGGGAGGATATTAAACAAATGTTGGAAAGGATATCGCTTTCTTCTCTTGACGAGTTGTACAGCGATGTCCCTTCTGATTTTATACATAAGGAGGAGTTCGATCTTCCGGATGCTTTAAGCGAGCAGGAATTAAAGGAGTTTTTTTCTCACCTGGCCCGGAAGTGCCCGCAGAAGAAGGTTCTGGTAGGCCAAGGCGCTTACGACCATTATACGCCTTCGGTGGTGGAATACTTATGCGGCAGGAGCGAGTTTCTGACGGCATACACGCCTTATCAGGCGGAGATTTCGCAGGGCACGCTTCGCTATATCTTCGAGTTCCAGTCCATGATATGCGCCCTTACAGGGATGGACGTGTCCAATGCATCCATGTATGACGGACCTACCGCGGCCGCCGAAGCGCTGAGATTCTGTGTGGCGAGCACGAAGAAACGTAATACCGTGCTGGTCAGCGCCGCACTTCTTCCTCACGTCATGAGGACACTTGAAACATATTCGCATTTTTCAGGGATAGAACTGAAGTACATTCCCCTCGAAGATGGACAGACCGGCCTCAATTCGTTAAAGGCCCTTTTGAATGATGGGGTGGCGGGTGTTCTGGTGCCGGAGGTCAACAGATTCGGAATCGTTGAAGACCACAGCGCCTTTGCGGAGGCAGTTCACGCGTGTGGCGCATTGCTGGTGGAGTATTGCGACCCGTCCGCATTGGCAGTGATCAAAACCCCGGCCGAATGGGGCGCGGACCTCGCGGTGGGCGACGGTCAGAGTCTGGGTATACCGCTTTGTTACGGAGGACCTTACGTGGGTTTCATGGCCTGCAGGAAGGATTATATGCGCAAGCTCCCGGGACGCATCGTCGGACAGACGGTGGATAGGAACGGAAAACGCTGCTATGTGCTTACTCTTCAGGCCCGTGAACAGCATATCAGACGCGAGAAAGCTACATCGAACATTTGCTCGAACCAGTCCCTTATGGCTCTTTGGGTTACGGTTTATCTTTCTCTGATGGGTCCCGACGGCCTTACGAGGGTGAATGAACTGAGTTACACAGGGGCCCATTATCTTAAGGACGCGCTTCAGCAAACAGGGCTTTTCGAGGACCCGTTCCCGGGGAAGCCGTTTCTTAAAGAATTTGTCCTTAAGCCTGTTATCTTCGCTGAATCCATTCAGACGGCTCTTTATGATGCGGGATTTTTCGCCGCTCTTCAGACGGAGGAGGGTTATGTCACTTTCTGCGTAACTGAGAAGCATGACGAAAAGGAACTTGACGAGGTAGTGAACACGGTTAAATCACTGAAGAGGTAAAGTCTTATGAAATATTACGATAAACTTATTATAGAGCTCTCGGTTCCCGGCAGGCGGGGATTTTCCCTGCGTGCGTCTGAAGGGAAAGTGGATCTTCCGGATAATCTCACCCGCAGGCAGGAGCTCGTTCTTCCGCAAGTCAGTGAAGTGGATGTTGTAAGGCACTACACTAACCTTTCCCAGATGAATTTCGGTGTAGATACGGGCTTTTATCCGCTTGGAAGCTGCACTATGAAATATAACCCCAAGGTTAACGAGCAGGTGGCCTCGCTGCCGGAGTTCCAGAATACGCATCCTCTGATGAAAAGCCCCGGCTTGGAGGAGATCTTCTCTCTTGCCGACAGGTATCTCGCGGCCATCACGGGCATGTCGCATTTTACTTTTCTTCCCTGTGCAGGTGCTCATGGAGAACTTACCGGGCTTATGCTTATGCGTTCCTACCATGAATCCCGCGGAGATTTCGCCCGCAAGAGGGTGATCGTTCCTGACAGCGCTCATGGAACCAACCCGGCAAGCGCCGCCATCTGCGGACTTGATGTCGTGGTGGTCAAATCGAATGAAAACGGTCTGGTGGACGTGGAATCTCTGAAGCCTCTTTTGGGAGATGATCTGGCGGGCATAATGCTTACCAATCCTAACACTCTCGGGCTTTTTGAGAAGGACATAAAGGAGATAGCTTCGCTTGTACACGGATGCGGGGGTCTTCTTTATTATGACGGGGCCAATATGAACCCGCTTCTGGGCGTGGTACGTCCCGGAGATATGGGATTCGACATCATGCACCTTAACCTGCATAAGACTTTCTCCACCCCTCACGGAGGAGGCGGTCCCGGAAGCGGACCTGTCGGTGTATGCGAGGCTCTTGTCGAGTTGCTTCCTGCGGTGCACACGTCAGGATTCCATGGAAACACCTCAGTGGTCATAAAGGCATTGGCATATATTCTCACTTTAGGCAGGCAGCATATCGCTATGGCAGGCAAGCTCGCCACTCTTAATGCCAATTATATAAAAGAATGTCTGAAAGACAGTTACCGTCTGCCGATCGAAAGCATATGTAAGCACGAGTTCGTCTTTGACGGTCTTAAGGAGCCTAACGGGGTCACAACCCTCGATGTAGCGAAACGTCTGCTCGACTATGGCTATCACGCTCCGACCATCTACTTCCCGCTGCTTTTTCATCAGACTATCATGATAGAGCCTACCGAGACTGAAAGCAAGGAGACGCTTGACTCTTTCATAGAGGTGATGGAGAAGATAGCCCGCGAGGCGAAAGATGACCCTGAGTTGCTTACGAGCGCGCCTCACAACACTCCTGTTTCGCGCCCTGACGATACGCTTGCCGCGCGTGAGCCTGTGCTTAAATGGAATTAAGGACATCGTCGATGACTACGGTGTCATCCTCGACGTGAAATCTGATGTTTTTATCATAGAAGAGCAGTCCGAAGGATTTTTTCGAATTGCTCTTTTTCTGTACGCCGGGACGAGGGTCCTGGGACAGTGTCCTATACAGGGCCTCCAGCTGTACGGGGCTGAAAGCGTCATTAAGCAGCCGCTCGATCTCCGGACACGAGGGGATGACGTCAAGGGTTTTCCACGAACTGGAGTCCGAAAATCCTCCTTTGGCGTCCGGACGGGCATCAGCATAGGGAACGTAGGGCTTGATGTCGTATATGGGGGTCCCATCGGCAAGGTCGGCGCCGCTTACGGATATTATCCCATGCACGAAGTCCACTTCCTTTAATTTGACGCAGGAGAGCCCCAGATTGTTCGGCCTGAATGGAGAACGTGAGGCGAACACGCCCACTTTAGTGTTTCCTCCAAGTCGCGGAGGTCTTACGCTGAGTGGATGTGCAGATGGCGAATTAAGATTAAATTCCCATATAAGCCACAGATAGTCAAATCCTTCCATCCCGCGTAACGCCTCTTCTCTGGCGAACTGCGGAAGAAGGCGTATTTCTCCGTCGAGAGATTCGACCACACCGCTCTGGCGTGGAATTCCGAATTTCTCCTTGAAAGGGGAGTGAAATATGGCTACAGGTTTAATCTCCATCGGTTTATCGTTTGATTATTCCGAAACTCCCTGTTGTTCAGAAAGAATGGCGGTGTAATGATCGTAAAGGGAATCCAATTGAGGTTTGTACTTGGCCGGAAGCGGCTTGGCGGCGGGTGATTTCATGGAGAGCGGATCTATGGGAGTGCCGTTCTTCCAGACACGGAAGTCAAGATGCGGTCCTGTGCTTCGCCCCGTGGAGCCCACATAGCCGATGACCTGTCCCTGCTTGACTTTGGCGCCTTTTCTGATGCCTTTGGCATAGCCCTTAAGGTGAAGGTATCCCGTGGTATAAGTGGAGTTGTGCTTGATTTTGATGACGTTACCGCCTCCGTTGTCCGTCCAGCCGGCAGAGATTACCGTCCCGTCCCCGAGAGCTACCACAGGTGTTCCCATAGGGGCTGCATAGTCCACTCCGGTATGCGGCCTTATCTGTCCGGTGACAGGATGCTTGCGCCGCATGGAGAATTTGCTGCTCACACGATTATAACGTAGAGGTGCCTTCAGAAAAGCCTTGCGCAGATTTTCTCCGTTTTGAGTGAAGTACTTGTCGAAGTCGTCCTGTCCGTCGAAAAATATGGCGCATATCTGTTCCGCCCCGTGGCTGTATCTGCAGAAGTCCACATGATCCACGCCTATGTTCTCGCCTTCGCATTCTCTGACAGTATATACGAGCTCGAACTTGTCGCCTTTTTTAAGGGCGAAGAAGTTGACAGTCCACGCGTAGATGTCAGCCAGTTCCGTAACTATCTCTGCCGGAGCTCCTTCTGCGGTGAGGTCAGTCCAGAGGGAGTTATTGATGACCACATTCGCGGTTTTCTGAATGTGCTCGACGGGTCTGTAATAATTCCAAAGATACAGGGAGTCGGAGCACCTGAACACCGTGACTTTGGTGCGGGAATGGTTATATACGGCGTATTCCAGTTTCCGGCCAAGTGAATCTTCGCTATAATAAGCATCTACCTTCTGGCCGATCCGCATTCTCTTAGGATTGAAGAGAGTGTCAAGCTTTGACAGCAGGACGCTCACTGAATCTGCAGGAAGACCTGCCTTTTTAAGAATGACAGGGAGCGTCTCACCGCGTCTGACGGATATGGTCTCCTTAGTGTAGTCGCTTTCCCTGAACCCTATGGGTGGAATTTCCTCTTCTTTGACTTCCGCTTCCTTCCTGGAAGTGCCGTTATGACAGGCTGTCAGCGCCATCAGTGAGAGTGCCGACAGAAGCGTCAAAATTAATTTTTTATGCATGCGCTTTCAGGGTCAGTGATTGCACACTTTAGAGATGTCCACCGTGAATTCTTCTTCGCCCGCAGGCTTGAATTTGCCTCTGGCTTCCAGAAAATCAACCAGTTCTGCGGCTGTCATTCCTTCTGCCGAGCAGGTGTGGAAGCGCTCGTCCGCTCCGAAACGTTCTATAATGGCGTCTATAAGTTCACGTCTGGTCCTGTAACTTTTCCCCTCCATCATATGGAGAACTTCGTGTCCGTGTGTCATATGTCCGTATTTATTATTGCCCGCAAAACTAATGATTTTTTAACAATTTTTGAGTAAATTTGCGCTTTCCAAAAAGCAAATGAAAAAGTCGCTTGTTCTTTTAACCTTGTCTCTTTTATTATTTGGCTCCTGTACCAATGACAGCACTCTTGCTCTCATGCAGAAGATGACCGTAAGAGAGAAAGTCGCGCAACTTCTGGTCGCGCATCATTATGACCCTCAGATCGATTCACTTGTGCTCCGGGACCATATAGGCGGGGTCATCGTCATGGTCAGCTCCCGTGCGGAAGTGGACAGCCTTATTCCTTATCTCAAATCGCACAGCAAATATCCGCTTCTTACCTGTATCGATGCCGAGTGGGGTGCGCAGATGAGACTTCGCCACGACTTTCCGAGACAAAAATACGCCTGCGAGATCAACTCTGTCGAAGAGGCTTTCGAAGTAGGGTATAAGATTGGCCTGGAACTGGATACACTTGGAATAGATGTCAATCTGGCTCCGGTGTGCGACGTCAACACCAATCCGGATAATCCTGTCATAGGATTCAGAGCCTTCGGGGACGACGTGAAAAAGGTGAGCGATTATTCTTCAGCCTATGCCCGCGGACTGAATAAGGCTGGAATTGGCGCGTGTGCCAAGCATTTCCCTGGACATGGCGACACTTCAGTGGACAGTCACAAGGCTCTTCCTGTGGTGGCGCATGACAGGGCGAGGCTTGATTCCGTGGAATTGGCCCCGTTCAGAAGGCTGATAGCTGAAGATATAGACATGGTTATGATGGGGCATCTGGACGTGCCGGCCATAGACCCCGGCGGAGTGCCTTCGAGCATATCTGAGCCTTGCTATAAGCTTCTTAGGGATGAACTTGGCTATGAGGGAGTTATCGTAACTGACGGTCTTATGATGAAGGGCCTTCTCAATATGTTCGGAGGTGATGATGTGGCTGCGAGCGTAGCTGCATACAAGGCCGGAGCCGATATGCTTCTGGGCGCATGCAGCGTCCGTGAGATAATAGACGCCATCACGCATAAGGTCGAAAGCGGTGAATTTTCCGAGAAGGAACTGGACGGGAAGGTTTACAGAGTACTCAATCTGAAAAAGAAGTTGCATATTATCCAATAATGATTACCGTTTACTGTAAGAATACCGGAACCTATATGGATTTCCAGGAGGGAACCACCTTGCTTGAGATGCTCCCTTATTTCAAGTTTGAACAGCCTTACCCCATAATCTCGGCGAAGGTGAACAACGTCTCCCAGGGGCTGCGTTTCAGAGTTTACAATAACCGCGAGGTGGAGTATCTTGATGCGACCAGCTCCTGTGCCATGAGGGTATATGTCAGATCTCTCTGGTTTTTGCTCTTCAAGGCTGCTCACGAGACTTTCAAGGGGTGCCGGACATATCTGGAGCATCCTATTTCCGGCGGATTCTACTGTAATATCAGGAAGAAGGATGACACTGTTCTGGATGAAGATGACGTACAGGTCCTTAAGGCCGCCATGCAGAAGATAGTGGATGATGATGTGGCCTTTCATCGCAGGGAGGTCCAGATTGGCAGGGCTATCAAGATGTTTCGCGACCTTGGCTATATAGACAAGGTGAGGCTGCTGGATACAAGTGAAGACGTATATACGGATTATTATCTTTTGGGAGATACCCCGGATTATTACTATGGGCGTCTGCTTCCGCGTGCCGGATATCTTAAGCTGTGGGATGTTGTAAAATACTATGACGGCGTGCTTCTCAGGATACCGTCCATCAAGAACCCTTCCGAACTCGTCCCGTTCGTGCCTCAGCCCAAGACCTTCGCCATGTTCAACGAGAACTTGAAATGGAACATCATCACGCGTCTCAACACTGTGGGCGATGTCAATCACAGGATACGCAAGGGCTATGGCAGCACGCTGATCCAAGTGGCCGAGGCCTTGCAGGAGAAGAAGATAGTCCAGATAGCCGAGGAGATAGAGCGTCGCTACTACAGTCCGGATAAAATCAGACTCGTACTTATCACGGGGCCGAGCAGTTCCGGCAAGACGACAGTTTGTAAAAGGCTGAGCATACAGCTTTTAGCCTGCGGACTCACTCCGATTTCCTTTTCTACGGACGACTACTTCGTGAACAGGGTGGATACCCCGCTTCTGCCTAATGGCCAATATGATTTCGATAATTTCGACACGGTTGATCACGATACCCTGCAGAAAGACCTTGTAAAACTTCTCGACGGAGAAGAGGTGGAAGTGCCCCAATATAATTTCACCACAGGAAAGAGGGAATATAACGGCAGGCGTCTGAAACTTCGCGAGGGGAGCGTGCTTCTCGTAGAAGGCATACACGCTCTTAACCCTATGCTGACCAATCTTATAGACGACAAGGTCAAGTTCCGCATCTTCATATCCACCCTTACCAGCATTAATCTGGACAATCATAACTGTATACCGCCTGAGGACAACAGGCTCCTGAGACGCATTGTCCGCGACTACAATGCGGGGGCGTTTTCCGCGCTTGACACCATAAAGCAGTGGCCGAATGTCCTGGAGGCGGAGCGGAAATGGATTTATCCTTATCAGGAAAATGCCGACGTGATGTTCAATTCGGCATATCTTGTGGAATTCGCGGTGCTGCGCAATCACGCCGATCCTATCTTGAGGACGGTTCCTAAAAACGTCAAGGAGTATTCCGAGGCACATCGTCTGCTCAAATTCATCCACTACTTTACAGCCGTGTCCGATAAGGAGATACCGCCTACTTCGCTTCTCCGCGAGTTCCTCGGCGGCGGCATCTACAGCAAGTGAAAACAGAGCTGACGGGTCAGTCCTTTTCCTTAAGGTATTCCTTGTAGTAGTCTATTCTGAACGCAGGAGCCTGCTCGGTGTAGCGTTTGAGACTTGAAGAGGAAAGCCATGTGATATAACCTCCCGTAAGATCCGCGGCGAACAGTCCGCGGATTTCTTTTTCTATGTTTTCCGCATCGTAGTCTATCCCCTCCGGATCCACATGTTTCATCACGTGATAAGCCTGTACCCATGTACGTACGCGTGCCGGAGATGGTGTGGCGGCTTGACGATCCCGTACACGTCTGCCCCATTGGCACATAAGCTCGTAGGGATGGTTCCATGGCTTGGAAATGCCGTAGTATCCGTCCGAGAAGTGATCAGGATAGGGCATTCCGCACATCACATCGGCCACATTCGATAGTGCGGGCCAATACTGCCCGTAGGCGGTGGTGTAGCCGGGATTGGCACTTTCTCCGAAGACGTCTATGGATACGTACGCACCGCAGGCATGGATCTCGTCGCAGGCATACATTACAAAGCGCTGTATGGCCTGAACCTTGCTCTCCCCATAGGCGTTGTGATAGTCCACAAGATCTTCGATGCTTCTCATCCTGTCCGGGAACCGTACGTAGTCGAAATTGATCTCGTTGAAGCCGAATTTGTTTACTGCTTCCTTGGCCAATTCCACATTGAACTGCCATACGCTGCGGTCATAAGCGCTTGGCCAATAGGATTTGTTGTGTTTGAACGGCCGTCCTGTGGCGATCTCCGTTATGGCGCTTTCCGGATGGTCTTTAACGAAATAACTGTCCTTGAAGCAGGTGATGCGTCCCACTACATAGAAGCCCTCCTCGTGCAGCCGTCTAACCGCCCTTCGATACAGTTCCTCCCCTTTGGCCGATGCCCTTGCGTAGTTCGTAGGGGAGTACCGCTTCATCGCTTCGGCTTTGAACCCGGGGCACTCGTTATCCTTTATGTCTATCACAAAGGTGTTTATCTTGGTTTTTTTAGCAAGTGCGATGTAGTCGTCTATCTTGGAGATGTTCCCGGGGGCGAAGTTGATGTAGAGGCTGTAGCAGGACTGAGGCATGATGTTGTCCCTGAATTCGGGCTTCCTGTAGGGATAGAAATCGCAGTCGTATGCTCTTCCTCCTCCGAACGGGTTTCTTACCGCGCGATGCACTGAATCGTACTTTTCGCTCATATATCGCGCATCGGCATCTTCCTTTGAGCGGGTGAGGTATTTGGCATAAACATAACCGGTTGCTCCTGACGATTTGACCTTATATCTGAAAACTTCGCCTTTTTCGTCCGGATAGCTTCCCCCCATGATCCGCACCTTGTCTCCTTTCCTTATCAGCCCCGCTATTTCTGACCGGGTGGTGTCGGATATGAGAGATATGCTGCTTCTTGAGTAAAGCGTCTTTTCGCGTATCACATCCAGACTGTCCGCCGTGAGATTGGAGCAGTCCATATAAAAAGCGCCTTTGTGTGGAGCCTTTACCTTTACATATGAACCATTCTCCTCTTTATTGTTTGGATATGTCAGTATGGATGAGCCTCTTACGACGGAATCTACGATTGCCTTCCGGCCTGTTTTCCTGTCAAATGAATAAACAGGTGCGTATGCGGTGTCAGATGCCACCAGCATGGAGAAGGTGTTTTCTTTACATCCCAGGATAAGCAGAACGGAAGCTGCTGCGGCGGCAATGGCGGGTTTGATTTTCATTTGCATTCAGGATTGGGCGACAAATTTAGCAAACAATAAGTAATTTATATTAAATTTGTCAGATAAAACTTCAATAAAACATGAGTCTCAATGAAATACCTGTACTGCTTCTTACAGGATATCTTGGAAGCGGGAAGACCACATTGGTCAACAGAATTCTAAGCAATAAAAAAGGTATCAAATTCGCGGTGATAGTCAATGATATAGGTGAAGTCAACATAGATGCGGATCTTATAGCTCAGGGCGGTGTCGTCGGTAAAAAGGACGATTCCCTGGTGGCGCTTCAGAACGGATGCATATGCTGTACCTTGAAGATGGACCTTGTGCAGCAGATCTGCGACATTACGGCACTGCATAAGTTTGATTACATCGTCATAGAGGCCAGCGGCATCTGCGAACCGGAGCCTATCGCCCAGACCATCTGTTCCATTCCTCAGATGGGCCCTGAATATGTCAAGGACGGCGTGGCCGTACTGGACTGCATAGTAACCGTAGTGGACGCACTTCGTCTTCGCGACGAATTTGAAAGCGGCAGTTCGCTTCTGGGCTCCGACATAGGCGAGGAGGACCTTGAGAGCCTTGTCATTCAGCAGATTGAGTTCTGTAATATCATCCTTCTGAACAAGGCTTCCGAGGTGTCGCCTTCGGAATTGGGCAAGATCAAGGAGATAGTTCGTACGCTTCAGCCGTCGGCGCGTATTCTGGAGTGCGACTATGGCGATGTGGATCTGGACCTTCTGCTGAACACTCATCTTTTTAATTTTGAGGAGGTCGCCACAAGTGCCGCGTGGATTAAAAAAGTAGAGGGCGGTGCTCCGGACGATGACGAGGTCGAACATTTTGACCATGATGATGAGCACGAAGAACATGGGCATCATCATGACCATGATGACGATGATCACGAACACGATGAAGAGCACGAACATGGACATCACCATCACCATCATCATGAACATGAAGGGGGAGAGGTCGAGGAATACGGCATAGGAACGTTTGTCTATTATAGACGTAAACCTTTCGACATTAACAAGTTCGACTTCTTTGTGTCGCGCAGGTGGCCTAAAGGTGTAATTCGCGCGAAGGGTCTCTGTTATTTTACGGAGAACACATCCATTTGCTATCTTTTCGAACAGGCGGGCAAGCAGATCGGACTTAAGAATGCGGGCCAATGGTATGCGACCATGCCGCCGGTACAGCTGGAACGCCTGCTTGAGGCAGATGAGGTCCTGCGCCGTGACTGGGATGCGAACTACGGAGACCGTATGCAGAAATTGGTTTTCATAGGCCAGCACATGGACAAGGAGCAGATCGCACGCGATTTGGACGCCTGCCTTGTGGATGACACAGTTATCCTGTAACGTTGAAACGACTCGACTAAGAAATATTAGTAAACTGCAATGTATGATGAAGCATAAACTACTGATGACCATGGCGCTATCGGCATTATACGTTTTTGCCGGCGCACAGGAGGCTATATGGCCGGGAACGGCGATAGTTTCGCCGGAAGTGAACGACGAGACGGGAGAAGTAACTCTTCGTATTTACGCCCCTGAGGCCCGGAAAGTTGAGGTGGTGGGGTATTTCACTGAAGGATACGAACCTATGCGGCGCGATTCTCTTGGCCTGTGGACTTGGACCAAAACGCTTCCGAGCGAGCTTTACTACTATAATTTCGTGGTTGATGGAGTAAAGACTCTTGATATGGCCAATTCTTATGTCTATCGCGACGTAAGTTACCTGTCAAGCTATTTCATTGTGGGCGGCGGCAAGGCGGACAATTACAAGGCCATGGACGTGCCGCACGGGACGCTGAGCAAGGTCTGGTATGACAGTCCGACGCTCGGAACAAGACGGCGTATGACCGTCTATACTCCGGCCGGATATGAAAACGGAAAGAGCCGCTATCCTGTACTTTATCTGCTTCACGGCATGGGCGGAGATGAGGATGCCTGGACCAGTCTGGGACGTGCGCAGTATATTCTGGATAATCTTATCGCTCAAGGGAAGGCGAAGCCTATGATAGTGGTTATGACCAATGGGAATACCGATCGTCATAGCGCTGCGCCCGGTGAAGAGGGGCAGGGGATGTATTGTCCATATCCTTGTGGTGCCACGGACACTTCGTTTGAGGGACATTTCGGCGATGTCATAAAATATGTGGACAGCCACTATCGCAGCGTCAGGAAGCAGAGTGCGCGTGCCATCGCCGGGCTTTCTATGGGTGGATTCCATACCAACATGGTGTCCGTCAATTATCCTGAGACTTTTGATTATATAGGTCTGTTTTCTGCGGCCACTCCGGATTGGCGCATACCGGGGCAAGAGAATAACATGCGTTTCCCGGAATTCTATGAAGGTTATGATCTTAAACTCGAAAGGCTGTTTAAAAATGGGGTGGCGCTTTATTATGTGGCGATAGGAAAGGACGATTTTCTTTATCAGGCCAATGCTGGTTTCCGTGCTAAGCTTGATTCCTTGAAGGCGCCTTACGTGTATGTAGAAAGCGAAGGTGGGCATATCTGGGCCAATTGGCGCGACTATCTTTCGAATTTCCTCTGCCGGATATTCTGACTGAGTACCGCAGAGCGACTGCGAAGAAAAGACCCTATCCTGTCTGACTATGCCGCGCCGCGCTCACTCATGTGAATGGCGGAAGGGTCTGCGAAGTAGAAAACACTCCGCCTTTCATGCAAGGCAAGGAACTTTTTGGCCGTTTATGTCCTCACCTGAACAAGACAGGTGCCACAGAGGGCCGTCAGAGGCAGGTGGGCCTGCCGGGTAGGGACCTTTTTCACCATTTATGTCCTCACCTGAACAAGACAGGTGCCACAGAGGACTACTTGGACTGTAAGACGTTGGGAAAGCTGTTGGAACCCTAGCCTCGTCCTCCACGGCCATAATCTCTAGCAAAACTACAAAACCATGACCGCTATTACATACAAAGAATAAAGAAGTGACTCCTACCTTTGTCCGCAATTTCTATAGTCAATTGCAAAGGTAAGAGTCAGCCCTTGCAGGGGAGCGGAAAAATATATATTTTAGTGCAGGGTATTTTTTTTTACGCATTGCTTAGTGCGACAATACTTGCTGAAAATAACGGAACGTCAATTCGGACAGACATGGAAGTGATAAAAACCAAACTCGACGGGGTAGTGATTATTGAACCAAAGGTGTTCAAGGATGAAAGAGGGTATTTTTTCGAAAGCTACTCCGAACGTACATTTGAAAAGGAAATGGGCAGACAGATACATTTCGTACAGGACAACGAGTCCAAATCTGTCTATGGGGTGATGCGCGGGATGCATTTTCAGCGACCTCCGTTTGCGCAGAGCAAGCTTGTCCGTTGCGTAAAAGGCCGTGTGCTCGACGTGGCTTTGGACATACGCAGGGGGAGTCCGACGTATGGTGAGCACGTGTCGGTAGAACTCAGTGAAGATAATCACCGACAGTTCTTCATCCCGAGAGGGTTCGCACATGGCTTCGCAGTATTGAGCGATGAGGCCATATTTCAGTACAAGTGTGATAATTTCTACGCTCCTGACTATGACGGAGGTATAAATATTCTGGACAGCGCGTTGGGTATAGATTGGCATATACCCCAGGAAAAGGCTATCCTCAGTGAAAAAGACACGCGGCATAAGTGTCTCGAAGAGTTCGACAGCCCGTTTTCGACAGACGAGGATCTATATCGGAAGTGAGCCTGCCTACAGGTTCTCCAGAAGCAATCGAAGGGCCTGACAGGTGAAGGCTTCGATATTCTCCAAGCGTGTCCCGGAGCATCTGATTTTGCGCGTAACGGTACCCTCGGGGCCGCTTACAGCTATGCATACCGTTCCTTCGGGGTTCCTGTCATCTCCGCCCGGTCCTGCAAGCCCTGTGGTCGCTACGGAATAAGTGCTGTGCATCAAGTTTTTGACGCCTTCGGCCATAGCACGGGCCACTTCCTCGCTTACTACGCCATATTTTTCTATCATATCCGAAGGAACGCCCAGAACATCTTTCTTAATGCAGACGGCATAGGACGTGACACTCCCAAGATAATATTCCGATGCACCCGGGATGGAGGTGATAACGTGTGAAATCATCCCTCCCGTGCAAGATTCAGCTGCGGAAAGGGTAGCATGGCTCTGAGAGAGTCGCTGTGCTATCCGGCTTTCAATTTCGAGTAATTCTTTCAGCATATCACGCGCAAATATACAATAATCATTTGACGCTGATGTCCTGAAACGTGCCGTCTGAGAAGAAAACCATTATCTTTGTAATGTGTTTATCGGGCGTAATTTTTTTTAATTCAATGGGATTTACCGCATTACTTTGAGTAATGGTTTCGGTTTGGGAATCAAATAATCCCATTGAAATCTCATTTTTCTCAGAATTAGGGGAGTCCCTGTACATTTTTCCTGTACCATTGATTAGCCAGTCAAGGCTGATATTCGGAAAATGCGAGCTTATCGCGCAGATAATCTCATAGCTTGGCTTGTTCCTGCCGCTGAGAAGGTGAGTGACCGTCGCCGGGGCAATGCCAATTTTTTCCGCAAACTCCGATCTGGAGATACTTTCGGCTTGTAAAAGCTGTTGCAAACGTGAAATCATAACAGTAAAATTTGCTTTACAAATGTAATCAAACTCAAACAACAATGCAAGTGTAACTAACGGTTTACATTTGGAAAATGGATAGTAAAGTACAATTTCCGTGAAAAAGTTCTTCTGCGGGTAAAATCCATATTTGGCTGGGTTACATAGTCTTAATTCTCGTTATAGCGCATTGGAATGCCATATTTTTGTGTTTTACGTACGAAAAAGCCGGGTAAAACCGTCAGATTACCGCACAATATGAAAAGTTAAACTTCTGATGAATTGCGCAAATAAAAGATTTTCAAACAAATACACTAAATTAAAATACGGTATAAGTATTTCTTATGCCATATTCCCAATAAGTGATCAAAAGACGAAACTTTTTATGAAACTTTACCTTTGTGAATAACGCACCTGTTTCATTGTTTTACAATTGGAAACAATTTCATTTCAATTGTATTTTACGTGAGTAAAATAATATGCATTCTTCTAACTTGGAATTCTACACCTTATGGCTTAAATTTGCACGCTTTTACATTAGGAGATAGGGATGATACCAAGCATACATATAGAAGACTATAAATATCCGCTGACAGACGACAGAATAGCCAAATATCCGCTCGCGGAGCGTGATTTGTCCAAATTACTTGTCTATAAGGATGGTAATATACTGGAGCAATGCTTTAAACAAATCCCACAACTCCTTGACAGTAACGCGTTAATGGTTTTCAATGACACCAAGGTGGTGCCTGCTCGTCTGCATTTCAGGAGAGACTCCGGGGCTCACATAGAGATATTCTGTCTCCAACCTGTTGAGCCTGCCGATTATGCTCAGGCATTTTCCGCCACTTCGAAATGCTCGTGGCAGTGCGTCATAGGCAATTCCAAGCGTTGGAAGGACGATGTTCTCAGTTACTATGTTCCCGAAGGCTCCACGTGCCCTCAAATGGACGAATTGGAACTCAAAGCGCGTCTGTCAAGCAGGGACGGTCAGACGGGGGTGGTGGAATTTACGTGGAAGACGGAGATTCCTTTTTCCAATGTTCTGGACGTGTGCGGCAGCATCCCTATTCCTCCCTATCTTAACCGTCAGACGGAAGCGATAGACCTTGAACGTTATCAGACTGTTTATGCGCATATACGAGGCTCTGTAGCCGCTCCTACGGCCGGTCTTCACTTTTCGGATGCAGTTCTTCAGGAACTCAGCGGCAAAGGCGTTCAGATGCGTAATGTCTGCCTGCACGTAGGCGCGGGGACATTCCTTCCGGTTAAAACCTCCGATGTGTCGCAGCATCCCATGCACCGCGAGCCCTTCGTGGTCAAAAAATCTTTGATAGATGAATTGATTTCAAGAAAAGGTCCGCTCGTGGCAGTCGGTACCACTTCTGTACGAACCTTGGAATCACTGTATTACGTGGGCGTGTCCTGCATAGAAAAGGGCTGCCCTGAGGATGTAAGCCAATGGGCTCCCTACGAACGTGAATATCCTTATTCTACGGAGCAGGCTCTGCAGGCCATATCGGACTATCTTTCTTCGCGTGGCGAGGAAGAAATAAAGGCAGGTACCCGAATAATCATCGTACCTACCTTTAAATTCCGTCTGGTGGATATGCTCATCACCAATTTTCATCAAAGCGAGAGCACCCTCATTTTGCTCGTAGCGGCCTTCGTGGGGGAAGATTGGCGCAAGATATATGACTATGCGCTCTCACACGATTTCCGCTTCCTTTCCTACGGCGACAGTTCCTTATTGTTCAGGAAGAGATAACGGATTAACGACGTGGATGACGTTTCCCGAGCTGCATTACAAGTCCGCAGCTTACCCTGTAATTGAATTTGTTTACGGGGTAGATGGCATTCTCCACTTCGACATATTCGCCTACAGGTCCACGGTATCCGTCCAGAGCCACAAACGCGTTAAGGAACAGCAGCGTGAAGCTGGCAGCTACGCCGCATACGTCACCAAGTGAGCTGTATCCGTAGTTTCCGCTGAGACTCAGCCATCCGAAAGGTGAAAGTGTGGCGCCGAATCTGGCATCCCAGAAAGGCACTGCCGCATTCTGATAAGTGGAATATGCTCCCACACTGAGGCACTTTATGAATGGCATGCGATATCTGACGCCGGCATTGAGTCTGTAGGGAAGCATGCGGAATTCGCTCTCCGTGCCGTTCTTCACCCCGAAATTGGCAAGCTTCTCGAATTGTTCGCCAAGGTCTTCCAACTCGTCTCCGGCATCTGAATTATCTGCGCTCAAGTCAAGCCCGTCAAATTTTACGGAACCTTTTCCTTGCGCCAGAAGTTTGTATTCCCAGTTGATGGCACCGAGGTCGGCAACTCCGGCCGTGAAAGTCAGTCCGTCAGCAGGCCTCCAGAGGAAACCCAGATCCAAAGCGGCACCGTACCCGGCGAGTCCGTATCCATCCTTGTTCTCCTCGAAGCCAGTAATCTTGCCTTCCTTATCCGTAACGAAATTAAGATAAGGGCAGGCTACCCGTCCACGGGCGTTGAGATTGACATTGAGATGTTCGCCGGTCGAACTTATCTGCGTCTCGTCGAAGAACACCTGTGCGCTTCCTATTCCCAGCAGGGCCTTGATCCTGTATCCGAAACCGAATTTCTTGTCGTCACGGTATTTGGAATGTCCTATGGCCAATTCCAAAAAGGCGTCGGCATTAAGTGCTGTGGACGAAAGGTCGCATTTTTCAGCGGTTCCGTTCTTGAGAAGCCTGAACAGGTCGGATGAAATCCCCAGATTTGAGAAAACCCTCGTATTAAGTTCGATGTTGGTAAAGCTCTTCTCTTTTCTCGATCCTATGCTCAGAAGATTGACTTCGGTATTGGCCAGAATGCTGCTGACATCGTTCAGCCCCGAGAGGAAAGTATCGGAGGAAACACTTTTGTTAAGTCCGGTTACGAGAGACTGACCGTCTTCGGAAGGGTACAGGAACGATGAAAGTCCCACATTGCTTCCTGCGAAGAGGTCGATGTTGCCGACTCCCAGGGAGAAGAAACTCCTTTCCGGCATCAGAGCGGCGTTGTGCCTGTAATTATATGAGAAATTGTCAAGAAAAAATGTGCTCTTGGACTGTCCGAAGGCTAAGGAGCCTGTAAGCACAAAAGCCGCGGCGGCTATTGTAAGTCTGGTGTATGTTTTCATCTTATTCGTCCTCCCCGTTGATTATGTCAGAGATGTCAAGGCTTACTCCCTTAGGGGCATTAAGCGACATCTTTGTGAATTGAATGTAATTGTCCCTGTTGAGCAGGGCACCGTTGGCTCCGAGCCTGAAGCTGAAGCGGACATGGCTGAGCCCTGTCAGATCGGCAGCAGGAGAAGCTTCAAGGCTGAACTTGAAACTACCTTTCTCTCCCGCCGCTATGGTAGTGACAGGATTGTCCGTTCCTATGTCTATGAGGGAGTATGTGTCGGCGGCGGCATCATGCCTTAAAAACTCCATCGTTACGTTCACGCCGAACGGCAGAGTATTGTCCGCTGTTCCCGACAACGTTACGGCGGTCTGTTCCATCAGGGTCCTTATCAGGTCCGCATTATCTTCAAGAGCCACTGTATCCGCGTATGTGATATAGAATTCCTCTCCCAGCTGAACCGGAACTCTGAAACTGAAATTGACGTCCATACTGTAATCAGCCTCCGGGCAAATTATGCTTTCCTGTTCCGGAGACACTGCTATGCTGAATGCGGCAGGCATCTTTTCCTTCCCTGAACGGATGACCGGATTCAGATCCAAAGAATACTCGTTCACTTTGCTCGAAGATTGCGAAGGATCCTCGCTGTAAGGGAAAGCGAGAGAAAGATCATACATCCCCTCGTTAAGGTCGATGCTTGCGGCCATTGGTATGGCCAGATTGGATGAAACCTCGGCTGTGACGGTGGCTTCAGGAAGGTCCAGATTGAAGTCGTCAATGGTCTCCGACAGATCGAAGAACGGAATGACTATCTCCTTATTCGTCTGATAATCAATCTTGGCCCTTATATCTTTAAGTTTTATGACATCATTCTTGCCGCTGACATGGACGCTCACCTCACCGCTGATCGAATTTTTGATGTCTGCGATGTTCAGGGTAGGATTTTCGGCTTTGACGGTGCCTTTGACAGCGACCTGTCCTTCTATCCCGGATTTGTCCTTACGTAGCTGCTCTATGTCTTCGGCGCTGAAGTCAAGGCCTTCGACCTTGATGACCTTGCTTATCTTTCCGTTCTCAAGAGCCCCGTCAAGCGTTATGGATGATGGCTTTATAAATGAAGGCAGCGCAGCGTCCAGAGTTACGGTGTATTCACCGTCGCCTATGTCCGGGAGATTGTCTAAACTGATCGCCAGTTCCATGGTGGTGCCGTCCAGATTGATCACGCCTATCCCTTTGACCATGTCGGGGATGTCTGCCGCGTCAAGAATCTTAACGTCGACGCTTTCGTCCAGAGTGATGGAGATTTCATCGAGCGTTACGCTTCCTGCGGCCCCTTCAGGAATGCCGGATGCGGGGACATTAAGGCTGCAGGTCATCTTTTTGGTGCACGTTATGGGCGAAATGTTCAACACGTTCGAAAGGTCCATAGCGTCAACGGCATCGGTAAAAGAGTAGTCTTCCTTATAATAAAGATAGTATCCGCCTTCGTCGTCGGTCTTCAGGTAGTCGTTGAAATCCGATTCCGATATGCCGGAGAGACTTAGAATGGAGTCAACGCTTATCTTGCAAGTGCTCTCAATCAGCGGAACGGACAAACCGTATTCAAACAGGGTGACATCAGTGTTGACTTTTTCAATCTTGTCGTACGAATAACGTTCATCGACTTTGCAGGATTGAATCAGCGCTCCGGCCGCGAGAACAGAGAGGGCGGAAGTCGCGATCTTCAGATGGTTTTTGATATCCATAGTTTTATATTTGAATAGTTTATTTTTTACTTCCCAATGATTACCAATGCGAACAAATGTAAATAAAATAATCCGAACGCACAAGTTAACATAATATAAATTGTATAACAAGATGCACTCTACAAAAAGTCAGATCCAAAATTAATTTGATTTCGTGCGTTTCAGTTCTTATCTTTGCGCTCCTTGAAAATTGCTTTTGGATTCAAAGTGAAAGACAGACTGATCATTAAAGACATAACCATCGAAGGCGTGGCTGCTGAAGGCAAGGCTTTCGCCCATGCCAAGCTTCCTACGGAAAGTGAATCGGACACGGCCAGAATTCTGTTCGTGGAATACGGCGTTCCCGGGGATGTGGTCGATGTTTGTATAACCAAGCGGAAAAAGAACTATCTGGAAGGCCGGATTGAAAGGCTGGTCAAGCCGTCTGAACATAGGCTCGAACCTTTTTGTGAGCATTTTGGAGTATGCGGCGGGTGCAAATGGCAGCATCTCCCCTATGAAATGCAGCTTGCCGCCAAAACACGGCAAGTCTATGATCAGCTCGTGAGAATCGGTCATCTCGATGTTCCCGAGATCAGGCCTACGATAGGTTCAGAAAAAGTGCGCGAATATCGTAACAAACTGGAATTCAGTGCTTCATCCCAGAGATGGATATTGTCCAACGAAGAACCTGAGAGAATAGAAGAAAAAGACCGCTGCGGACTTGGCTTTCATGTAGGTAAATATTTCGATAAAGTATTGGATATCAAGTGGTGTCATCTTCAGAAAGAGCCATCTAACGCCATTCGCCTTTTCATCAGGAAATACGCCCTTGACCACGGAATCCCCTTCTACAATCTGCGCGAGAACAGCGGCGTGTTAAGAACCATGTTCATCCGCACGACCGAAGACGGCCTTGTGATGCTCATCATCTGTTTCGGACGCGATTTCGAGGGAAGGATTCAGCTGCTGGACGCCGTAGCGGATGCATTTCCTCAGATTACATCTCTCTATTATATAATCAACAGTAAGGTAAACGACTCCATTTCCGACCAGACGTGCATTCTCTATAAGGGAGATGACTCCATATACGAACAGATGGAGAATCTTCGCTTTAAGATCGGGCCGAAATCATTTTACCAGACCAATGCCCCTCAGGCGTACAATCTTTATAAAGTAACGCGCGAATTCGCTTCGCTGACCGGAGACGAGGTGGTATATGACCTTTACACAGGGACGGGAACCATCGCGCAGTTCATATCGGCCAAGGCACGCAAAGTGATTGGCATTGAATATGTTCCCGAGGCCATAGAGGATGCCCATGTAAATGCCGGGGCGAACGGCATACAGAACTGCGAATTTTTCGCCGGGGACATGAAGGACATTCTGACAGAGGATTTCATCCGCGGACATGGGAAGCCGGACGTCATTATCCTTGACCCTCCGAGAGCAGGGATTCATCCGGATGTGGCGAAAGTCATTCTCGACGCAGCGCCGGAGCGCATCGTATATGTATCCTGCAATCCTGCCTCTCAAGCACGCGACCTGGCACTTCTCTGTTCGGATTATGTCATTACTGACGTACAGCCGGTGGACATGTTTCCGCATACGCAGCACGTAGAAAATGTTTGCAGACTAATTAGAAAACAATAATGTTACTTTCGGTTTTCCTTTTGCTTGTCGGACTCGCCCTGGTGGTTTACGGGTCTGACATCCTGGTGGACGGAGCGTCCGATGTAGCCAAGAAAATAGGCATCAGCGACTTCGTCATAGGCATAGTTATAGTAGGGTTCGGAACGTCTTGTCCGGAACTTGTGGTGAGCGTGACCGGAGCCTTGGAAGGTTCCTCCGCCATAGCTCTGGGCAACGTCGTGGGGTCCAACATCTTCAATGTCCTCTTCATTCTGGGTCTTACGGCAGTGCTCTCCCCCATCGCCATTACACGGCAGAACAGATGCATAGACATACCTATCCTTCTGGGCGTAACGCTTTTCTTCTGTCTTGTCGTCCTGAAGGGGACGCTCAACAGGATAGACGCCGCGTTCTTCCTTCTTGTCTTCGCCGCCTATCTTTATTATAATTTCAAAACCGGGAAGGAGGATGCTGCAGCCGAAGATGAGTCGTCAGGTAAAAGCCATGCCACCGTCGTATCTGCCCTGATGATTATCGCAGGTCTTGCAGGCCTCATTTTCGGAGGCAAGATGTTTGTAAATCACGCCGTGGACATAGCGCACAGGCTTGGTGCAAGTGAAAAATTCATCGCCATAACCATTCTGGCCATAGGGACGTCACTTCCTGAACTTATGACCTGCATAGTGGCCATCGCGAAGAAGAAAGGCCAATTGGCGCTGGGAAACATAGTGGGAAGCAACGTGTTCAACATTCTGTTCATTCTCGGAGTATCCGGCCTGATAATGCCTATGCAGACATCTTCGATGAGCCAGGTGGATCTGGCCGTGCTTTTCGCGGCGGCGCTGCTCCTGTTCGTTTTCGCTTTCGGCTCCAAAAAGCAGAATCTGTCGAAACCTGCCGGCCTGACCATGCTTCTGGTAGAGACGGCGTATATGATCTATCTCTTTATCCAGCTGTAATCTCGCTGATGCGAAAACACGACAGGTCGGTCAGAAATTAATCCCGACACCGAATCCTATCTGCAGATAATTGACCGAAGAATATGATACTTGAGGGCGCGGAATGACGCCCTCATATTTGTCTATAGGCAGCGGATGAAGATGCAGCGCCTGCAGATGCACCGTAAAATCCACGCTCAGACTCTTGTAAAGCTGTTCCCTGTATCCGAACGCGGTCTTTGCTATCATGATGCCGTCTTCGAAACTCCATTCGTGCATGGCTGTCCCGGCCTCCAAGGCGATAAAGGTGCCTCCGGAATAACTGCTGCCGAAATAATACCTGCTTTCAAGGAGCAGCGGTACTATGTCGTAGGATTGCCCTGTTCCGCGGTAGCCTGTCTTGAAGTAAAGAGAAACTTTATCCTTAATGTCTATGCCGGCATTAATGTCCAGATATGCGTTGCTGAAATATGTAAAACCCCGGTCCCTGTCGCTGATCCTATATCCCACTCGATTAGGCGTATATGAAAACACTTGAGAATAAAAGACTTGAGGTGAATACCCCCAACTGAAACCACCGCTCAGCCGAGCCTGGCAGACTAAGTTCATCCCCAGTGTCAATACCAATATGCAAGCCAATTTTCTCATCAGAATCTATAATATATAGCGATTTGAGGTATGAGAGCCCCGAAAATGCCATTGGCATACCATGAAAGGCCAAGCCGGGCGTCCGTAGCTTCTTCCATCCTGCGCAGTTGAAGGGCGAGGTCGGAACTGAAATCGATTCCCAACTCCACGTGTGAGCGCCTGAACGCCACTATTCCCCCGGCAGAAGCCGTAACTCCGAATATGACTCCGTGATTCCTGATGCTTTCGCGATAGTAGTCCTTAAGGTAGCCCGCGACTCCGCCCGCCCCCACATAAAGGATATATCGGACGTCCTCGTCAAGGGATCCGTTTTTGAATATGGTGTTATGGGTGGCTGAAAGTTTACCGCCGAACGAACTGGTTTTGTGCGAAAGTATTCCGTAGGTGTCGAGCGTGGCGGAGAAACGAAGAAACGCGTTCTCCCTCCTGTTGGAAGTGGTAAGAACTGACAGGGAATGCCCTTTTATGGAACTCATCTCCCCTATTCTGGTGATGTCCACTCCTTTATCCCATGCCGACAGGGACGGCACGAAAAGGCACAGAAATGCCAGACTAAATATCAGAGATTTAGAGTTCATAAGTACACGTGGCGAAGTTAGGCATTAATTCGCGATTTTACTATATTTGCCGCTAACTAAAAAGGATTTGAATGAATACTATATTGCCTCCGCTCCCGGAGCGTATGCGTCCGCAGAGTCTGGACGATTATGCCGGGCAGAAACATCTTGTCGGAAAGGGATGTGTGCTCCGTAACATGATAGAAAGCGGTAATTTGTCATCTTTTATCCTCTGGGGACCTCCGGGAGTGGGGAAAACCACGCTCGCCCACATCATGGCCGGATCTCTCGGTCGCGAATTCCATACCCTTTCAGCCATCAGCTCGGGGGTAAAGGATGTAAGGGACGTTATAGACAAGGCGCGGTCCCAATCCATTTTTTCCGGCGGAAACTCCCCTGTCCTTTTCATAGACGAGATTCACCGTTTCAATAAAGGTCAGCAGGATGCTCTTCTCGGTGCAGTGGAGAAGGGGATTTTCACTCTTATTGGCGCCACCACGGAGAATCCGTCGTTTGAAGTTATAAGCCCGCTTCTTTCACGTTGTCAGGTATATGTTCTCAAACCGCTGGAAGGCGAAGACCTTGAAGCCATCCTCGACAGGGCCTTGAAGTCAGACATCTTGCTGAAAGAGAAAAACATAGAGGTCAAGGAGAAAGGTGCACTGCTCCGTTACAGCGGCGGGGACGGACGTAAGCTCCTTAATGTTCTGGAGATAGTAGTCGATTCTCTGGAGGCCCGTGGACCCGAGATAGTGATAGACGACAAGGCGGTAAGCGAGTGTCTGCAGAAGAATCTGGTCACCTATGACAAGGGAGGAGAGATGCACTACGACATAATATCCGCTTTCATCAAAAGCGTACGCGGGTCTGATCCGAACGCCGCCGTCTATTACCTGTCGCGTATGCTTTCGGGAGGCGAGGATCCGCTTTTCATCGCACGCAGACTATGCATAAGTGCGGCGGAAGATGTAGGATTGGCCAATCCCAACGCACTGTTGATCGCCGACGCCTGCTTCAGAATCTGCCAGAACATAGGGATGCCCGAAGCCAGGATTCCTCTTTCGGAATGTACCATATATCTGGCATCCTCGCCCAAGAGCAACTCCGCTTATATGGCCATAGGCAGCGCTCTGGCTGAAGTCGAAAAGGACGACTCCCCTTCCGTACCTCTGCATCTTCGCAATGCTCCCACTTCGCTTATGAAAAATCTTGGATACAGCGACGGTTACCTTTATGCTCACGATTTCCCGGGACATTTCGTGGATCAGGAGTTCATGCCCGAGGAACTTAAAGGAAAAGTCTTCTATGAGCCTCAGCCTAATTCTCACGAGGACAAGCTGAAGTCCTATCTGCAAGCCTGCTGGCCTAAATATTATACGAAAAATCGCTAGAACGGATAGCCCACACCGAAATGTATGGCACTTCCGTCAGTCCTCACAGCCGAAGAAGGTGTCAGCCAGCCGCCGAATTCTTCTACAGCCGGGTCTCTGAGTTTGATACCCCAGTCAATACGCAGAACGAGAAAATCCAGATTCACCCTGAGGCCCAGTCCCCAGTCGGCCGCTATGTCCGCGAGCGTGATGCCGTCCTCCCTTTTCCACACGTTGCCCATCTCGGCGAAAAGCGCTCCTTCTATCTTGGAAAACATGGGAAACCTATACTCCACATCGAGTTCCAGCTTATAATCTCCCGTTTGGCTCGGAATGCTGAACGTCTCGTCCATGGGTGAAGATCCCGGGCCCAGAGAGCGTGCCTGCCATCCGCGCATGCTTCCCGCACCACCGCAGTAGAACTGTTTTTCGTAAGGAAGCGAGGTGGAGTTACCATAAGCGAATCCGACTCCGGAAAGAAACCTTACGGCTACGCTCTGTGCATCATCATATCCGAAGCGTATGCCGCGGACATAGGAGAATTCCAACCTGGCATATTGTGAGTATGGCGTATTGAACACAAGTATTTCTTCTGCATCATTGACTTTGAGCATGCTGTTGAACAGGCAGACCAGATTGCCCGACAGATCGGTGGAGAAGCGGACGGAATGATAGTCCGTCTTCGGAACCAGCTGCGAGCTGCTGTTGTAAAAGATGGTGGCGGAAACACCTATGTCGCAGTGGTCCTGATAAGAATATTTCATAAAAGGGTTCTTATCCAGTCTTTCACTGAAGTCGTCATTCAGGTTAAACAGGCGTACATAGTTGATCCTGAGCGGGTAAACCTGATAGTAGAGACGATTTTTCAGAGTGCCGGAATAGCCGAATGAAGTGGACAGCAGATTGCGGGTGTACTCCGGACGGTTCTGGTAATTGAACGATGCGTTCACCTCCGTTCGCGGTACGGACGGACCCTTGAAAAACTTGTATCCTAGCCCCAGGAACTGCGGAAAACTAAGGCTGAGTGAAGTACCGAGTTCATTGGACGAGACATCTTCGTCCGGCTTGAACTGGAAATTCCCGACGAAGCCCACATTGAGCCATTCTCCGCCCCCGAATATGTTTTTATGATAAAATGTCAGCTGCGGCGATATGCCTATCAGGCCGGATGAATTGGTGGACACTTCCAGATTCGTCTTCAATCCCTGAGGCTTCGATTTCGTAAGACTGATCTCGCAATCCACCGTCTCGTCAGAGGTCTGGTGCATGTCTATACCCACGGTCTTGAATATTTTAAGCGAGGAAAACCGGAGGTAGGTGTCGCTAACATTGGACTCCTTATACACTTCTCCCGGTCTGATCAGGTTAACTCCCTTCAGGACAGACTCTTTTACATTCAGATTTTCCGGAAATTCTATGGTAACATTGCCAATCCTTGATTTTGTGAGCCGCTGGTCCCCTTCCCTGATGACATATTCCAGGACAGCTTTTCCATTACCGGCCAATGTATCCGCCACGAATGAATAAGCGGTCTTGTCCAGGGCGAAATAGCCCTTTTCCCTGAGTGCAGCCACGCTTCTTTCGACTTCCGCATTAAGCGTCCGCTCCGAGAGATAATCCCCTCTGCGTATCATGATGTCAGCGCTGTCGGCATAAAAATCTTCTTCGAAATCCGGTCTGAATGCCGGTAATCTGAAGATGATGCTGTCTATCTGATATCTCCGGCCAAGCTTGACATAATAAGTTACATTGGCCTCCTGCCCCTTGATTCTCAATTCACTCTCTACGGTCGAACCGAAATAGCCCAGGGAATTGAGACGTACGGTCATGCTGCTTTTTGACCTTTCGACCTGATTCTGGTCGTAGACGACGGGCGCCTCTCCCAGACTTCTCCATAAGCTGTTAAGGCCTTTGTCGCTGTTTCCTGACCAGTTATACAGGTAAAGGAGCGGCTTAAGTCCGAAATATGAACGGTTAGGCTGCTGCCTGAGATATGGATCAAGGTCGCGTGCGTCAAATTCCGAGTCGTTCGTAATGACGATATCGTTACTGTCAAGCCTCAGTTCGTCATCCTTCAAGGATCGGGTGGTGCTGCAGGAAGATATCAGCAACACGGATAAGATTTGACCCGAAAGGGAGATTATTATGGATTTTTTGAGCAATTTCCGTAAAATTTTTACCGCTTGCAGCGGCATGAAATCGGACAAATTTAACAATTATTAAGTATATTTGTGCAGTGCTATGCTTAAATTGTCTTCCACACAGATAAAACAGATTCGCTCTCTTTCGCAAAAGAAGTTCCGCGACGAAGCGGGCCTTTTTGTCGTAGAGGGCGAAAAGATGGTTGCGGAGGCTTTGAACAGCGGTTTTGAAGCCGTCTGTATATATGAAAGGGACGAAATCGGAGAGGAGCAGATGTCGCGGATCTCCTCCCTGGACTCCCCATCTCCACTGCTGGCTGTCCTTAAAAAGGCTCCGCAGAAGGATGTTTTCGAACTGAAGGCCGACGGCCTGTATCTGGCACTTGACAGCGTCCGCGACCCAGGTAATCTCGGCACCATAATGCGTATCTGCGACTGGTTCGGAATAGACGGCATATTCGCATCCGAAGATACTGTGGATCAATATAATCCGAAGGTGGTGCAGAGTTCCATGGGGGCCGTTTTCAGAAAGACGGTCGTGTATTGCGACCTTGCAGCGCTTTGTGAGCGCTTCAGATGTGAAGGGCTGGACATCCACGGGACATTTCTTGACGGGGAGGACTTGTACGGAAGCCGGATCAAGCCTTACGGTCTGCTTGTCATGGGTAATGAGTCCAGGGGGATAAGCCCCGGCATAAGGGAGCTGTGCACCTCACGCCTGTTGATTCCTTCATTCGCTTCCGGAGATCATGCCGAGTCCTTGAATGTGGCCATAGCAGCCGCCGTAACCATATCGGAATTCAAACGTAAATCCAATCATAATGAAAATTAAAGACTTTTTCCTATCGCTCGCCATAGGCGTGGCGGTTCTTTCATCCTGTACTCAGAAGCCTGAGGCCAAATATGTATTTTTGTTCATAGGCGACGGCATGGGAGGCGGCCAGGTATCTCTCACGGAGTCATACCTCTCTTATCTGGACGGTAAACTGGGCGGAAGCCAGCTTTCTTTCACGCAGTTCCCTGTTCTGGGCATGTGCACCACCTATTCTGCCAACAGTGTCATTACGGACTCCGCCGCATCGGGCACCGCGATAGCCACGGGCTTCAAGACCAATAACGGCATGCTGGGCATGGACCCTGACTGCAATCCGGTTTACAGTGTGGCTCAGCAGCTTAAAAACGATTACGACTATCAGGTGGGCATATTCTCTTCAGTCCCTCTTAACCATGCCACTCCGGCAGCTTTCTATGCGCACGTCGAGAAGAGAAATGAATATTATACCATAAGTTCGCAGATTCCCTCTTCGGGATTCGAGTTCGTGGGCGGTTCAGGTTTTCTTGACTTCAATGACCGCAAAGGCGACAAACCGGGCAGCGACATCTTCCTTAGGGAGAACGGATATGAGGTCGTTTACGGACAGAAGGAATTTGACGCCGTCAAAGGCGCCGGCAAGGTCGTCATGGTGGCCAATCCTTACCCTGACCATAAGGCCAAGAACTACAGCGCCGAGGACGACAAACTCGTACCTCTTGCGGATATGATGAAGGATTGTCTCGCCACACTTGACACCAGAAAGCCGTTCTTCATCATGTGCGAAGGTGGGGAGATAGACTGGATGTGCCACGCCAACAAGGTGATGCCTACTGTGGAAGCCGTCCTGAAGTTCGACGATGCAGTCAAGGTGGCCTATGAATTTTACCTGCAGCATCCAAAGGAGACACTTATCCTTGTAACGGCCGACCATAAGACAGGCGGCGCAAACCTGGGCAGCTACGGCTACGGATATAAGGTGAACTGGGAGAGAATGATCGAGCAATGGGAAAATGCCGGTAAGGAGGATAATTTCGCCAACATGACCGAACGTAACAAGTTCAACAACGAATGCGGTTTCGGATGGACCACCAACGAGCATAACGGAGACCACGTCCCTATCTATGCCATCGGTCGCGGGTCGGAGAAATTCGCCGGACGTATGGATAACACGGACATCATCAAGAAAATCCTTCCGGTACAGAAATGATCATCTATCAGGTACTGACGCGACTCTTTTCGAAGGGTCGCTTCTCGTCTTTTGACGACAGGACTTTCACCTATCTGAAATCTCTCTCCGTAAGCCACGTCTGGTACACGGGAGTCATCCGGCATTCTCCTTCGGACAGGAGCTACGTCAAGGGAGACTGGGGATGTCCATATTCCATTATGGACTATTACGATGTAAATCCCTATCTTGCAGATGACGAGACCCTTAGGATGCAGGAGTTCGAGGCTCTTCTGAAACGCACCCACGAGGCCGGACTTAAAGTTATAATAGACTTCATCCCCAATCACGTAAGCCCGGATTATTCAGACTCTCACGGCGGCATAAAGACCCTCGGACGCTACGACTACGATTGGACGGACACCGACAAGATAGATTATTCTGACCGCGCCAATTGGGATAAGATACTGAACATCATTAAGTTCTGGGCATCTAAAGGCGTGAACGGATTCCGCTGCGACATGGTGGAGCTGGTACCCGTCCCTTTCTGGAATTTTCTTACAGGCGAGATTAAAAAAGATTTTCCTTCCGTCATCTTCATAGGAGAGGCATATTCTTTTGAGAATTACACGCGTTTTATAGAGGATGCGCATTTCGATTATCTTTACGACAAGTCGGGTCTTTATGATACGCTGCGTTCCATCGTTTCAGGCCAATGCTCCTGCAAAGCCATCACCGCCAATTGGCAGAGACTCGGATCTCTGCAGCCACGCATGCTGAATTTCCTTGAAAATCACGATGAGCAGAGGATAGCTTCCGCATGGTTTGCCGGCAGTGCGCAGAAAGCTTATCCCGCCCTGGCGGTCAGCGCCCTTTTCTACCCTGATCCGTTCATGCTTTACTTCGGGCAGGAATTAGGCGAGGACGCAAGAGATGGAAACGAGGGCAGAACATCCATTTTCTCTCATGCCAAGCCGGTAAAAGTCAACCGTTTGAGTGCGGAGCAGAAAGATGTGCTGAAGGTTTACCGGAATGTATTGGCATTAAAGAAAGACCTTTCGGACGCGTCCAACTATGACCTGTCCTATTGTCAGTCATTTGAAAAAGGATTTGATGTCGACAGACATTTTGCTTTTCTCAGACTTGCTCCGGACGGGAAGGACGCTCTGGTGGCCTGCAACTTCTCTTCGGACATGGCGGATATCACGCTTGAAGTGCCTTCCGTGGCCAATTCGCGCTTCTGTGGAGAAATCCGGGTCAATATCCCCGCCTGGGATTTTATAATTTTAAGGAAATAATGTATTTTTGCGGCGCGAAAATCAGCAAATATTTATATCATAACACATGAAAGGTTCAATTATTATTCTTTGCGGCGGTGGTCCTGCTCCAGGTATGAATACCGTCGTTTGTTCAGTAGCCAAGACTTTCCTTGCCAACGGTTATCGTGTCATCGGTCTTCACGGGGGCTACAGCGGATTGTTTTCAAAGAGCCCGCGCACCGAGGACATAGACTTCTTCAAGGCGGACGCATACTTTAACAGAGGCGGAAGTTATCTTCAGATGAGCCGTTTCAAACCTACGGCTGAGGATTTCGAGAAGAACTTCAACCTTGATCTTTTCACTCAGAACGACATCAAACTTCTGGTTACAGTCGGCGGTGATGACACGGCTTCCACAGCCAACCGCATCGCCAAATTCCTGGAAGAGAAAAAATATCCTATCTCCAACATCCACGTCCCTAAGACTATAGATAACGACCTTCCTCTTCCTGACAACACGCCGACTTTCGGGTTCAATTCCGCCAAGGATGAGGGTGCACATATCGCACGCACAGCCTACGAGGATGGCCGCACGTCAGGAAACTGGCTCATCATCTCCGCTATGGGAAGAAGCGCGGGCCATCTCGCTCTCGGCATAGGCGAAGCTACACACTGCCCTATGACCATCATCCCGGAGATGTTCAACAAGACCGCCATAGGCATAGACAAGATCATCAAGCTGACACTTGGCTCCATTATCAAGCGTAAGATTCTCGGCATTGACTACGGTACGGTGGTAGTGGCGGAAGGCGTGTTCCACGATCTTGATCCGGAAGAAATCAAGGCTACAGGTGCTCATCTTACATACGACGAACACGGACACCCGGAACTTGGCAAAATCTCAAAGGCAGTGATGTTCAATGACATTCTTGAGAAAGAGTTCAAGAAAGTGGGCATGAAGGTGAAGACCCGCCCTATAGAGATAGGATACGATGTCCGCTGCCAGGACCCTATCGCTTTCGACCTCACATACTGCACGGAGCTTGCCATGGGAGTATATGAGCTTTTCGAAAAGGGAGAAACCGGATGTATGGTATTCGTAGACCATAACGGAGACGCCAAGCCTCTGTACCTGCACGACCTTCAGAACGAAGAGGGCAAGATACCTCCGAGAAGAGTCAACATCGAAGGCGGCACCGCTCAGAATTACTATAATCATATCTGCCACTACATTACTGAGGCTGATTACGAAGCTGCTAAAAAGTATGTTCCTAATCCTGAGGATTACGATTTCAAGAAGATACTTAACTGGTAGTTTTCTCTGAACATAAAAGAGGACGGCCCGCTGCGGGCCGTCCTCTTTTTATTATGTAAGCACTACTAATAATTATCTTCGTGTATCTCGAAGTAAGACTTAGGATGCGCGCATACAGGGCATACCTCAGGTGCAGCTGTACCTACGACGATATGTC
>CAVEIF010000007.1:0-47595 GCA_963615835.1 Coprococcus eutactus | reverse complement strand
GGGTGCAAATGTAATATAATAATTTTAATAAATAATTAAAAATTTTAAGTTTTGTGATAATGTTATGATGCGGTGGTGAAAATCAAATAGTTAACAGTGGGTTGTGTTACGAATGGCGAACGGATTTGCGTAAATGTATGAGATTTCGTAATTTGGTGCTTCGATAATACTGTTGCTATGATTATAAATAAGGAATTATGGGGTAAATCCGCTTCGGGAAAGGAGATTTACAAAATTACGATCAGAAATTCGTCCGGTGCTTTCGTGCAGCTTTCGAACTTTGGCGCCGGTATAGTGGGGATAGCGGTTCCGGATAAAAAAGGCGAATTGGCAGATGTGGTACTTGGCTATTCGGATGCAGCGGATTATTTCAATGACGGACCTTGCGCCGGAAAGGTGCCCGGCAGATATGCGAACCGCATCGCTGAAGGCCTTTTCTCTCTGGATGGCAAGCAGTATGAGTTACCTGTCAATAACGGACCGAATCATCTTCATGGCGGCCCTGAAGGATTTCAAAATCAGGTATGGGATGCCGTTGTGGAGAGCGAATCAGTGGTGTTCACATATAGGTCCGCAGATGGCGAGATGGGATATCCGTCGGAGCTGACAGCCACGGCCAAATATGAATGGAGTGAAGATAATGCTTTGACTCTCACCCTTTCTGCCGTGTCGTCGGGGGATACGATAGTCAATCTTACGAACCACGCCTATTTTAATCTGAACGGAGAGGGAAGCGGATCGGTTCTTGACCATATTCTTCAGTTGAACGCATCCAGGTGGCTTCCTACGTCTCCGTCTCTTATCCCTACGGGGGAGATGGCTGATGTGAAAGCTACTCCCATGGATTTCACTTCTCCGAAAAAGTTAGGCAGGGACATAAACGCCGATTTCCCGGCTCTTGCCTATGGGAAAGGTTATGATAACTGCTGGGTCATAGACGGTTATAAGCAAGGCGAGATAAGGCAGGTGGCGGACCTTTATTCGGAGCGGTCCGGACGTGAACTGAAGGTCTATACTTCTCAACCCGGAGTGCAGGTATATACAGGCAATTGGCTTGCAGGCTGTCCGAAGGGCAAGAGCGGAAAGGACTATGCCGATTATGACGGAGTGGCCATTGAATGTCAGGGTTTTCCGGACGCGCCTAACAAACCTCAGTTCCCTTCTCAGGTTCTGCGCAAGGGTCAGACTTATCAGCGTGTCATCAAGTTCGCTTTCCTTGTGCGATAGTCTTTTTTACCAAAGTTCCGCGAGTTCGAGCACCAGTTTTTCGCTTTTGTCCCATCCCAGGCAAGGGTCTGTGATGGATTGTCCGAAAGTGGTGCCGCATTCGTTTTGCGCCCCGTCTTCAAGGTAGGACTCTATCATGAGACCTTTGACCGTGTCGCGGACGGAAGGATCTGTTTTTCTGGAGGAGCAGACATCCTTTGCGATATCTGCCTGTTTAAGAAAGTTTTTACCCGAATTGGAATGGTTGCAGTCGATAAGCAGGGCGTTGTTCGGACTTCCTGACGTCCCGTTAATCATTTCGCTTGCGAGGCGCAGGGACTGCAAGTCATAGTTAGGGTGATTTATTCCGAGATGGTCCACATATCCGCGGAGTATCCCGTGGGCGAAGGCGTTGCCCTGACTTTGAACTTCCCAGTTACGATATATGAAGAGATGTTCGTTACGGGCGGTTTCTATAGCCTGCATAAGGGATGAGAGGTCCCCGTTCATGGGATTTTTAAACCCTACGGGTATGTCAAGCCCGCTGGCAGTCAGTCTATGCTGCTGATTTTCAGAGGAACGCGCTCCTACTGTGGCATAGCATAGCAGGTCGGATACGAATCTGTAACTTTCAGGATAGAGAAGCTCGTCAGCGCAGCCTATCCCTATCTGTTCCAATGCTTTAAGATGTATTTCCCGTATGGACAGAAGCCCTTTCAATATGTCTTCATGGCCGGATTTCGGATCCGGACTGTGAAGCATACCTTTATAGGCGTTTCCTTTGGAACGGGGCTTGCCGGTATAAAGCCTTGCGACCAGACATACTTTGTCCTTCACCTTTTCCTGAAGCCTGAGGAGTTTTTCGAGATAAAGACAGACTGAATCTTCACGGTCCGCCGAACATGGACCTATGATGAGAAGAAGCCTGTGGTCTTTTCCGCAGAGTATGTCCCGGATTTCGCTCACGGTCTTGTCCCTCACCGCAGATCCCTTTTCTGACAGCGGAAAGCCTTTCTTTATTTCTTTCGGGATGGGGAGTCTTCTCTTAAAGTCCATTGGTATTCTTTGGATAATCTCATCAGCAGTCTTACTTCTTCCTCCCAAAAAGGTCGAATCCCGGTGTCCTGCACTAGAGGGAGCCTGCTGCATAGAACTTCTTCTTCTCTCTTGCTGTCAAGCACTTCAGCCTTTCGGGCCAATTTGATATCAGAGATGCGCCTGACCACATCCATTCTCCTTTCGAAGCAGGATGCCAATTCTTTATCGATCTCGTCTATCTGTAGCCTCAGTTCTTCAAGTTCGTCCATCGCTTCAGCGCAGAAATTCGGTCATGGAGTCCAAATCTTCTTTCTTGAAGCTTTGCTGTTCTCCTGTCAGAAGATTCTTTATCTGTACGGTTCCGTTTTCCTTTTCTTCTTCTCCGCAGATGGAAAGGAACGGAATTCCTTTACGGTCAGCGTAATCGAACTGTTTTTTAAGCTTGCAGACATCCGGATAGAGTTCAGTGCTTATGCCTTTTTCCCTTAAGGCGATGCTGACAGGAAGAACATATTCGCATTCTTCTGCTCCCATATTGGCAAAGAGCAGTGTGGTGGTGCTGCCAAGATTCGGAGGAAACTTGTCAAGTCCTTTCAGTACGTCATAGATTCTGTCTGCTCCGAAACTTATCCCCACACCTGAAGTGTCAGGAAGTCCGAAGATGCCGGTAAGGTTATCGTATCTGCCGCCTCCGCTGATGCTTCCTATCTGATAGTCAAGTGCTTTGATTTCGAAAATAGCTCCGGTATAGTAGTTCAGTCCACGGGCGAGAGAAAGGTCCATCTCACACTCCGTCTCTATGCCGGCCGCACTTATGTAACCCATAAGCTGCTCCATCTCGTCCAGTCCTTTCTGCCCGATTTCGCTCTTTTCGAAGAGTGAGCGCATCGAGTGAAGCTTCTCCTCCGTGCTTCCGCTCAGATTAAGCACAGGTTCAAGAAGTGCGACAGCCTGTTCTGACAGCCCTTTTTCCAGGAGCTCCGCTTTGACGGCATCGAGCCCTATCTTATCGAGCTTGTCTATGGCTACGGTTATGTCCACCACCTTCTCCGGCGCTCCGCATATCTCGGCGAGCCCGCTGAGAATCTTACGGTTGTTGATCTTTATCTGGACCCTTATGCCCAGGCGTCTGAACACTTCGTCGGCTATCTGAACGAGTTCAAGCTCGCACAGCTGGCTTTTGGAACCTATGGTGTCCACATCGCATTGGTAGAATTCGCGGTAACGCCCTTTCTGCGGCCTGTCGGCGCGCCATACGGGCTGAATTTGGAATCTTTTGAATGGGAAGGAAATATCCGATTGATGCTGAACCACATATCTGGCGAACGGAACAGTCAGGTCGTATCTCAGACCCTTTTCGCATACTTGGGCGGTGAGCGGCTTGGAAGTGTCCACGTCAGCGAACGCATCTCCCGAATTAAGTATGCGGAAGAGAAGTTTGTCTCCTTCGTCTCCATATTTACCCAAGAGGGTGGAGAGGTTCTCCATGGCCGGTGTTTCTATCTGTGAATATCCGAAACTGCGGAAAACGCTCTTTATGGTGTCGAAAATATAATTGCGTTCGGCCATTTCTCTCTGACCGAAGTCTCTGGTCCCCTTCGGGATGGAAGTTTTTTGAGCCATAATGGTAAATTTATCTTACAAATTTACTACTTTTGCTGCATAAACATATCTAACTGATGAAGAATTTTTTAAAAACTCTGCTTGCCGTAATATGCGGTCTTCTGATCGTGAATCTTATCGGTTTTGCCATTTTGTCCAGTTTCATTTCCTTAGGGGAGAAGCAGGCTGCCGTCCCTACGCAGGGAATCCTGAAAATCGACATGTCGAAGATCGCCATATCTGAACAGAGCACACAGTCGCTGTCCTTCTCCAAGGAGCAGTTGATAAGCGTCGGACTTCTCAAGGCCATGAACGCTGTCGAGGCTGCCGCTGAAGATCCGGGGGTCAGATGCATATATCTTAAAAGTGACGATCCTACCATAGGGATAGGCGCCATCGCGGAATTCAGAGCGGCGCTCCGGGATTTCCGCTCGAGCGGCAAGCCTGTCATCGCATATATCGAGAACCCTACCACCGCTTCTTATTATCTTGCAAGCGTGGCGGATAAAGTGTATATGGGGGCATATCAGGGCGGCACCCCCATGTTCCATGGCATATCCAGCCGTCTGATGTTCCTCGGGGACGCCCTTGACAGGATAGGTGTCAAAGTACAGCTTATCCGTCACGGTAAATACAAGTCCGCCGGGGAGATGTATATCCGTTCAAGCGCCAGCGCCGAGAATCTTCATCAGAATCAGGTGATGGTGAATTCCATGTGGAATACGTTCGCGCGCGATATGGCGCTGAGCCGCGGTTTGAGCGTGGAGGACATTAATGCTTCCGTCGATAATCTTCAGCTTTGCCTTCCTGCCGATTTTGTCGATGCCGGTCTTGTAGATGAACTTCTTGACAGACAGGCCCTTGAAAATAAGCTTGCCGTTATGGGCCAGGTGGAGACTTTCGATGAAGTTCAATTCATCCCGTTCGCCGCCTATGCCGACAGCCACATTAAGAATAACTTCCGCTCTTCCAAGAAGATAGCCATTATTTATGCCAATGGTAACATAGTGGACGGATATGACGTACAGAATGTGGACGGTGACCGTTTCGCTTCCATCATAGAGGATGTTAGACGCGACAGCAGTGTCAAGGCGGTGGTTCTCCGCGTGAATTCACCGGGAGGAAGTGTCGTGGCATCGGAGAAAATCCGCCACGAACTTGACCGTCTCAGCGAAGTCAAGCCTTTGATCGCTTCTTATGGCGACTATGCTGCATCGGGCGGCTATTGGATATCAAACGGGGCGGACAGGATTTATTCTGACGCTTCCACCCTTACCGGTTCGATAGGAGTGTTCGGTATGGTTCCCGATCTGTCAAAGCTGTATAAGGAGACTCTTCACGTAGGCGTACAGAGCGTTTCCTCTAACAAACACTCGGACATGTTCAATCTTTCACGTCCGTTTACTAAGGAGGAGAACGCATACATGCAGAGAAGTATAGAAAGTATCTATGCGCGCTTCATCGCACTTGTGGCGGACGGGCGCGGTATGACGGCCGCTCAGGTGGATGAGATCGCTCAGGGCCGTGTATGGACGGGAAGCGACGCTCTCGAAATAGGTCTCGTAGATGAGATAGGCGGCCTGAAGGAAGCCATACGTTATGCCGGAATTTGCGGCGGAGATGAGGATACGGATAATTGGAACATAGTGGAATATCCTCGTGAACTGACTGTTATGGAGATACTTACGGAGACGCTTACCGGTGCGGTCAATGATTATTCCGTATATGCCAATTGGGCTGATTATTATAAGGCATGGCTTGATGGCTGGCAGAGCGGCAGGCACGAGATGGTGTTCGCTTCCATGCCGTTCATTCCGAGCATTTCGATGTAAGTTCCTTAATGGAAAGTATTTCAAGGTCTGCTTCGCGGCGGACCTTTATTTTTTCTCCGGGTCTTCGAGATAGAAGAGCGAGAACTTCAGTGTCGGAAGGGTCTTTTACGATGACTGTTTCCGCGTCTTTTTTATATGCCGGTATTTTGAGGTCGACGAAAAGGTCGCTGATCTTTTTCTGTCCTTTCATCCCGAGAGGCTGCATCCGGTCGCCTTCTCTCCATGTGCGGAAATAGAAAGGGAAGCGTAACTTCCCGGCGCTTGCGATAATCTCTCCCGGGGAGGTCTTAAGCGACGAACGTATGCCCTCAATGTTGACGGAGAACGTCCGACCTGCAAGTGAGAATGTTCCCGGCCCATCTACTTTTATGCAGTTTGCTTCTTCTTTGATGTCCGTTTTCGGAGTGAAATGCAAGGTGTCGGAGCCGAGGGAAAGTGTCCATGTCGGACTCAGGAATGTCTTTCCGCTTGTCTGGCCTCCTGATACAAGAAGCCTGCACAGGTCCTCAAAGACGCTTTCGCCGAAGCCTTTCTCATGCAGCGCCCTGTACAGGACATACTTCCAATGTTTCAGTTTTAAAAGAGCTGATATGGAGTTCAGTTCCGCCTTATGTTCAGCGTAATAGTCCGATGCCATTTCGTCTACTGCCCTAAGGTGGAGCATGTCTTTGGAAAGTGTAGCGAGAGCCGAAGGATTGATTTCTTTCAAGACAGGCAGCACTTTGTGTCTCAATACATTACGTTTACACATATCCTCGCTGTTGGTCCTGTCCTCCCTCCATGCAAGAGAACGGGCTGTCATATGGGCGAAGATCTGTTCACGGCTTGTGGTGAGAAGCGGACGGAGTATGCGGCGGGGGAAGTGCCCGCTGTCTTCGCGCATCCCGCTCATCCCTTTGCTTCCGCAGCCGCGAAGCATGTTGAGAAACAGGGTCTCCACGTTGTCATCGCAGTTGTGCGCCACTACCACGGCGTCGAACCCGCGACTAAGACAAAGGTCCGCAAACCACGTGTATCGAAGTTCGCGTGCAGCCATCTCAGTGCTGATTTTATTCTCCCGGGCAAATGCCGCGGTGTCAAACTCCGCGGACAGAAACTCCACATTGTGCTTGAGGCACCACTGCCTTACAAAACGCATGTCCCCGTCGCTTTCTTCGCCTCGGAGGTGAAAGTTACAGTGCGCTACGCTGAAGGTATAGTCAAAATCAAACAGGGCGCCGTCAAGTGCCCTGTCTGCCATATACATTGAATCTATTCCTCCGCTTATCGCTAAAAGCAGGCGCATCCGTTACTTGCTTGAAAGTGTGTAAGTGAAATTGAATGAGAGGAAATCCTTGAACTGTACTCCACGTTTTTTCGTCACGTCATTCTCCGTTATGGTAACGTTAGGATCGGAGATGAGCCACGTCTTGAAGGCGAGGTTCAGGTATTTGCTTATCTTCCAGTTGATGGCGTTGTCCCAGTTGATGCGGAGGTATGGCTCGTTAAGGTAGTCGGTGAAGAGGACGGCCTGCGTCTCAAAGGCGAGGGCGTCGTTTATGGCCACCTTGAAGTTGGTCTTGACCTGGGCACCGAATTGGAAGAGAACAGGGTGGTAACTTGTTCCGTTGTCTTTAAGTTTCATACCATAGCTTGAGCGGAGGTCCTCATTGGTGCAGATGGTGAATCCGCCGGTAACAGGGGCTATGTTCACGTCGAACCATTCCGTAGGCGCCCACTGGATACCGAATGCTATGTCCGTGTATGCCGGAGACATGAAGCCGGACTTGATGACGTTTTCTCTCCATTTGCCCGTCTCTTCATCTTGAACATATTTGTCCGGAGTGTCCGTGAATTGGCTTCGGAAGCTGAAGGACGCGGTATAGTTGAATTTGGAACCGCTCGCCGTCTTGTAGGCCCATTTGCTTTCGAAGTAGATGCGGTCGTTGGTTTTCTGCAGGATGTTGGGCTTTTCGTTGGAGTAGAGAAAGCCGTAATCGAGCTGAAGACGGTTATTCCAGCTGGTGAGATCCTTCGTATAATTCGCCTTCGCATCCATGCTGGTCGTGAGGGTGGTGGTGTTATATCCGCCCGCCGCCCAGTTGCTGAGGGCGGTCATGTTATATCCTAAATTGAACTGAACGGATGAGGTCCAATAATTAGGTTTGGGCGCTTCCTCCTCTTCCTGAGGTGCCTGTAAAAGTTCCGCAGCAGCGTCTTCCGCCGCTTTCTGTACGGCATCGTCCTGGGCATACGCTCCGAAAGAGAGTGCGCAAAAAGAACAGATGGTAAGTAGTATCTTTTTCATAATCAATAAGCTATAGCGAAAATAACCCTTCCCTTTGAAGGCTTGCCAGAATATATGTCGGTCCCTTCTTCCTCGCAGAGATAACTGTCTATAGGAATGCAACGTATGGTGGCCTTAGTCTCGTCTTTGATTTTCTGTTCGGTCTCGGCCGTTCCGTCCCAATGGCAGAGCAGGAATCCGCCTTTTTTGATCTCTTCCTTGAATTCTTCCCAGGAATCGCATTTGCGCACATTCGCCTCGCGCATATCGAGAGCCTTCTGATAGATATTATCCTGTATCTTGTCGAGCAAATCCTTAATATACAGTTCAATGCCTTCGCATTCGAGGGTGGTTTTCTCCATGGTGTCTCTTCGGGCCAATTCCACCGTGCCGTTTTCAAGGTCTCTGCCTCCCATGGCCAGTCGTACCGGAACACCCTTAAGCTCCCATTCCGCGAACTTGAATCCCGGACGGAGCGTGTCTCTGTCATCTGTCTTCACGCTTATGCCCAGCGCTTCGAGTGCGGTTTTAATCCCGTTGAATTTCTCGAGAATGGCATCGCGCTGTTCATCAGTCTTATAAATAGGAACCAGCACTACCTGTATCGGGGCCAATGCCGGAGGAAGCACGAGTCCGTTATCGTCGCTGTGTTCCATTATGAGCGCTCCCATAAGCCGCGTACTTACACCCCAGGATGATGCCCACACATACTGTTCCTTACCTTCGTTGTCAGTGTATTTCACGTCGAATGACTTGGCGAAATTCTGTCCCAGAAAGTGTGATGTCCCGGCCTGCAGTGCCTTGCCGTCCTGCATCATGGCTTCTATGGTAAGCGTGTCAAGGGCTCCGGCGAAGCGTTCGTTAGGACTCTTGTGCCCCACCACTACCGGCAGAGCCATGGTCTTGCGCGCAAATTCCGCATACACGTGCACCATCTCTATGGCTTTGGCCTGAGCTTCCTGAGCCGTGGCGTGTGCCGTGTGTCCTTCCTGCCAGAGGAATTCCGAAGTGCGGAGGAATGGCCTGGTTCTCATCTCCCAACGGACTACGTTACACCACTGGTTACAGAGAATAGGAAGGTCGCGCCATGATTTGATCCAATTCTTATAGACGCTCCATATTATAGTCTCCGATGTCGGCCTTACTATCAGTTCTTCTTCGAGTCTGGCGTCCGGATCTACGACCACTCCCTTGCCGTCGGGGTCATTCATAAGTCTGTGGTGGGTAACGACTGCGCATTCTTTGGCGAATCCGGCTACGTGCTCAGCTTCCTTGCTGAAGAACGATTTAGGGATAAAAAGCGGGAAATATGCGTTCTGGACTCCTGTTTTCTTGAACATCCCGTCCAGAATGGACTGCATTTTCTCCCAGATCGCATAGCCGTAAGGCTTGATGACCATACAGCCTCTTACGGCTGACTGCTCGGCCAGATCGGCCTTGACCACTATGTCGTTATACCATTGTGAATAATTTTCGCTTCTCGGGGTAATCTCTTTTGCCATCTCGGTATTGTCTTTTACTGATAAAATGTCTATAATTGTACGCCTTATCCGCTTATAATACAGGCGGTATGATTATTGCGTGCAAAGATACTAAATTTTATGATAGGAGATTCACTATGAAAAGGGCTTTTATTTATTTGACGGTTTTCTCCTTGGTGGTCGCTTCTTGCGGTACCGTGGGGCAGTATTCAGGTGCCTACAGATATCAGGACGGCATCTATTATAAAGCTGAATCTTCGGGCGAAGTCCATAATCTGGCTAATGCGGCGGGGACACAGTTCAACGATAAATTGGATATTACTTACGACGAATACGGCTGGTCGACGGCCTCCACTTCGTCCAGCATAGTTTATGTGCCGGTGTATACTTTCGGCTACCCATATTATTATGACCCTTTCTATTATCCATACGGGTCGTGGTATTATGGGGACAGATGGTATTGGAACGACTGGCACTGGAACAGCTGGCACTGGAACAGCTGGTATTGGGACAGATGGTGTTGGGACAGATGGTGTTGGAACGACCGGTATTGGCATGACAGATATTATTGGCACAGACCTCCTCATCATTATCATCATGAGCCATATCATCAGATATCGCCGCGCAGGGAGGTTTATTCTCCGCACAGAGGCTCGTCTGCCGTAAGTTCCGGTGTTCCTGTAAGAGTTAATCCCGGCTCTGCAACGCGAAGTTCTTCTTCTGCATCTTATAACGGAAGTTCTTCCGTTCCCCGTCGGAGCGGAACTGCATCATCCTCTTCAAGCAACGGTAGCAGCACGTACAGAAGGTCTTCTACGACGAATAATTCTTCTGCCGGCAGTTCATCGTACAGAAGCTCCACAAGCAGGAGTTCTGCTGGCAGCTCAAGCTATAGAAGTTCGGGAAGCACTTCCAGAAGTTCGAGCGGAGCGTCAAGCAGAAGCAGCAGCGGTTCGTCAAGCAGGAGCAGTGGCGGATCTTCAAGAGGACGCAGATAAACTGCCTGTAAAAAAGGATTTGATATGAGAAGATATATATTTGCAGCGTTGGCGGCCTTTGTTTCCATAGGGCTGGGCGCGCAGTCGCTGGGCGACGCATATACTTTCAGCGCTAATGACTACATGGGGTCAGCGAGAGTCATCGGACTCGGAGGAGCGGCCGGAGCTTTGGGTTCGGATGTCGGGTCCGTGTCCATCAATCCTGCCGGTTCCGCCGTGGCGGGATATTCTCAATTGGTTTTCAGCCCGATCATGAACATATCGAACGTAAGCACATCTTTCGCGCTTACTCCCGATTCGGAAAAGCAGTCGGGCTCGCGTGCGAGCAAATCGCGGTTTACTCTGCCGAGCATGGCTTTGACTTCACGGTTCGATTCATCGCTTTTACCGAACACTTACGTTACGGTGGGAGTGTTTGTCAATACGGTGTACAACTATAATTATAAGCATGACGCTTCCGGGGCGAACAGTTATTCTTCCAAGTTCGCCGAGATGGCGCGTGCGGCGCAGGGTTACACTAATTCTGATCTTGAGAGCAGTTCGTTCTATGACGCGCATCCGGACTTGTGGGATGTGGCTATGGGATATAATGTCGGTCTTATAAGTCCTTACGGGTCTGGAGACAGTGATTATGTGGGGTGTACGGAAGTGTTGACCGATGACGGCAGGAGGTATGTTCCGAGCGCGCTTACGCAGCGTTCACGTAATTTCACTTCCGGGAATAAAAGCGATCTGATCCTGAATATGGCTTGGGATTTTTCGCATAAGTTCTATCTTGGAGCCAACATTGGCATCCCTATGCTGACTTATTCCAATGTGGAAAGATATAGTGAGGTCGCACAGGTGGTGGAGGATTTCCCTGTCAGGTTCACCTATTCGGACGGATATGTGGAGAATACTTATTTCGATAATGCCGTCTATCAGTATAATTATTCGGCGAGCGGCAGCGGAGTCTATGTAAAGGCCGGGTTTATCTGGCTTCCTACCAAGAATTTAAGATTAGGGGCGGCATATCAGTCTCCTACTGTTCTGGATATTGACGAGACTTGGGTTCACAGCGGGCGTGTCACCTATGCGAACGGCACTTCTTATAGCGGCAGCAGCCGTCAGGGAGAGTATCAATACAGCATCATCACGCCTGATTGTGTGGATTTGAGCGTGGCTTATACTTTCGGGAGACTGGGGCTTGTGAGCGTGGACGGTTCCATAGAGGATTATTCCAAGGTGAAGTTCAGAGACAGCGCTTACGACAGCGGACAGTATGATTTTCTGAATGCCACGGCAGCCGCTTTCAGCGGGAAGGCATATTCTCTCAGAGTGGGTGCGGAACTTAATGTAGGTAAGAATCTTGCGTTAAGGGCGGGATATAATGTGAAGACTTCTGCCGAAAAATATTATACGGTGGACGGAAGTGACTTCTATTACGAAGACTACGATGATGATTATTACATCGGCCGCAAGACTCTTCCAGATAATGCGAAGTATATAAATGATATTCGTCAGAGTTTTTCGGCGGGGCTTGGATATAATCCGGCAGGAAGTTTCTTTGCGGATTTCGCGGTAAGATTCACGAAATTGCCGCCAAGCGCATATCAGCCGTACTATAATTATGATGATGTGATGTCATCGGTATTTTATAGCAACAAGAAGAGTCTGGTGAATATGGTCCTTACATTCGGGTGGAGATTTTAATAGGAAGAGATGAGATTTACTGCTAAAGAACTTGCTGAAGCGCTTCATGGGACGGTGGATGGGAATCCTGCCGCAGAAGCGACTTCTTTTGCTAAGATTGAGCATGGGAAACCGGGCAATCTGTGCTTTTTTGCCAATCCCAAATATGAACAGTTCGTATATGAAAGCAAGGCTTCAATCTTGCTGGTCAATAAAGATTTTGCCCCTGCCGCCGAGGTGACACCCACTATGATAAGGGTGGAGAATGCTTATAGTGCATTGGCCGAGCTTCTGGATTATGTCAAAAAGCAGAACCGCACCTATAAGCGCCATCGCGGAAGATGCCGCCTTGCGTGGTCTTCCAGGATAGGGAAGAAGGTATGGATAGGCGATTATGTCACGGTAGGCAAAAAAACCGTGGTGGGGGACTTCACGAAGATTTATAATAACGTTACGATAGGGGAGAACGTGAAGATAGGCAACAAGTGTATCATATATCCGGGAGTGGTGATATTCTCGAACACCGTCATCGGCGACAGAACCATACTTCATGCCGGATGTGTCATAGGAGATGACGGTTTCGGAAACGCGCCTCAGAGTGACGGTACGTGGAAAAAGATAGAACACGTAGGTAATGTGGTGATAGGGAGCGATGTGGAGATAGGTTCCAACACCACGGTCGACAAGGCGCCTATGGAATCCACCATCATAGGAGACGGCGTGAGGATAGACAATCTTTGCCAGATAGCGCATAATGTGAAGATAGGAGACAATACGGTGATGGCAGCCCTTTCCGGAATAGCGGGCTCGGCTGACATAGGCAAGAACTGTATAATTGCCGGTCAGGCCGGAGTGATCGGTCATATCAAGATGGCGGACAAGACGACAGTGTGTGCGCAGGCCGGAGTGATCGGTAATGTCAGGAAAAGCGGGCAGGTGCTGATGGGTATGCCTGCATTCCCGCATTCGTCTTTCATGCGGGCTTATGCCAAGTTCAAAGCAGGCGGAGAAGAGTAGAAGGAAATGAAAAATTTATTATATCTTTGCGCCCGCTAATTGGTAATGAATCAGAGAACATTAAAAAATACATATTCATTTGAAGGGAAGGGCCTGCATTCGGGTAAATTTGCCCACATGCGCGTGTGCCCTGCTGCGGAAAATACCGGATTGAGGTTTCATAGGGTGGATTTGGGCCCGGACGCCTATGTGGATGCCATTGCGGAAAATGTGTCCTTGACTGCACGCAGCACCACGATTACAAAAGGTAAGGTGTCAGTAAGCACGATAGAGCATCTGCTTTCCGCTCTTACGGGTCTGGGGATAGACAATGCGCTCATCGAGATAGATAATGTGGAAGTCCCTATTTTGGACGGGAGTGCGGAAAAATACGTGGAAGTGATGGCTCCGGACGGTGTTGTGGAGCAGGATGCTCCCAGGAAATATATAGAGATTTCCAGCGAGTTCCTGTATAAGGACGAGAAAAGCGGGTCTTATGTCAAACTTCTTCCCTCAGATGAGCCAAGTTATGAGGTTACTATCGATTTCAACTCGAAAGTCCTTGGTGTTCAGACAGTGACATGGGATTTTACGAAGGATTACGTAAAAGAGATAGCACCTTGCCGGACATTTTGTTTTCTGCATGAAATACAGGTTCTTGCGAGCCTTGGCCTTATCAAAGGAGGAGATCTGAGCAATGCCATAGTCATAGTGGAGAAGCAGGTTCCTCCTTTTGTGGTTTCGCGCCTGGCGAAGTCTATGGGGTATCCCGACCTGAAGATTACGCACAAGGGTTATCTCAGTAATGTGGAGCTTCATTTTCCGGACGAATGCGGACGGCATAAATTGCTGGATATAATAGGAGATTTAAGATTGGCCGGAGGTTTTCTGAAGGCCAAGGTCGTGGCTTACAAGCCGGGACACAGTATAAATACAAGAGTTGCCAAACTCATTTAATTTTTTTAGAAATGATTAACATACATCCGCTTGCCACGGTTCATCCTGGTGCTAAAATAGGAGATAATGTGGAGATAGGCCCTTATGCTTTTGTCGATGATAATGTGGAGATAGGTGAGGGCTGCAAGATTTATCCTCACGCGACCATTTTTTCTTATGTGAAGATGGGAAAAGACTGCAATGTTTTTCCCGGCGCAGTGGTGGGCGCTATCCCGCAGGATCTTAAATTCGACGGCGAGGTTACGTATGTGGAGATAGGAGACAGGGTGAACATACGGGAGTGCGCCACTATCAATCGCGGCACCAAGGCCAGCGGAAAGGGCGTAACCAAGATAGGTGATGACACTCTCATAATGTCCTATGTACATGTGGCTCATGACTGTCGGGTCGGGAATCACTGTATTCTGGTAAGTTATGTGGGCATCGCCGGCGAGACGGATGTGGATGACTGGGCCATTCTGGGCGGAAGCACCGTCGTGCATCAATTCTCACATATAGGGAAGCACGCCATGGTGGGCGGCGGAAGTAAAGTGAACAAGGATATTCCGCCTTATGCTCTTTGCGGGCGTGATCCTATCTGTTTCGTGGGCATCAACCTTGTGGGGCTTCGTCGCCGGGGTTTTGATTCGGACATGGTAAGGTACATAAAGGATATTTATGATACCATCTATCACCAGGGTAATAATGTAAGTGATGCTTTGGCGAAGGTGGAAGAGGGTTTTCAGGATACTCCGGAAAAGGCCGAAATCATTAATTTCATCAGGAATTCCAAGCGCGGTATTGTCCGGGCCAATGACAGTAACGAAAAGGGCTTCGTAGAATAATGCTTTTGCTTTCTACGGCTTATTTTCCTCCTATAGAGTATTTTGCGTCAATCGCGAGATACTCTGTTGTTTTTATGGAGGGATGCGAGAATTATGTGAAGCAGTCCTATCGTAACAGATGCCGGATATTGACGTCCAACGGAGTGGAGGACCTCAGGGTTCCTGTCCTGCACGACGGAAAGCGTCTCATAACACAGGTAAGGGTGGATTACAGGACCCCGTGGCTCAGGCAAAGCGAGTATGCCCTCGATACGGCCTATTATACATCCCCCTTCTTTGAGTATTACAGAGACGAACTGTTCTGCCTGATGAACTCCAGGCCCGATACGCTGTGGGAGTTGAACGGCGCGATAACGGAGTTCTTTGTAAGAAAGATCGGCTTGAAATGCCAATTCAGGCAGACGCCCCGGTACGAGAGGATATGGAGCGACAGCGAGGACTGCAGAGAAGCCATACATCCCAAGCGGAAGTCTTGTTATGAGGCGAAGCCATATTATCAGGTGTTCAGGCAGAAGTTCGGATTCGTGCCGGGTCTTTCGATAATGGATCTTCTCTTCAACGAGGGGCCGGAAAGTATTTGCTATTTGTAAAAAATAGTTCTATATTTGCATCCGTGAAGGAGATAGGAGACCGTGCAGGCCGCCTATTTTTGTTATAGGAACTTGTATGGACAGGAATAAATTTGAATCAGTTCTTGCGCAGGCTGCCGCTGAAAGGGGCTGCGCGGTGGTGGAATTGGCCTTTGATGATGACGATAACATCTTCGAGGTTACCATAGATAAGAAAGACGGCCTCGTGGATCTGGAAGATTGCGAGTATGTGCATCGCGCGGTGCTTGGAGCTTTCGACCGTAATGTGGAGGATTATTCTCTTACCGTAGGGTCGCTTGGCCTTTCTCCCGAGGAGGCGGATAAGATTTTGGAAACAATAAATGATTAGATATAATGGAAAAAGAACCGGTAATTACCCTCATTGACGCTTTTAAGGATTTCAAGGAGGAGAAAAGTATCGATCGCCCGGTGATGATGGGCGTGCTGAAGGATGTGTTTTTGACCCAGATAGCCAAGACCTACGGTTCGTCGGATAATTTCGACGTTATCGTGAACGTGGATAAGGGTACGTGCGAGATATATCAGAACTTCGAAATCGTCGAGGAGGTTACCAACCCTGCTGCCGAGATGACTCTCGAACAGGTTAAGGAGGACAGCGGAGACGATGACTATGAGATAGGCGACCAGTACGCGAAGAAGTTCAACCTTTCCACTTTCGGACGCCGCGGAATACTCAATATCCGTCAGAATCTGCAGGGACGCATCCGCGACATCGAAAAGGCTAACGTATATAAGAAATATTCCGACAGGATAGGTGAGCTTTTCACGGGAGAGGTTTATCAGACGTGGGGTAAGGAAGTGCTTATCCTTGACGAGGACGGGAATGAGCTTCATCTTCCTAAACCGGAGCAGATTCCGGGAGAGCATTTCAAGAAGAATGATACCGTGCGCGCCGTGATCAAGACTGTGGAGATGAAGAACAACACCACTCCGAACATTATTTTGAGCCGTACTGCGCCCGCTTTCCTTGAGGAACTTTTCAAACAGGAGGTGCCTGAGATAGCGGATGGTCTCATCACTGTCAAGAAGGTGGCCCGTATTCCCGGAGAAAGGGCGAAGGTGGCCGTAGAGTCCTATGACGAGAGGATAGACCCTATAGGAGCCTGCATCGGAGTGAAGGGAAGCCGTATCATGGGTATCGTCAGGGAACTTCATAACGAGAATATAGACGTGATACAGTGGTCGGAGAATCCGCAGGTTCTTATTCAGCGTGCGCTTAACCCTGCCAAGATATCATATATCATAATGGGAGAGGGCGATGACAGCAAGGTCAAAGTCTATATGCTTCCGGAAGAGGTGAAGAAGGGAATCGGACGTGGAGGATGTAACGTAGCGCTTGCAGGTCAGCTCGTCAACCGGGAGATAGAGGTCTGGAGGGATATTCCTAAGGATGAAGAGGACGTCGCTCTCGACGATTTTGAGAACGAAATAGATCTCTGGGTCATAGAGAAGCTCAAGAGCATAGGTTGTGATACCGCCAAGGATGTGCTTTCCATTGAGCCGGATGAGATAGCTAAACGTGCGGATCTTGATGATGAGACCGTTACGGATGTTCTCAACATACTCAAAGCCGAGTTTGAAGATTAATTGGATTATAAAAAAGGGGTTTAGATAATGTCAGAAATACGACTGAACAGAATAATGAAGAAATTCAACATCGGCCTTCTTGATCTGGTGCATTTCCTTTCGGGTCAGGGGGTTGAGGTTGATGAGAATCCTAATGCTAAAATAGAGGAATCTGAGAATCTGATGAATGCTCTCACCAAGGCTTTCGGAAAGGACATGGAGGCGAAGCAGGCTGCGGAAGAAGTGGATATCAAGATTGCCAAGATTCTGGAAAACACTACGAAAAAACCTAAGGAGGAGGTGGCGGAAGAGGAAGAGGCGGAGCCGATGATAACCATAAAGACCAATACTCTTTCCAAACCGGTAATCAAGGAGGAAAAGGTGGAGGAAAAGGTGGAGATTCCTGTGGAAGAGGAAGAAGCGGCTCCTGTTCAGGAAAAGGTCGAGCAACCTGTTCAGGAAAAGATCGAAGCGGAAAAGGAGGAGGCGGCAGTTCCTGAGGAGACGAAAGCCGAGGAGGAACAGGCTGAACCTGTCAAGGAAGAGCCTAATCCGGTGGCGACGACGACAGTAACCCCTATAGAGAAAACCGTTTCGGTGGAAGGCAGCGATGCCTCCATTAAAGTGGTGGGAAAGATTGATCTCAGCCAATTTAACAAGAAGCCTGTTTCCGGCAAGAGGGACAGGATCTCCAAGGGCGGTAAAGTGGATCTTCAGAAGGCCGGGGCCAATGCCACGAATAATCACGGCAAGCCGGGCAAGAATCAGAACGGAGCGTCTGCTCAAGGCCAACAGAATGGAGGAAAGAAAAACAGGAACAAGCAGCGTGGGTCTGACCGTAATTTGCCTCCTGTACTGACTGAGGCTCAGCAGGAGGAGATGCAGAAGGAGATACAGAAGCAGGTCAAGGAGACTTATGCAAGGATGAATGAGGGGAAGAAGAATAACTTCGGAGCCAAGTACCGTAAGGAGAAGCGGGATGCCGCCGCGCAGAAAACCCAGGAGGAGATGCAGCAGCTTGCCGCTGATAATAAAGTGTTGAAAGTAACGGAATTCGTCACCGTGAACGATTTGGCTACTCTTATGAATAACACTCCGGTGGTGAAGGTGATCGGTGCGTGCATGAGTCTGGGCCTTATGGTGTCCATTAACCAGAGGCTTGACGCTGAGGCTCTGGTTCTGGTGGCTGAGGAGTTCGGCTATAAGGTGGAGTTTGTGACGGCCGGCATTACCGAAGAGATAAACCAGAACATGGAGGCGGATAAGGAAGATGAACTCGTGGAGCGTCCGCCTATAGTAACCGTGATGGGCCACGTCGATCATGGTAAGACTTCTCTTCTTGACTATATCCGTAAGGCCAATGTCATCGCGGGAGAGGCCGGAGGCATTACTCAGCATATAGGAGCGTATAATGTGACGCTTGAAAACGGCAGACATATAACATTCCTTGATACCCCTGGACATGAGGCGTTTACTGCCATGCGTGCCCGTGGTGCCCAGATGACGGATCTCGCGATCATCATCATCGCGGCAGATGACGCCGTGATGCCTCAGACAGTGGAGGCCATTAATCACGCTCAGGCGGCCGGTGTTCCTATGGTATTCGCCATCAATAAGATAGATAAGCCGGGCGCTAATTCGGACACTATACGTCGTCAACTTTCCGAGATGAATATTCTCGTGGAGGATTGGGGCGGAAAATATCAGTGTCAGGAGATTTCGGCCAAGAGCGGAATCGGTGTGGAGAAACTTCTCGAAAAAGTGCTCCTTGAGACCGATTTGCTTGAATTGAAGGCTAATCCGAACAGATTGGCAAGCGGAGCGGTGATAGAGTCATCTTTGGACAAGGGTCGCGGCTATCTGGCGACCATATTGGTTCAGAATGGAACGCTTCACGTGGGAGACTGCATTCTTTGCGGAAGTTTCTACGGAAGGGTGAAAAATATGTTCAACGAACGCGGACAGAAGGTTACGGAGGCCGGACCCTCCACTCCGGTATCTGTCCTGGGCCTCAGCGGCGCTCCTGCGGCAGGAGAGAAGTTCAATGTCATGGCTGACGAGAAGGAGGCGAAGAGCATAGCCAACAAGCGTGAACAGCTCATACGTATTCAGGGCATAAAGACCCAGAAGCATATGACGCTCGAAGAGATAGGAAGGCGTATCGCCATAGGTAACTTCAAGGAACTGAACATTATCGTCAAAGGTGATGTGGACGGTTCCGTGGAGGCTCTTTCGGATTCACTTATCAAACTTTCTACGGAACAGGTAAAGGTCAATGTCATCCATAAGGCAGTCGGAGCCATTTCCGAGTCCGACATTCTGCTTGCACAGGCATCGGACGCCGTGATAGTAGGTTTCCAGGTGCGTCCTTCAGTGGATGCAAGGCGCACGGCCGAGAAGGAGGGCATAGAGATCAGGCTCTATTCTGTCATTTATGACTGTATCAATGAAGTCAAGGACGGTATAGAGGGCATGCTTGAGCCGGAGAAGAAGGAAGAGGTCATAGCCGTGGCCGAAGTGAAGCAGACTTTCCGCATCAGCAAGGTGGGAACCATCGCCGGCTGTATCATACGGGACGGTAAGATGGTCCAGAAGTCTCAGGTGCGCCTTATCCGCGACGGTATCGTGGTCTACACGGGTGAGCTTTCTTCTCTTCAGATAGGGAAGGATGCCGTGAAGGAAGTGGCTGCCGGTAAGGAATGCGGTATGGCGATAGCCGGATATAACGACATCAAGGACGGCGATATGATAGAGGCCTTCCATATCGTGGAGATCAAACGCACCTTATAACCAGCCTTCAGTCATTGACTGCCAAATTAAAAAGTCCCTCAAAATCAGATGATTGAGAGGGACTTTTTCGTGGTGCGGGCGAAGGGAATCGAACCCATACGCCTCACGGCACTAGATCCTAAGTCTAGCTTGTCTACCAATTTCAACACGCCCGCGCGCATCGAAGTGCAAATATAGCAAATAAATCCGGATTTCCTTAGTTGTTCAGGTAGTATGTAAGGGACGTAACCACGCGAACCGTTTTGATCTGAGGCGTGTTGGCGTCTCTGTTTTCTATGCTGAAGGTGCCCTGGGAGGCTGTCTTGATCTTGCCTATCTTGCTGCCGGAATCCGCTGCGAACTGTTCTGCCGCCAGGCGGGCATTGGCTGTGGCTTCGTGAATCATCGCAGGCTTTATGTCATTGAGACCTTCGAAGAGATAGGTGGCGGACACGGTGTCATTGTATTCCCCTGTGCCGAGGATTATACCTTTTTTAAGCAGTTCTGAAACATCGGCGCTGAGGTGTGTGACTGCATCTACGTTCTTGGTGCAGACTGTTATGCCGCATTTGCTTATGTACCGCAGTTTGCGGTCAGAGTTCCATTCCGTGGCCAATTTGTCTGAGATTACGGGCACGTTTATGGAGATTTCGTCTTCTTTTATGCCGCCTTTCTTGAGAAATTCTATGATGGTCTTCTCGTTCTTGTCCATATTGGCGGTGAGTTCGGTCAGGCTGTCGCTCCCTAATTTGTATGTCAGGGGCCAGATGGCTTTGTCCGCTTTGACTTCTTTCTCGCAGAGCCCTTTGACGGTGACGCTGCGGTCATAATCGCGGAAATTCTTTACAGCTACGGGGAGCATTACCCCGCATAAGACGATGGCGATGCTCAGGATGATGGTTCCTGTCAATTTATTCTTTTCCATTTTACAAACTTTATATTGTCCGTGATAATCTTTTGATTTTATCTCATCGATGGTGAAGTTAGCAATTTTCGTGCTCCGGAACAATTTTGGGAACATTTTTCGGGGAAATTCATCCGGAAACTCTGCCATGGGGCACTTCTAAAAGTTGCGAAAAATAGTTATATTTGCGCGATTATGCCGTGTTGTGCCCGAGAGGGGATTGGCATATAAAAAAAGAGATAAAAAAGACGATATAATTATGATGACATCAAAAGAAATCAGGCAGAAATTTCTCGATTTCTATGCTTCAAAGGGTCATACCATCGTGCCGTCGGCTCCTATGGTGGTAAAGGGAGACCCTACTCTTATGTTTACCAATGCGGGCATGAATCAGTTCAAGGATATCTTTCTGGGAAATGTCAAAGCTCCGTACAGGCGTGCGGCGGACAGTCAGAAATGTCTTCGTGTAAGCGGCAAGCATAACGATCTGGAGGAGGTGGGGCATGACACCTATCACCATACCATGTTCGAGATGCTTGGTAACTGGAGTTTCGGCGATTATTTCAAGACCGAGGCCATAGATATGGCCTGGGAACTTCTCACCGAGGTCTATGGGATAGATAAGAACCTTCTTTATGCCACGGTTTTCGAAGGAAGCGAAGAAGACGGCACCAAGATGGATGAAGAGGCGAAAAACGCGTGGCTGAGGCATATGAGCGAAGATCATATAGTGCTCGGCAACAAGCACGATAATTTCTGGGAGATGGGAGACACGGGCCCTTGCGGACCTTGTTCCGAGATACATATCGATATCCGCACTCCGGAAGAGAAGGCTTCGGGCGTAACAGGCCGTGAACTTGTAAACAAGTCGGATCCTCACGTGATAGAAATCTGGAACATCGTATTCATGCAGTATATGCGTATGGCGGACGGACATCTGGAGAATCTTCCTGCCAAGAACATAGATACGGGTATGGGCTTCGAGCGCCTGTGCTCCGTCCTTCAGGGGAAGAACAGTAACTATGACTCGGATGTCTTCACCGGTATGCTCTCCAAGATAGGGGAGCTCAGCGGTCATCGGTATGGGGAGTCCGAGAACACGGATGTCGCCATGAGAGTCATCGCCGACCATATACGGGCCATAGCATTTTCCATCGCGGACGGACAATTGCCTTCAAATGTGAAGGCCGGTTATGTTATCAGGCGTATTCTTCGCCGCGCTGTCCGTTATGGCTATACTTTCCTGGGACTTACGGAACCGTTCCTTTGCAGGCTTGTGCCGCAGCTCGTTTCAGATATGGGTGAGGCCTATCCTGAACTTGCAAGTCAGCAAAAACTCATAGAATCAGTGATTCGCGAGGAGGAATTGGCATTCCTGCGCACTCTGGACAGGGGAATAAAACTTCTGGACGAGTATATGACCAAATCTGCGGAGAAGAAGGTTATAAGCGGGGTGGATGCGTTCGTGCTGTACGATACTTATGGTTTCCCTATTGACCTTACTGAACTTATCGCGTCAGAAAAGGGATACGGGGTGGATCTTGACGGATTTCAGGTCGAATTGCAGAAGCAGAAGGACAGGGCCCGCAATGCCACGGCCAACGAATTCGGCGACTGGACAGAATTCCATAGCGGCGAGTGTGTGTTTGACGGTTATGACCACACCACCATCTCCGGAGTCAGGCTTCTTAAGCACCGTAAGGTCGTTCAGAAGAACAGGGAGATGCTCCAGTTAGTATTTGACCGCACTCCGTTCTATGGCGAGATGGGAGGAGAAGTGGGGGACACGGGATATATAGTGTCCGCAGACGGGGAGAAGATAAAGATTGTCAATACGCTTCACGAGAATAATCTTATAGTTCATATCGCTGAGAGTCTTCCCCGGAATTGCGAAGGCGATTTTACGCTTTGCGTCGATGAGCACCGTAGAGACTGCATCGCTGCGAACCATTCTTGTACACACCTTCTGGACAATGCCTTGCGCGAGATTCTTGGAAAGCATGTGGAGCAGAAGGGGTCCTTTGTGAATGACGGCGGACTTCGTTTCGATTTTTCTCATTTTGAAAAGCTTTCAGAGGAACAGATACGCGCAGTGGAGGACAGGGTGAATGCTCTTGTCCGTTCAGATATTCATCTTCAGGAGAAGCGTGATGCCACTATGGCGGAGGCTCAGGAGATGGGCGCCATCGCGTTGTTCGGCGAGAAGTACGGCGACAGGGTGAGAGTGGTGAAATTCGGTCCGAGCGTAGAGCTTTGCGGGGGATGCCACGTTTCTTCGACAGGCAGAATAGGACTTTTCAAGATAGTCGGAGAATCTGCCATCGCTGCCGGAGTACGCCGTATCGAGGCCATTACGGGTGAGGCCGCGGAAAAATACGTCCGTTCGCTGCAGGATACGTTAAAAAGTGCACGTGCGGCTTTCAACAATACTCCGGACCTTACGGGAGCCATCGCCAAACTGCTTGAAGAAAATGCTTCATATAAGAAGCAGGCCGAAGAATATGCTAAGCTGAAGGCTCTTTCTTATTCCAAGGAGCTTCTGTCCAAGGCGCATCTTGAGGGTGGGGTTAATCTGATAGCCGTTTCAGATTGTGAAGACAGTGCGCTTCTTCGTGAGGCGGCTTCCCAACTGCAGAAGTCTCAGACCAATACGGCTCTTGTCGCCGCATATGAGGTGGACGGTAAGCCTCAATTGGCCCTTATGTATTCCGCAGACTTGGTTTCAGCCGGGAAAAATGCGGGAAAGGATATCCGTAAGGCTGCCAAATTCATACTCGGCGGCGGCGGCGGACAGCCCGGGCTTGCTACGGCGGGCGGTAAAAATGCAGAAGGTCTTTCTCAAGCGCTTCAGGCTCTGATACAAGTGGCTGCAAATAAATAATGAAAAGGCTGGACAGGTTCATACTCAAGGCTTTCATAGGTCCGTTCATAGCGGTCCTGCTGGTCGTGATATTTATCCTCGTCATGCAATTCCTGTGGGTCTATATCGATGAACTTGTAGGCAAGGGACTCGGGTTCAAGGTCATAATGGAATTCTTGATGTGGGGAACCTGTACCATTTTACCGTTGGCTCTTCCGTTGGCTACGCTTCTGTCTTCTATGATGACACTGGGACAGATGACGGAGAATAATGAGCTTATGGCCATCAAGGCAAGCGGAATATCGCTCGTGAGGGTGATGCTCCCGCTTACGGTGGTGTCCTGCTTTATAGCCGTCGGGGCTTTCTTTGTAGGCAACAATCTGGTGCCTAAGGCTTTCAATGAGATATATACGCTTCGCGATGACATCGGCAAGACCAAATCGGAGATTAAGATTCCTTCCGGTACGTTCTATGATGGCATAGACGGCTATGTCATAAGGGTGGAGGATCAGAGCGAGAACGGGATGATGCATTCGGTGATGGTGTATGATCACACGAAGAAAAAGGGAAACATCTCGGTTACCATAGCGGATTCGGCGACCATGCGGCTCTCCAAGGCCAAGGATTACCTCATATTCACCCTATATAGCGGCATCAACTATCAGGAGGATAATGCGCGCAAGGCCGGAGAAACGGAACACCAGTTGCAGAAAATCGCCTTCGATGAGCAGAAACTCATAATTTCCCTTTCGAATTATGCTTTTCAGAAGTCGGACGATGCGCGTTACGGTAACCAGATAAAGGCTCAGAAGCTTACCTCGCTCACGCACGAGCACGATTCACTGGTCACCGTAACACAGAATGCCTATGACCGTCATTATAAGGAAGTGGGCGAAAGGACGTATTTCACTTTCAAGGCTCAGCTGGACTCTTCCAATATCGATTCCGCGAAGCCTGTATTCTCATCGGAGGATTATTTGACATGGAAGACGCGGCGAGCCAAGATATCCGCTCTCGAAAAAGCCCGCGACAGGGCTAATCTCATGGCATCGGAGATGACCAACTACGGCAGTGAGAACTATGTGGACCATTTCTATCTCCGGCGTACCAATGTGGAGATATTGAGACGTTTCGCGCAGGCCCTCGCCTGTTTCATCCTTTTCTTTATCGGTGCTCCTCTGGGGGCTCTCATAGGCAAGGGCGGGCTTGGAACCAGTGCCATAATATCGGTGCTGTTCTTCGTGCTGTATTGGGTCATAGACATTTCGGGAACCAAACTTGCCAATGACGGTGCGGTGGCTCCTTTCTGGGGCGCGTTCATATCAGCGCTGGTGCTGTTCCCTATAGGTATGTATTTGTCGTGGAAGGCGATACATGATTCGTCAATATTCAAAATGGGTAGTTTGAAGATTAAATTCAGAAGAATAGGCAGCAAGATATCATCTCTTCTGCACAAACCTCGCATCGTTTATATGGGTACGCCCGAATTTGCGGTGGCTCCGCTTGACAACCTGCTTAAACATGGTTATAAGGTCGTGGGCGTGGTTACCGTGGCGGACAAGCCGAGCGGACGTGGGCTCAAGGTGAATGAAAGTGCCGTAAAAAAATATGCGGTTGAACATAATATCCCTGTTCTCCAGCCTGTTAAGCTGAAGGATCCTGAATTTCTTGCTCAACTCCGTGCGCTAAAGGCAGACCTTTTCGTCGTGGTGGCATTCCGTATGCTTCCGGAGGAGGTCTGGAAGATGCCTCGTTTGGGTACCTTTAACCTTCATGCCGCCCTTCTTCCGCAGTATCGTGGTGCGGCTCCTATAAATTGGGCATTGATTAACGGCGAGAGGATAACCGGCGCGACCACATTCATGATAGATAAGGATATAGACACGGGCGGCATAATTTTGCGTCAGGAGTGTCGGATAGGGGCTGAGGATAATGCCGGGACAGTGCATGACCGCTTGATGGAGATAGGGTCCAGACTTGTTCTCCAGACTGTGGAAGGCATAATAGAGAAAAATGTAGAGACTCGTGTCCAGCGCAGTTTCGTCCAGGGAAGTGAAGTGCTCAAGCCGGCTCCGAAACTGACCCCTGAACTGCAGAATATAGATTGGAGGGACACCACGGCCCAGATACAGAACCTTGTCCGTGGTCTAAGCCCGTATCCTGCGGCATACACTATGATCCAAAAGGGGGATGAGGAACCTGTCTTGTTGAAGATATTTGCTTCACGGATAGCTTGTTGCGAAGAGAATAGCGAGCCGGGAACCATACTTTCGGATGGAAAGACGTTCCTTAGGATTGCCACCCTGGACGGGACGCTCGAATTGGAAGACATCCAGTTGAGCGGCAAGAAGCGTATGAAGATAGAGAATTTTCTGCGCGGTTTCCGTGACGCCGGGCAGTGGCGCGCATTGAACGGCACGTCCAAAGATGAACTTGTCAGACTACGAAACAAATAGAAGATGAAGAAATTCAGCAGATATATCTACAATTCCAAGACTCTTCTTTACGAAGTTCATGAAGATTCGAAGTCCACGGTTTTCCTGAAGGCCCTTGGCTTTGCTTTCAGCGTGATAGCGTTCGCGGCCTTTTACTTTTTCCTGTACACACGGGTTCTGGGGATGGATCTCCCTAAAACGGCCCGACTTAAGAGGGAGAATGAACAGTGGGTGGCGAAATTCGAGGTTCTGAATCATAATCTCGATGCGTCGGAGAATTTTCTGGATGGAATAGAAAAGAGGGATGATGACGTGTACAGGTCCATTTTCGGTCTGACCGAGATTCCGGAAGAGGTGAAACGGGCAGGATTCGGCGGTGTGAACAGGTACGCCTATCTTGACGAACTGGGAGGTTCGGCGCTGCTCAAGCAGACGGTAAGGCGCATGGACGGACTTACCAAGCGCGCTTTCGTCCAAAGCAAGGCTCTCGATGAAGTGGCTCTGGTTTCCAAACATTCGGACAGATTGATGTCCTGTATGCCTTCCGTGTCACCTATCAAGCCTGTCGGCTACAGAATTTCAAGTCCTTTCGGGTATCGTAACCATCCTATTCAGAAAAGGCTCATTTTTCATGAGGGCGTGGATTTCGCCACAGGAAAGGTGGGACCGGAGATTTATTGTACAGGAGACGGTGTGGTGGAGAAGATAAAGTATAATTTCTTCGGTTACGGTAACGAGGTGGTGATAGACCATGGCTTCGGGTATAAGACACGTTATGCGCATATGCAGAGGATAATGGTCAACAAGGGCGATGCCATCAGGCGCGGACAGATGATAGGCACCGTAGGCAATACCGGTTCTTCGACAGGCCCTCATCTTCATTACGAGGTGATATATCGCGGCAAGCAGATCGACCCTATGTCTTTTATGGACCTTACCATGAAGAAAGAGGAGTACGATGCTATGGTTCAGAAAGTTAAAGATGAACTTGTTCAGCAGTCAGATGAGCGGGCACAGATATAGGATAGGTTCGGATTTCGTCTTTAAGGAATCGGACAAGCCGGGACAGCGGGTTTTGCGTTTTGTAGGAATCGCGGCGGGCTTTGGCCTTGTTGTGGCGCTGCTTTTTTATGCGGTGTTCGCGCTGACGATAAATACGGATGTGGAGGGACGTTTGAAGCGGGAGAACAAGATGTACGAAAAACTCTATCCCCAGCTCATCCCTCAGCAGGAACTGCTTGAAGACGCCGTTTCCGGACTCGAGATGAAGGACGGTCAGATATATAAGGAAGTGTTCCAGTCCAATGCACCTGCGGTAGATCCTATAGGTTCGTTTTCAAGACTTTCCGGCGACATGTCGGACAATGCCGTCATCATAGCTTATGCTTCGGAAAGATCCGACACCATGTACAGGAAGATGTTTTCAGTAGAGGCCAATCTTCGTAACGTATTGGCCATCTGCGCATCGGGGGACAGTGATGATTTGCCGCCTCTGCATATGCCGGTCAAAGACATCTCCTTCACGCAGATAGGAGCATCCATAGGCATGAAGACTAATCCGGTACTGAAGGCGCGTGTCCGTCACAACGGCTTGGATATGATAGTGTCTACAGGAACTGATGTGCTTGCTTCCGCATCGGGAAGGGTAAAGAGTGTGGAGCGGAACACTGGAGGGAAAGGGAATATGATAACCATAGTCCACGAAAGCGGCTACATGACACGTTATGCTCATCTGTCCACTATGACCGTAAGGCAGGGAAGCCGTGTCAAGACCGGGCAGAAGATAGGTACCGTGGGCACGTCGGGTTCGTCTTTCGCCCCTCATCTCCATTACGAAGTGCTGAAGGACGGGCAGTATCTGGATCCTGTGAACTTCTTTTTCGCTTCTGTCGATTTTAAGGAATATGCCAACATGTTTTATATGGCTTCCAATACGGAACAATCTATGGATTAGCGCTATATGGAGAAAATGTTTTATTCTGTGAGTGAAGTGTCCGAAGAGTTGGGCGAGCCTCAGAGCAAAGTGCGGTACTGGAGTGACAGTTTTGCTTTTCTGGTGAAGCCTGACCGCAATGCCAAGGGAAACAGACTTTACCGTCAGGAAGATTTGCAGGCATTGCGGGAGATCAAGTATCTGCTCACAGTGGAAAGATTGACCATAGAGGGAGCGGTCAGACGTCTGAAGGAGGATAATGCCAAAACCTCCAAAAACGAAAAAATCATACGCAAACTGAAAGAAATCAAGAACGAACTTCTCGATATAAAAAGATATTTATAGAATTAGAGAACTTTTTTATAACTTTGCGACCCACGAAAACAATAATAATTAGATATGGCAGAAAAGGTAAAAATTAACAAGGTCGAGACCCCTATTGACCAGAGAGAAACTTTCGTTTCGCTGTCAAAAAGCTTTTCGGAAGGTAATCTTTCCGTAGAGGAAAAACTTCAGATTCTGTATGCTCTGCAACAGACGGATAATGAGATAGAGAAGATTGTGAGCCTGTGTGGAGCCCTTCCTCAGGAGGTGGCCGCAATAGAGCAGGAGATAGATTCTCTCAAGTCAAAAGTGGAGAACAACAGGGAAATTATCGCAGGATATGAAGCTAATATAGAGAGATTCAAGCAGGACATAGTGGATCTTGACGCTGACATCGTCAAATATCGTGATCAGCTTGGCAATATAACCAACAGCCGCGAGTTTGACTCCATTAACAAGGAGCTTGAAAATACAGGACTTCAGAGGGAAGTCGCTCAGAAGAAGATCAATGACACCAGGATGGCCATTTCCGAAAAGAAGGATGCCATTGATGCCATCACCGACCGCATAGCCATAAGCGAGGGAGACCTTGCTGCCAAAAAGGAAGAACTTGCAGGTATCGTGGAGTCCACGGCCGCCGAGCAGGAGGCGCTTCAGGCTAAAAGAAAAAAGTTTGCGGATAAATTGGATGACCGTACGCTGAGCGCTTATGACCGTATCCGCGGGAGCGTACACAATCATTTGGCGGTAGTGTCCGTATATGAGAATTCCTGCGGGGGATGCTTTAACACCATCACTCCTCAGAAACTTGTGGACATAGCTTCAGGGAATAAACTTGTCATCTGCGAACACTGCGGACGCATCTTGGTGAATCCTCTCGCTCACGCCGAAGAGTAATGCCCGAAAGAAAGAGAAATAATCTGTCCGACACTTCGGTCGTAAAAGAAATCGGACGCCTGATGGGGCAGACGCCTCCTCAGGCGCTTGATGTAGAAGAGGCGGTCCTCGGGGCCATGCTTCTCGATCCGGCGTGTGTGGACGAGGCTATGGAGCAGTTGACACAGAGCTGTTTTTATTCTGACAGGCATCGTATCATATTTGACTCCATGGTCGCTCTTTTCAATGACCATTCGCCGGTTGATGCCATCACCGTCGCCAATGAACTTATCCGACAGGGCAAGTTTGAGATAGTGGGAGGTGCGACGATGCTTGCGGAACTGACATCCAAGATAGGTTCGGCGGCTCACATAGAGACATATATTTCCATACTTAAACAGAAAACCATTCAGCGGGAGCTTATAACCGCCGCTCATAATATCCTTAAGAACGCTTATGACGAGCAGCTGAAGGTGGATGACCTGGTGGACAAGTCTCTTACTGACGTATATAAGGCCACTCAGAATTCTGATAAACAATCGGTCCAGGACATAGGCTCCATAATAGCGCAGGCTATAGACAGGCTTGACAAGATGCAGAATCAGGAGGGGCTGAGCGGTATTCCGTCGGGATTTGCCACTTTGGACAAGACTACCAACGGATGGCAGCCCTCGGATCTGATAATTCTCGCCGCACGACCTTCGGTAGGTAAGACGGCGTTTTCCCTGAATATCGCCAGAAACGCGGCTGTGGACCATAATATTCCTGTGGCATTCTTTTCACTGGAGATGTCGTCCCTTCAGCTTGCCAACAGATTGATGACCACGGAGTCCGGTCTTAGCGCGGACAAGATCAAGGGCGGTGTCAAACTTGAAAACGATGAGTGGACCCTGCTTGAACAGAGCATAAAGCGGCTTCAGAGCGCTCCTCTCTATGTGGATGAGACACCGGGACTTCCTATCATGGAATTCAGGTCCAAGGTGAAGGCCCTTGTGAAGCAGAAAGGAGTGAGGCTGGTGGTGGTGGACTATCTTCAGCTCATGCAGGGGCCCAGTGATTCGAAAGGTATGCGTGAACAGGAGGTCGCGGCCATATCGCGTATGCTTAAGGCTACGGCCAAGGAATTGAATGTGGCTATCATAGCCCTTTCACAGCTTTCCCGTAATTCTGTTCAGCGTCAGGGCGGTAACGGCAAGCCTATCCTTTCAGACCTTAGAGAGTCGGGAAGCATAGAACAGGATGCCGATATGGTCATCTTTATCCATCGTCCCGATTTCCTGGGCCTTTCGGAATCTGCCGGCAGTAAGGAGAAAACGCAGATTATCATCGCCAAGCACCGTAATGGCGAGACCAAGGATATAGACATGCTCTATAAAGGGGAACGCCTTAAATTCGTGGAAGTCGGGGATACTCTCTATGCAGATACTCCCGAATACGAATCAAGCATGAATTCGGCTGATTATAACGTAACTCCGGAACAGCCATGGTAGAAGAGGAGATAAGTCACAGCGGCAGAGTCGTGGATATTACTCCTGCTGAGATAATGGTGGAGATAGTGTCCGAGAGCGCCTGTTCTTCTTGTCATGCGGCGTCTATGTGCGGGATGTCCGAGATCAAGAAAAAGCGGATAAGTGTCCCTGCCGTGCCCGGTTATGAGGTGGGAGAGGACGTGTGGGTGAATTTGAAGCGTTCCATGGGCCTGAAAGCCGTATGGGTGGCGTATGTGATGCCTTTGATCCTGCTGGTTGCTGACATTTTAACCACGTCGGCGCTCGGCGCAGGTGAGGTTTTGTGCGGAGTGTCGGCATTGGCGGTGGTGGGCATATATTTTTTGCTGATATATCTGTTCAGAGACAAATTGAAAAACGAATATACATTTTATATTAAAAAGAAATGACTGACACAGTTATTCAAACGATTGTTATCCTGTCCGGAATGGGACTGCTGCTTTCTCTTGTCCTCTTTTTTGTGGCCAAGAAGTTTAAGGTGGAGGAAGACCCACGCATAGACGAGGTCGAAAAGGCCATGCCCGGGGCCAATTGCGGCGGATGCGGTTATGCCGGATGCCGTGCATTTGCTGATGCGGCGGTGAAGGCCGGTAATTTGGACAATAACTTCTGTCCTGTAGGCGGTAACGAAGTAATGAAAAAGGTTGCTGCCATCTTGGGCTATGAGGTTAAGGAAAAGGCGCCTATGGTAGCCGTGGTGAGATGTAACGGCACGTGCGGGAACAGAGCGAAAATCAACACTTACGACGGAGCCGTCTCCTGCAAGGTCAAGGCGGCGCTATACAGCGGGGACACGGCCTGTTCTTACGGATGCCTGGGCTGTGGGGATTGCGTGGAGGCGTGTGCGTTCGGAGCCATTGTCATGAATCCTCTTACAGGGCTTCCGGTAGTGGATGAAAGCAAATGTACCGCATGTGGCGCTTGTGCCAAGGCTTGTCCGAAGAGCATTATCGAGCTTCGTAACAAAGGCCCGCGTTCCATGCGCATATTTGTCAGTTGTGTCAATAAGGATAAGGGCGCTGTGGCCAAAAAGGCCTGTCTTGCGGCTTGTATAGGTTGCGGAATCTGTGCGAAGACCTGTACGCACGAAGCCATAACGGTGGAGGCCAATGTGGCATATATCGATTATAACAAATGCAAACTGTGCAGGGAGTGCGAGGCTCTCTGTCCTACCGGAGCCATTCACGGAGTTAATTTCCCTAAGGCTCTTGACAAGGACGCACTCAAGGCCAGAGTGGCGGAACGTGCCCGCAAGGCCAAGGAGGCCGCAGCCGCAAGTGCCACGGAGGTTGAACCTGTAGAAAACAAGGAGGTTAAAAATGCGTAAGGTAACATTCAGTATAGGAGGTATCCATCCGAATGATTCGAAACTCACACGTGAGTGCAGGATAGAGGAACTTCCTCTTCCGGAGGTGGTGTATGTGTCCATGGCACAGCATCTTGGTGCTCCTGCGACACCTGTTGTGGCTGTAGGGGACAAGGTGAAGACAGGACAGGTCATCGCCGAGCCGGCCGGGTTCATATCGGCTTTCGTGCATTCTCCAGTCAGCGGTACGGTCAAATCCATAGCCCCGCGTGCGGATTTGTCCGGAAAAATGATGCCCCATGTGGAGATAGCGGTGGAAGGTGATGAGTGGGCCGAGGGGATAGACCTTTCCGAGGATCTTGTAACAGCGCTTCCCGAAGACAGGGAGCAGGCGCTCGCGAAGATAAAGAACAACGGAGTGGTAGGACTGGGAGGTGCCACCTTTCCGACACATGTAAAGCTTAATCCCGCTCCCGGAAGTAAGGCGGAGTGCCTTATAATCAACGGTGCGGAGTGCGAGCCATATCTTACTTCCGATTATCGCATCATGCTTGAGCGCACCAAGGAGATAATCGTCGGTGCCGCCATTATGCAGAAGATTCTCGGTGGCTGCAGGTGCGTTATCGGCATAGAGGAGAATAAGCCTGAGGCCATAGCGGCTATGCAGAAGGCTCTTGGAGAACTCCCATATAAAGACATCACAGTTCAGTCTCTTAAGAAGCGTTATCCGCAGGGTGGAGAGAAACAGCTCATCGATGCGGTTATGAAGCGTCAGGTGAAGTCCGGAGGGCTCCCTATAAGTGTGGGTGCGGTCGTACAGAACATGGCTACTGCGCTTGCGGTATATGAGGCTGTTCAGAAAAACAGGCCGTTGATTACCAATACGCTCACGGTAACTGGAGATTGTCTCCCCATAGAGAAACAGCATAATTACCTGTTCCGTATAGGTATGCCTCTTTCTTACATAGCGCAGTATGCCGGCGGAGTACCTGAGGGTGCAGCCAAGATAATAAGCGGCGGACCTATGATGGGAAAGGCCGTTTCAAATCTCGACGCTGCCTGTGTAAAGGGCTCTTCGTCCATTCTTTATCTGAGTAAGGATGCGACACTTCGTAAGGCACAAAGCGCATGTATCCGTTGCGGAAGATGTGCGGATGCCTGTCCTATGGGCCTGGAGCCGTTCCTCCTGAAAAGGCTCGGCGCGGCCGGTGATCTCGCAGGTCTTGAACAGAACGCTGTCCAGGATTGCATAGAATGCGGATGCTGCCTTTACAGCTGCCCTGCCAATATTCCGCTTCTTGATTATATACGTAGTTATAAAGGCCAGGTTATGGGGATCATAAAGGCCAGAGCCGCTGCGGCTAAGAAGTAAATGAAAAGTTATGAATAATACTATGTTAGTATCACCTTCACCGCATATTCACTCTTCTGTGAGCACACGTTCTTTAATGCGGGATGTCATTATCGCGCTTCTTCCTGCGATAATAGTGTCGGTATTGTTTTACGGTTGGAGCGAAATCCTCGTTCTGGGAGTAAGCGTCGTATCCTGTGTCCTGCTGGAGTGGGCCATAACCAGGTATCTGCTTAAGGCTCCGAGCACCATAGGAGACCTTTCCGCTGTGGTTACGGGACTTCTTCTGGCGATGAATCTTCCTTGCACCACACCGTGGTGGATAGTCTTCATAGGGGCGGTGGTGGCCATAGGAGTAGCGAAGATGACTTTCGGGGGGCTCGGTCAAAATCCGTTTAACCCGGCTATCACCGGTCGTGTATTCCTCTTGATCTCGTTTCCGGTGCAGATGACGGATTGGACCATACCTCAGGGCTTTATCCACTCGACAGATGCTGTTTCCGGCGCCACTTTGCTCGGAAGGCTTAATGAGGGGGGAGTGAGTGCCGTTCAGGGGACGGATTATCTCAGCACTCTGTTCTTTAACATAGGCGGTTCGGCCGGTGAGATCAGTGCACTTGCGCTTCTCGTGGGATTTGCATATCTGGTGGTGAGAAAGGTGGTGAAGCCTTGGATCACTTTAAGCATATTCGCCACTGTGGCTCTGTTCAGCGGGGTATTCTACCTTATAGATCCTTCCCAGTATATGGATCCTCTTTTCCATCTTCTGACCGGAGGTCTTATTCTTGGCGCCTGTTTTATGGCTACTGACTATGTCACTTCTCCTATGAGTACGAAGGGCGGCATCGTTTACGGCATCGGTATCGGCCTGTTGGTGATGCTTATCCGTTATTTCGGTTCTTATCCGGAGGGTATGAGTTTCGCCATACTGATAATGAACATGGTTACACCGCTCATTAACATTAAGTTCCATCAGAAAAAATATGGGAGAAGTTAATTATGGCAGCACAGTCAACTCTTAAGAATATGGTTCTTTGCCTTACGGGGGTATGTTTTCTCTGTTCGGCTATTTTGGGAATCGTGTATGTGAAGACGGAGGAGCCTATTGAGCAGGCCAACAAAAAGGCTGTTAGCGAATCCATCTCCAAGGTCCTTCCTTCCGGGGGTGAGCTTTCCGGGGAGAAAACGGCATCTTTCGAGGGCCGGGATTATACGTATAATGCCTTGGTAAAAGACGGTAAGACGGTAGCTTATGCTGTGAAAAGTTCTGAAAACGGCTTCGGTGGAGCACTTGTTCTTATGGTGGGTGTTCTTGCCGACGGAACAGTGTATGACACCTCTGTACTTTCTCATAGCGAGACGCCGGGACTTGGTGCCAAGTGCAGTTCAGACGAACATTTTATCTCTCAGTTCCGTGGCCTTTCTGCTGACAGGGCCCTTGCGGTCAAGAAAGACGGTGGAGACATAGATGCCATTACGGGGTCCACCATTACGTCGCGTGCCTACTCGAAGGCGGTAAAGAATGCTGTGGATGTGGTTAAATCATTAGGAGGAAAATAGATATGGGTAAGAATATCGCTCTTATAACTAAAGGTATAATAAAGGAGAACCCTACCTTCGTGCTTGTGCTCGGCATGTGTCCTACGCTTGCCACCACGACATCGGCCATTAACGGACTGGAGATGGGGCTGGCCACGCTTTTCGTCCTCATCCTTTCGAACATAGCCATTTCGCTCGTGGCCCCGGTGGTTCCGGACAAGGTGCATATTCCTGTATATATAGTGGTCATCGCGACTTTTGTAACGGTCTTGCAGCTTGTCATGCAGGCTTTCGTGCCGGGCGTCTATCAGACGCTAGGTCTTTTCATCCCTCTTATCGTGGTGAACTGTATCGTGCTTGGACGTGCGGAGGCATACGCTTGTAATCACGGACCTTGGGCTTCCGCTCTTGACGGGCTCGGAATAGGACTCGGATTTACGCTGTCGCTTACGGTGATAGGTGTTATACGCGAGATTTTGGGTAGCGGCTCGGTGTTCGGGTTCAAGATCATTCCTGGCGACGGGATATTGGCTTTCATTCTGGCCCCGGGTGCATTCATGGTATTGGGTTATCTTATGGTGTTGTTCAATAAATTCTTCAAAAAATAACAAGCGGATATGGAGTATATTCTGATAATAATTTCGGCGATATTCGTCAATAATATCGTACTTGCCCAGTTCCTTGGGATTTGTCCGTTTCTTGGAGTATCCAACAAGTTAAGCACCGCCACCGGCATGTCCGGAGCAGTATGCTTCGTGATCACATTGGCCACGGTGGTAACTTATCTTGTGAACAAATATCTTCTGGTAAGGTTCGGTCTTGAATTTCTACAGACTATAGCTTTCATCCTGATTATCGCCGCTCTTGTGCAGATGGTGGAGATAGTTCTCAAGAAGATCAGCCCGTCGCTTTATCAGGCTCTCGGCATATTCCTTCCTTTGATAACCACTAACTGTACGGTGCTCGGTGTGGCTATAACGGTGGTTACCAAGGAGTTTACCATAGGCGGACACGCGATAGGGCTTCTCAGTCTCGGTCAGGCCACCGTCTATGCACTGGCCACTTCGCTCGGGTACGGTCTTTCGATGATACTTTTCGCAGGATTGCGGGAGCACCTGGCAGGAAACAACGTTCCTAAAGCGTTTCAAGGTCTGCCTATAGCCCTTATCACGGTGAGCATTATGGCTATGGCGTTCTTCGGCTTTTCAGGAATGGTTTAGTTTTTTGCCGTAGTAAGTAATCGTTAAAAAATAACTTGGTAATCTATGTTTGTCTTTTTGGTCTATAGACTTTCTTTCATCAGTCATTTAGCACCGCTAAACTCCTTCTTCAAAAAAGCCTCTATTTTCGAAAATACTGTCATATCTTTACCAACTTATTTTTTACCGCTTACTAAAGAATATAACTGTAACTTATGACAGAACTGATCATATTTCTTTTAGGCGCCATGTCCATCTCTTTCATGTGCTCTGTCCTGGAGGCGGTGCTCATGTCCACGCCTATTTCGTACATAACCATGAGGGAGGAGGAGGGCTACGGCCCGGCGAAGAAGATGAAGGACTTCAAGCAGAATTCATCGCGTCCTATCGCCGCCATACTTTCTCTTAATACCATCGCCAATACCGTAGGAGCAGCCGGAGTAGGCCGTCAGGCCACATTGGTCTTCGGAAGCGAATGGTTCGGAGTGGTGAGCGCCACGACCACCATCCTTATTCTCGTGTTCTCCGAGATAGTGCCCAAGACTATAGGGACACATGGTTGGCGTTCTCTTATGGGTTTTGCTACTTCTGCCATTAAGGTGTTGATAGTCATAATGTTCCCTATCGTGTGGGTCATTGAGAAGATACAGAAGCTGATATCTCCTAAGGAGAACGAGACCGCCGTATCCCGCGACGAGGTGTCCGCCATGGCCAATGTGGCCGAAGAAGCCGGAGATCTCGAGGAGGATGAGAACGAGATTATCCAGAACGTCATCAATATGGATGAGATAAAGGCCGGAGACGTGATGACTCCGCGTGTGGTCTGCGCCATAGCTCCCGAATCCATGACGCTGCGCGACTTTTTCAAGGACAAGAGGTTTAAAAGTCATTCGCGCATCCCGGTGTATTCCGATAATGACGAGTATATTACGGGCTATGTCCTCAGGATGGACGTGCTTCAGCTTGTCGCTGAGGACAAGTTCGACAAGACCCTTTCAGAAATCAGGAGAGACATCGCAAGTTTCGATGTCGATACTCCTATGGACAAGGTTTGGGATGAGATGCTCGAGCATGACGAGCAGATATCCATCGTAATAGACGAGTATGGCAGTTTTCAGGGAATTCTCACCCTTGAGGATGTTATCGAGACTATTATGGGAAGCGAAATCGTGGATGAACGTGATTCTGTGCGTGATATGCAGCAACTCGCTCTCGCACAATGGAAAAAGCGCAACGCCACTGACAAGTAGCATTGCGCCTCGCCGGTGATTCCGGCGCGATTCGAACGCGCGACCCACAGCTTAGAAGGCTGTTGCTCTATCCAACTGAGCTACGGAACCATTCCGATAAACGGACGGCAAATATACGAAATTTTTTATTTAATTGAGTAAATTTGCATTCAATTGGTTGCAAACTTATAGATATGTATTCTATTTTGTCGAAAGAAATGCTTACTCCGACTATCTGCCGGATGAAGGTGCGTGCTCCACGTATCGCCGACGCGGCGAAGCCGGGGCAGTTTCTGATAGTCATAACGGATGGGAAGGGAGAGCGTATCCCTTTAACCATAAGCGATTATGACAGGGAAGAAGGGAGCGTTACCATCGTTACCCAGAAGGTTGGAGCTTCTACGTCGAAGATAGTTTCCATGGAGGTCGGCGATGCATTTGCCGATGTGGTAGGACCGCTTGGCAGATGTTCCGAATTTGCAGAACAGAACGCTGATGAACTTAAGGGCAAGAGCTATATTTTCATAGCCGGAGGAGTGGGAACTGCGCCTATCTATCCTCAAGCCAAATGGCTGCATGCACATGGGGCTCATGTGGAGGTGATTATTGGCGCCCGTAACGAGAGCCTTCTCATTTATAGAGAGGAGATGGAAAAAGTTTGTGATCATCTCCATATCTGCACGGATGACGGATCTGCAGGATTTCATGGGGTAGGAACGGCTCTTTTGGAGAAACTGGTTTCAGAAGGGAATCATTACGACCGGGCTGTGGCGATAGGGCCTATGATAATGATGAAATTCGCCACTGTCACCTGTAAGAGACTCGGCATACCTATAGTGGTAAGTCTTAATACTTTAATGGTTGATGGGACTGGTATGTGCGGGGCTTGCAGGGTGAGTGTCGGGGGTCAGACGAAGTTCGCCTGTATGGACGGACCGGAGTTTGACGGATATTTGGTTGATTTTGACGAGGCTATGCGTCGTCAGGGACAATATAAGGCAGAGGAGGCTGCCGCCATGGAGAAATGTTGACACCGAGAGTAAAAGCACGGGAACAGGACGCGACGGAACGCGCACATAATTTCAAGGAAGTTAATCTGGGATTTACTTTGCAGCAGGCTATGCAGGAGGCGACGCGTTGTCTTCACTGTAAGATTCCGCGCTGTACTCAGGCTTGTCCGGTAGGAATAGGCATTCCTGAGTTTATAGCTCATCTGAAGGAAGGACAGGTAGCCGAGGCGGCTGAAGTTATCGCACGTGATTCGTCGCTTCCGGCAGTATGCGGAAGAGTATGTCCGCAGGAGAGGCAGTGTGAGGGCAGTTGTGTGCTCGGCATAAAGGGCGAGAGCGTCGCCATAGGGCAGCTTGAACGTTTCACGGCGGATTATTGCGCTGAGAACGGGTGTGAACCCAAGGTGGATGTGGTGCCCGGCAAGCGGCATATAAAAGTGGCGGTGGTCGGTTCCGGCCCTTCAGGGCTTGCCTGTGCCAGCGATCTGGCCAAATGGGGCTATGAAGTTACCGTATTTGAGGCTCTTCACCGGCTCGGCGGAGTATTGGCCTATGGCATTCCGGAATTCAGGCTTCCTAAGGATACCGTACTTGAAAGGGAGATCGCCTCGCTTCGTGACTTGGGCGTGAAGTTCGAGACGAATGTGATAATAGGCCGTACTCTTACGATAGATGATCTCTTTGATAAAGAAGGCTTTAAGGCGGTGTTTGTGGGGAGTGGAGCAGGTCTTCCGAAATTCATGGGCATACCCGGGGAAAATCTGAACGGGGTGTTTTCTGCCAATGAATTCCTTACCCGCAATAATCTTATGCGCGCTTATAGGGATGATTATATGACCCCTGTCCATACAGGAGGGAAGGTATGCGTGGTAGGAGGCGGAAATGTGGCTATGGATGCCGCCAGAACCGCACTCAGGCTCGGAGCGGACGTACATATCATATACAGGAGGACTCAGACGGAACTTCCTGCCCGAAAGGAGGAAGTGGAGCACGCCATAGCGGAGGGGATAGCATTCGATATGCTCACTAATCCCGTGGAGATCCTTTCAGATGAAAATGGCTGGGTCAAGTCCCTGAGGTGCATAAAGATGGAACTTGGCGAGGTGGACGCGAGCGGAAGACGTAGTCCCGTTCCTGTGGATGGCTCTGAGTTCGAGATCCCGGCGCAGACCGTAATCATGGCTCTCGGTACATCACCTAATCCTTTGATAGTAAGTACCACAGAAGGACTCGAAGCTAATCGGAAGGGGGGAATTGTCGCTGCGGAGAACGGTGCCACTGCGCGGAAGGGAGTATTTGCCGGAGGGGATGCCGTAACGGGCGCCGCCACCGTGATTCTCGCCATGGGCGCAGGACGGAAAGCCGCTGCCGCCATAAGAGAGTATCTTACTGAATCTTAATTTTTTTCTGAGAAGAAATCATAGACGCCGCTCCCAATGCCACAAGCATCAGGGAGCGTGTTTCGTGTGTGAGAGTGGCGAACAGAATGCCTATTTCCCATTCCACTCCGTATAGAGAGGACAACGCCACTGCCACGGCGTAATGATATGCCCCGAATCCTCCCGGGACAGGCAGCAGCGACGAAAGGTTTCCTACGACGGATATGAACAGAGCATCCGTAAAATCAAGTCCGTGCAGTACGGGGATGGCTCGGAACACGCAAAAACACATCATGACGTAAGACATCCAGATTCCGATGGTGTTGAGGATAAAGAGGACCTTATGCTCCGCTTTGCCGAACGTCTTGAATCCTTCGAAGATGCCTTCTGTCCATGAAGCTATTTTGCCGGCCACGACGTTTTTCTCTCTAAGACGGAAACATAGGAAAATCAGAAGTGACGCGAGGATGACGCCCCCGGCCAACGCGCCTGCTATGCTGAAGGAAAATCTTCCCGCTACTTTCATCGCGATATTGTCTATAAACCACGAACTTATCTCTCCGGTTTTCAGAATTATGGCGAAGATTATAAGGATAAGCACCATAAGCATATCCCAAGCCCGTTCCATGATGATGGTGCCCACTGTCTTGTCGTAAGGGGTCTTTTTGTCCGTAACGGCGCCGCAACGGATGAGAAAGCTCATCCATGGAATTACCAGGCTGAAAAGGTTACCTATATTGCACGCATCCCATAGGTTCTTGAATCGTATCTCCCTGTTTATGGGAAGCATAAGGGAACGCCATCTCTCTGTTCTAAGCACGAGGGCGAGCAGGGCGAACACAAGGGAAAGGAAGATGTAAATCCACGATGTTTCTTTTAACGCACTTACAAATACTTGCCAATCCATTCCCCTCAGGGCCAGATAGACAAGCGCTATAGTCAGCAGAGCTGTCAGAGAATATTTTAGAATGTTGAGGTTCTTCTTTGTCATGGCGGCTGCAAATTTAACATAATTTTTATGTACTTTTGTCTTTCGGCATGCGGTAAATAATCCGCACGCGCATAAGACGGATGAAATCTATACTTGGAATAGGCAATGCGCTGACAGACATACTTGCCGTTCTTCCGGACGACAGTCTGCTTAAAACATACCATTTACCTAAAGGAAGCATGCAGCACGTGGACATGGAGACGGGCGATAAAATTTGGCATGCACTTAAACCGCTGGGCGTTAAATATGTAGCCGGAGGCAGTGCGGCTAATACCATAACGTGCACATCTCTTCTCGGGATGCAGTCTTCTTTTATAGGAAAGATAGGCTATGATGAACTCGGTCTGCTTTTTAAGAGCGATCAGGAAGAGTCCGGGGTGCAGACGCTGCTCTTAAGAAGCAATCATTCGAGCGGCAGGAGCATGGTGTTTGTGAGCGGAGGTAACGCCGAACGTACATTCGCGGTTTATCTCGGCGCGGCTCTGGACTTGGGTCCGGACGATCTTAAGACTGAGTATTTTCAAGGTAAGGATTATTTTCATATAGAAGGATATTTAGTCCAAAATCAGTCTCTTATACGTAAGGCTGTAGAATTGGCCCATGACGCCGGATGTATCATATCTCTGGATATGGCTTCGTATAATGTGGTAGAGAGCAATAATGCTTTCCTGCATGACATCATAGACAGATACGTGGATATAGTTTTTGCTAATGAGACTGAGGCCAGGGCGTTTACGAAGATTGCCGATCCGGAGCAGGCACTTGAGGAGATAGCGCGGCATTGCAGTACGGCGGTGGTGAAAGTGGGTAAGGACGGTTCGTGGGTGAAATCAACGGAGGAGAAATATCATATCCCGGCCTGGCCTGCTGATCCGGTAGATGCCACAGGTGCCGGAGATACCTATGCCGCAGGGTTTTTGTACGCCCATTCGCTGGGGCTTCCTCTCAGAATGTGTGGAGACATAGGGTCCATCATAGCGGCCAAGGTGGTGGAAGTCATTGGTACCAAGATGGATGTGAAACGCTGGCGTCAAGCGGAGAAAGAGATTGAAGAGTTGATCAGGAGCAATGAATAAAAAGAGTAATATTTTTGTGAACATAGCGAGGACTTTGTCCATCGCGTTTGACCGCTCAAAGGAACCGCATTGTGTATGCCCGATTTCAAAATGCCCGAAGATTACGGTATTTATGGATGCGCGTGAAAGTTCAGCACGGGATTGTGCCGCAGCGGTGACGGAGTTTTTCTCGAAATATAAAGTGTCATTGAAATTGTTCGCTCTGGATGCCGAAAAGGGAAGCGCTCCTAAGCCTATAGAAGGGGCGCAGATGCTTCTTTATAAGGACCTTAAATGGTTCGGCAGGCCTAAACGTTCTAAAAAGCATCCTGTGGTGGACGGAAACGAGGACCTTTTCATTAACCTCTGCGCGCAGGATAATTTTACGGCTCACTACTGTGCCGTATGTTCCAAGGCTCATTTTAAGATAGGAATCTGCTCCGGGCATTCGCAGCTGTACGACATTTTGGTGTCAAATACTGAAAATTATACCCAGAAACAGATATTTTTACAAATCAGTTCAATAATCAGAACCATAGTATGAAACAATTTTTATCAACGTCCCTCAAAGGATTCGCCATGGGTACGGCCAATGTGGTCCCTGGCGTTTCAGGCGGAACGATAGCCTTGATAACAGGCATTTACTCCAGGTTGGTGTCCTGCATCAGCGCATTTGCCACTCCCGGCATATGGAAGGAATTCTTCAAAGGCAACTTCTCTGAGTGGTGGAAAAAGGTGGACGGATCTTTTCTCGCCGCACTTTTTGTGGGATTGGCGGTCAGCATACTCACTTTTGCCAAGATAGTCACGTGGTCCTTGGTGGAATATCCCGTAATCACGTGGGCCTTTTTCTTCGGACTTATCGTGGTTTCCACGGTCTATATGCTTGTGGATATCAAGTCATGGAAGATTAAGGATATAGTGTTTCTGCTCGCAGGCTTTGCTCTCGGGCTGCTGTTCTGTTTTCTTACTCCTACCCGGACTCCGCAGACGGCGTGGTTCTATTTTGTCAGCGGGGCGATAGCCATCTGCACGATGATACTCCCGGGGGTGTCGGGAAGTTTTCTTCTGCAGATATTCGGGAATTACGATATCGTGATGGCTTCGCTTGATGTAACCAATCCAGGATGGGGGGTTATAATCCCGTTCGCACTTGGCTGCATTATAGGCATCACCGCCTTTTCGAAATTCCTCAAGTGGCTGCTCGCCCGTTACGAAAGGCCGACGATGATTCTTCTGATAGGCTTTGTGATAGGAACTCTGTTCAAGGTATGGCCTTGGTCGGACGTGCAGGCTGTAGAGCAGGCCGGACACGGGCTTCAGATACCACAGGCCATAGCGGCCATGGTCATAGGCGGGCTGCTTGTGGTCTTCATACAGAAATTGTCAAAAAAATCAAATTCATAGATCATGTCTCTTAATAAAGTGATGTTAATCGGTAACGTGGGTGCAGATCCTAATGTCCGTTACCTTGAGGGAAATGCCAAAGTGGCATCTTTTACATTGGCGACTACCGAGCGCTATAAGGATCGTAACGGTGAACAGAGGGAGAATACTGAATGGCATAATATCGTGGCGTGGAGAAGCACAGCCGACGTTGTGGAGAATTATGTCAAGAAAGGAACTCAGCTCTATGTCGAGGGTAAAATCCGTACCCGCAACTATACGGATCAGACCGGAGTGAAAAAGTATATTACTGAGATTACGGCAGATACCATTCAGCTCCTCGGTCGTAAGAGCGATGACGCTTCTTCTGCGGCATCTTCCGCTTCCGCTCCTGTCGCCGCTCCTGTGAAGGAGGTCAAGGCTCCTGTTTACGAAGCTCCTCAGCAGGTTGCAAATGACGGTCCGGAGGATGATTTGCCGTTCTGATGAGGCCTCCCGGTGAGCACGATAGAAAAGGCCATATATAATAGGACAGAACTTCTCCTCGGCGATGACGTGATGGCGGCATTGTCGAGGGTGAGTGTCATAGTGTTCGGTGTGGGCGGAGTAGGCAGCTGGTGTGCCGAGGGATTGGTGCGCAGCGGCATCACGCACCTCACCCTCGTGGATTCCGACAGAATCTGCATAACCAATGTGAACCGCCAGTTGATGGCTACGACCAGGACCGTGGGTCAGGTGAAAGTCGATGCCCTGAAGGAGCGTCTCTTGGAGATAAATCCCAGGGCGGAGATAACGGCTGTACAGAAGATTTACTGTGAGCAGACCTCCGATGAGTTTGACCTTGACTCTTATGATTATGTGATAGATGCGGTCGATTCCTTAAAGGATAAGGCGCATCTTATTCTGAAGGCCGCTTCGAGCAGGGCCACCTTCTTCTGCTCGTTAGGCGCGGCGCTTAAGGTGGATCCTCTCCGCATAAGGGTGGCGGAGTATTGGGATGTAAGGGGCTGTCCTTTGGGGGCGGCTCTCAGAAAGAAGATGAAGCGTGCCGGAACGCTTCCTTCGAAGAAGTTTCTTTGTGTCTATGATGATGAAGTTCTCGAAAACAGAGGCCAATGCCGCTCCTGCGGAACAGAGCGGTGCATGTGTCCCAAGTCTGCCGGCGGGCCGGGGGATCCTGAACTTTTAAATCATGAGTGGTGCTCGTCCAAAGCGCAGATCAATGGTACGACAGCGCATGTGACAGCCATTTTCGGGATGACTCTCTCCGGCCTTGTCATCAGCGATGTGTATTCAAAGGTGCTGTCCTCTTCCGAAAAATCCTGAAAATGTAAAGGTCTGATTGTCGGTGTAAAGTTCTACTTGGTTGACGGGTGTGAGTGGAGAGTTTAATTTTGTCGGACACTATAACACTACCGACCATGAATACGGAACTGCTTAAACGAAACATCAGAAAGCAAAGAAAGGTTATGGGGCTGACCCAGGAAGAACTGGCGAGAAAGATAGGGATTTCGCGTCAGGCTTATAATAACATAGAACACGGCAGGACTCATCTCGTCAACAGGAAACTTAACAAGATCGCGGACCAGCTGTGTGTCAGTGTCGATCGCTTGCTCCTTGGGTATGAGCCATCTCCTGATACGGATTCTCTTAAGCGGGAGCTGAGCGAGAAAAATGAAAAACTCGCTTATTCGGAAAGGCAGCGTTACGAGATGCAGATTCGTCTTGACGGTATGCAGCAGCTGCTTTCTCAACAGTCATCCTATATAGAAAGTCTTAAAAAAATTGAGATGTATCAGACGGCTCAGATTGACCGTTTGATGCGGGATAATGGGGAGTGAAAAAGACGCGACCTGGTATTGTCGTCCAAGGTATCGCCAGAAACCGAAATCCACAATAGAAGGTCACGCCTAAAGGCAAAAACCCTCTTTTACCGTGGATTATAAAATTGGCGATTTTAAGACGTCGGCAAAAGAATGTTCTTATTTGGTGCAAATATACAAATTTATTTCGCTCTCAAATCCTCCTCTCCAAGCAGAATGTAGTCCAGTGTGGTAGCACATTCTCCGGCTATACGCTCCAATTTGTCATTGAGCAGATGAGTGTGGCCGCTTTCTATATTGTAGTAAGCTTGCCTGGAGATTCCGATTTTGAATGCCAGTTCTTCCTGGCTGAGACCGGCCCGTACTCGAGCCTTACGAATATTTATGTGGATTGTGTTTTTGTCCATAATGGGGTGTCTTGATGTAAGTGGAAAATTAACGGCAAGCTGAGCTTGCCGTGTATAATAACATAATGTTCAGTTCGTTATATTGAAAGACACCATCGGGACCACTTCCTCCTAAAGTGAATCCAAGCATAAGGTAGAGAGGCTGTTTATACGCTCTCTGTCAATTCATAGTCGAGCAGACGCTGTTCCAGATTGGCGTTCTTGACACGGATGCGTACTTCGTCCCCAAGTCTGAAGATTTTGCGCGAGCGCCTGCCTTTTATGCGGTAAAGTTTCTCGTCGAACTCGAAAAAGTCGCCTTTGATTTCACGCAGAGGTATCATCCCCTCGATATGCGTAGGCTCTATCTCCACGTACATTCCCCATTCTGTAAGTCCTGAGATGTGTCCTGTATATTCCTGGCCCACTTTGTCCTGCATGAATTCCACGAGCTTGTATTTGATGCTTGTACGTTCCGCTTCGGTGGCAAGAGACTCGCGTGAGGAGGCATGGACGCATTCTTGTTCGAAGTATTCCTTGTCCTGACTTTTAGCTCCGTCCAGGTACAGGGCCAGCAGACGGTGTACCATAAGGTCGGGATATCTTCGTATAGGGGATGTGAAATGCGTGTAGTCGGCAAATGCCAGACCGTAATGCCCGATGTTGTCCGTGCTGTATTTGGCTTTGGCCATGGAGCGCAGAGCTATGTCCCTGAATGCTTCTTCTTCGGGTTTTCCGGCAGAGCGCGACATAAGGTCGGATATGGCGCGCTCTGCTTTTCTCCCTTCAAGGTCTCCCGGCATTTTATAGCCCAGGCTTCCGGCGAAGCGTCTTAGAGATGCCAGTTTGTCGGGGTTGGGGACATCGTGCACGCGGTAAACGAAAGTCTTGTTTTTAGCGGAGACGAATTCGGCTACACTTCTGTTGGCCAGCAGCATGAATTCTTCTATAAGCCAATTAGCTTCGCGGCTTATTTTCTGGTAAACTTCTACCGGACGGCCTTTTTCGTCGCAGCGAATCTTCATTTCCGGACGTTCGAAATCTATCGCACCGGCCTTACGGCGCTTATTTTTAAGTATTCCCGCTAATTGGTTCAGTGTGCCGAGCGCCCGTGAAAGTTCGTTCTGAGGGTCAATGGGGGCGGTGATGATGGCCTGTGCCTTGTCGTAGTCGAGCCTGTGGTCGGAATTGATGATTGTTCGTCCGAACCATTTCTTGCGTATGGCGGCGCGGGGGCTTATTTCGAAAACGGCGGAGAAGCAGAGTTTGTCTTCGTGAGGTCTGAGCGAGCAGAGCCTGTTGCACAGTTTTTCCGGCAGCATAGGTACGGTGCGGTCCGCCAGATAGACGGAAGTGCCCCGCTCCCTGGCTTCGGTGTCTACGATATCTCCCGGAGTTACATAATGTGAGACGTCCGCTATGTGTACGCCCACTTCATAATTACCATTATCTAAAACTTTGAAAGACAGTGCGTCATCAAAATCCTTAGCGTCTTCGGGGTCTATGGTGAAAGTGAATGTGTCCCGAAAGTCTTTACGGGCGGCGATCTCTTTCGCGCTTATTTTGTCTGAGATTTTGTCTGCCGCCTTTTCCACTTCTTTTTCAAAGCAGTAAGGCAGGCCGAATTCTGAAAGGATGCTGTGCATCTCCGTTTCATTCTCCCCGGGTTCGCCCATTACGTCCACTATCTTTCCCACCGGAAGGCTTTCCCCCTTATCCCAATGCTGAACCGTAGCGGCTACTTTCCATCCTTTTCGGGCGCCCGCTTTTTCTGCCTGACGCGGATCCACTTCTATGTCATAAGGCATATTGCGGCTTTGCATAAGCACCCATGCACCTTGTGCGGAGGTGTGGTAGATGCCGATGAACGGCTTGTCCGAACGTTCGAGTACATCCAGTATGCGGCCTTCACGACGTTCTCCGCGTCGCAGGTTGCGCGCGTGTTCTCTTTTCTGATTTTTGACAGAGATTTCTTTCGTTACGGCCACCCTTACGGTGTCACCCTGAAGTGCGCCTCTGGTTTTGGATGCCGGAACGAATATCTCATCCTCGCAGTCATCCACTTTTACAAAGATATAACCCTCGCGGCTCATCTGTGCTTTCCCTACATAGGAAGGGTATATTTTTTTTCCGGGTTTACGCTTTTTCTTCTGAATCATCCTTTTGTCCTCTCTTTTCTTACATGGCCTTTCAGGCCATTTTCATCTTGTCATCGGTTAAGTAATCGTTAAAAATAACTTAGTAATCTATGTTTGTCTTTTTGGTCTATAGACTTTCTTTCATC
>CAVEIF010000006.1:0-49845 GCA_963615835.1 Coprococcus eutactus | reverse complement strand
ACTAATCTTTTTCTTCTTTTTTACCTCGTTATCTCTCTCAATAATTCAATGAACTGTTCCCGTCCCGCTTACCGCGAAAGGGATTGCAAAGGTAAGCATTTTTTTTATATCTGCAAATTTATTTTAACTTTTTTTGATTTTTTAAAGACCGGCTATCTTCTTCCTGCAAAGCCCTCATTCTCAGTCCGATTTATTCCGCCCGCATTCACCGCCCATATATATTATAGGTATAAGTGTTTCAAAAAAATAAGGAATGTCTTATCTTTGCACACTTTGCTGCGGATATAAACAGCTTCCGCACGTACAAAACCTGAATATGATGAAAGAGAAAAAAGAAATTACGGCTTACTCGGTGAGCGTCGGACTGTTGATGACGGTCATATTTTCTGCTGCGGCAGCTTACCTGGGACTGAAAGTGGGGCAAGTGTTCGAAGCGGCCATCCCCATATCCATCATAGCCGTGGGGCTTACCGGAGCACTTAAAAAACAGGACGGATTATCACAGAACGTCATCATTCAGAGCATAGGATCCTGCTCGGGTGTAATCGTAGCCGGTGCCATCTTCACACTCCCGGCCATTTACATTCTGGGACTGGACGTAAATTTCACCCAGATGTTCCTGTCTTCGCTTCTCGGAGGCTTTCTGGGAATACTTTTTCTGATTCCTTTCCGCAAATACTTCGTCAAGGAGATGGACGGCAAATATCCATTCCCTGAAGCCACGGCCACCACACAAGTGCTCATGAGCGGACAAGAAGGCGGAAACAGCACGAAGACGCTCATTACGGCGGGACTCATAGGAGGACTGTACGATTTCGCCATCTCCACTTTCGGAGCTTGGGGAGAAACCATAAGCACCACATTCCTGAGAGTGGGACAGACCGTGGCTGACAAGGCCAAAGTGGTTCTCAAGCTCAACACCGGAGCTGCCGTACTTGGTCTTGGCTATATCGTGGGACTGAAATACGCTTTCATAATATGCTGCGGGTCATTCCTGGTATGGCTCGTGATTATCCCCGGACTCAATCTTCTTTTCGGCGGACAGGTCATAGACCTTATGGGGACAGGCGTCAGCCAGACCATAAGTGAGATGAGCGCTGACACCCTGTTCAAGGAATACGCCCGCCACATAGGCATCGGAGGCATAGCCACGGCCGGGATAATCGGCATAATAAAAAGTGCCGGGGTCATCAAAAGCGCTGTCGGACTGGCTGTCGGTGAATTTTCAAGCAAGGGTTCAAAAAAAGAAGCCGTAGAGGAGAAGGACAAGGATCTTCCGATGAAGACGGTGGTTACCGGTGTGGTTATCACACTGTTGGCCGTATTTGCATTTTTCGCATTCGGAGGAGTGGTGGACAATGTATGGCAAGCCATCATCGGGCTTCTGATAGTGGCAGTCATCTCTTTCCTGTTCACGACAGTGGCTGCCAATGCCATAGCTATAGTGGGATCCAACCCTGTGAGCGGAATGACCATCATGACACTGATAATAACTGCTCTGGTACTTGTGGCTGTAGGGCTCAAGGGAGACAGGGGCATGGCGGCGGCGATGATTATAGGAGGCGTGGTCTGCACCGCGCTTTCTATGGCAGGAGGCTTCGTAACCGACTTGAAGATAGGTTATTGGACCGGAACCACTCCAGCCAAGCAGCAAGGGCTCAAGTTCTTGGGCACCATCGTGGCGGCAGCTACCGTGGGCGGGGTTATGCTCGTGCTTAACAAAACTTACGGTTTCACCGGCGACGGGGCCCTTGTAGCACCTCAGGCCAATGCCATGGCGGCGGTAATCCAGCCTATGATGAACGGAGGCAACGCACCTTGGATACTCTATGGAATAGGGGCACTTATCGCATTGGTTCTCAACTTCTGCGGAGTAAGCGCATTGGCATTCTGCCTGGGTATGTTCATTCCTATAGACTTGAATCTGCCTCTTCTTCTGGGAGGCGCCATCTCGTGGTGGGTGGGCAGCCGCAGCAAAGACAAGTCCATCAACGAAGCCCGCGTGAACAAAGGCACTCTCATAGCCTCAGGCTTCATCGCAGGCGGAGCGCTTATGGGTGTCGTATCCGCGGTACTTAAATTCGCCGGAGTCGATGCGTTCCTATACGGATGGAACACCTGCAGGGAAGGAGCGCTATGCAGCGGCGCCGAAGCGATAGCCATCATACCTTTGACCCTTCTGGTCATATACATGGTTCGCTCCTCAATCAGGAAATAAAAAACAAAACAATAGAGAAGATGAAGAAGATATTTGCATGTATTCTTGCCGCGTTGGTCTGCGCCGCAGTCCTGCCGGCCAAAGATTATTCGGTAACCAGTCCATCGGGGGCCATTACGGCGACAGTGTCCGTAGATAAGACCACTTCACTTTCTGTAAAAATAGGCGGGAAGAAGATAATGGAGAATTGCCGCATAGCCATGACCCTTTCCGACGGTATCGTTCTCGGAGACAACTCCGTCATAAGGAAGGACTCCCGCGGAAACAGAACCGAGAAGATCACCGCTCCTTTCTATAGGCAGAGCGCATTCCAGACCTCTTACAACTATCTGAGTCTGCGCTACGAAGGGAATTACACCCTTCAGATCAGGGCATATAACGACGGTGTGGCCTACCGCTTCGTAACGTCCTTTCCCGACAACATAACCGTTACAAACGAGACCGTACAGTATAATTTCGTGGGGGAGGCTCAAGCCATCATTCCTTGGAGAAAGAACGACCCTCAGACGATAGACCCTTACGAAAGCAGTTTCGAGAACCAATATTCAGTGCAGAACATAGGCGAATATGGGGAGAATGAAGGCAGATTGGCATTTCTTCCTGTGATAGTCCGCTCGCAGAACTGGGGAAACATCCTTCTTACGGAGTCGGACGTGGAAGACTATCCGGGGATGTTCGTGAAACTTTCAGATCACGGATTCGAAGCCGTCTTCCCTCCCGTGCCGGAAGGTAAGACCGTCAATTTCAGAGGAGTAGAGAGGCCGGAGAGATATACGGACCATATAGCCACGACCACAGGCTCAAGAAGTTTCCCATGGAGAATCATCGCCTATGCCGCGCAGGACAAGGACCTTCCTACCAACAACATGGTATATCAGACGGCATCTGCCAGCCGCATAGACGAAATGGATTGGATCACCCCGGGGCTCAGCACGTGGGACTGGTGGAATGCCAATGTTCTCTACAATGTTCCTTTCAAGGCCGGGATAAACACCGACACATATAAGTATCATATAGATTTCGCTGCGGCCAACGGCATCAAATACGTGATAATAGATGACGGGTGGTATAAGGATTTCGACCTTATGTCCGTAAATGAAGACCTTAATCTGAAATACTTGTGCGGATATGCGCAGGAGTCGGGAGTAAAGCTTATCCTCTGGTCCGCATGTACTCCGCTCTACAACGACGCTGAACAGCTCTGCTCATACTACTCCAAACTCGGCGTAGCCGGATTCAAGGTGGACTTTTTCGACGCACAGGACCAGAATACCGTAAAGAAGATATATGAATTGGCAGAGATTACGGCCAAGCACAAGCTCATCCTCGACCTGCACGGAATGTACAAGCCTACAGGTCTTAACCGCACTTTCCCCAACATCCTGAATTTCGAAGGAGTACACGGTCTGGAGCAGATGAAGTGGAGTCCGAAGGAAGAGACCGACATGCCTGCCAATGACACCTACATTCCATACCTGAGAATGGTGGCCGGACCTGTCGATTACACTCAGGGAGCTATGAGAAACGCCCGCAAGGAAGAATTCATCCCTGTATTCGGAAGGCCAATGAGCCAGGGGACAAGAGCACATCAGATAGCCCTTTACGTAATCTTCGATTCTCCGCTCAACATGCTCTGCGACTCCCCTTCAGCCTATATGGACGATATGCCTACCACCGGTTTCATAACGGCCATCCCTACAGTCTTCAATTCCACCAGAGTTCTGGACGGCAAGATAGGAGAATCGATAATCACCCTTCGTGAAAAAGACGGCAAATATTACATGGGAGGCATTACCAATTGGGACGAAAGAAACAGCGAAGTGTCTCTTGATTTTCTCCCGGAAGGCAAATGGAAAGCCATAATATATAAGGACGGAGTAAACGCCGACGTTACGGCCACGGACCATGTGATAGAGACTCTGGAAGTGGATTCGAGTACGATTCTGAACCTGCATATGGCCCCGGGCGGCGGATTTGCCGTCATAATCGAGAAATAAGAAGAAAAACGGATAAAATCATGTCTAAAAAAACAGTTCTCGTATCCGGAGGAGCCGGATACATCGGAAGCCACGTAACGGTAGAATTGGACGCCGCCGGATACGATGTCCTGATAGCGGATAATTTCTCCAACTGCGACAGGACCAATTATAATGGAGTCTGCAAAATCACGGGAAAGGAACTTCCTCTGGTAGAGATGGATTTCTGCGATGCAGGAGCGGTTCGCAGGCTCTTCGATGCACACAAGATAGACGCCGTGATACATTTTGCAGCCTTCAAGGCAGTGGGAGAATCCGTGGCCGATCCGCTCAAATATTACACGAATAATCTCAATTCTTTCCTGAACATCCTACAGGCGGCTAAGGAAAAGGGATGCAACGTTCTTTTCTCTTCATCCGCCACCGTATATGGAGAACCCGAGAGTCTCCCTGTAAACGAGACTTCTCCACGCCAGCCAAGCACCTCTCCTTATGGTAACAGCAAGCAGATATGCGAGGATTTCTTAAGGGATTGCGTAAAGGCATATCCGCAGATACATGGCATAGCACTCAGATACTTTAATCCCATCGGGGCTCACCCGTCAGCCCTCATCGGAGAACTTCCCCGCGGTGTTCCCCAGAATCTGGTACCTTATATCACGCAGACGGCGGCAGGCAAGCGCGAGTGCCTCAGCATCTTCGGAAACGACTATCCTACTGAAGACGGAACGTGCCTCAGGGACTATATAGACATAGTTGACCTGGCCAAAGTGCATGTATGCGCCGTGAAAAGAATGCTCGAAGGACAGATGAAAAAAGACTACGAAGTATTCAACGTCGGAACAGGACGTCCAGTTTCCGTCCTTGAGCTTGTAAATACTTTCGAGAGGGTCAACCACTTGAAACTGAACTACAAGATAGCACCGCGCAGAGCCGGAGACGTATGCTCGGTATGGTGCGACCCTACTTTGGCCGAGAAAGAACTCGGATGGAAGGCAAGTCGCAGTCTTGATGATACCCTGCGTTCAGCCTGGGCTTGGGAAGAAAGATTACTCCGCGAAAAGGCTTAGTATATTGAGGATAACTTTACTTGCCTTTTGCATGGATTCTACCGGGACCCATTCGAATTTGCCGTGAAAATTAAGTCCTCCGGCGAAGATGTTCGGACAAGGAAGCCCCATAAATGAAAGATTAGCTCCATCAGTGCCGCCTCTTATAGGCTGCACTTTTGGTTTTATGCCCTCCATCTCCATGGCCTGTATAGCCTTGTCTATAATATGCTTGTGTGGCTCCACCTGGCTTTTCATATTATAGTACTGATGGCGGATGTTCACCTTGGCAGTGCCCTCGCCGTACTTGGCGTTGATGAAATCCACGCACTTCTGAAGAGTCTCCTTCTGCCGGGCGTGCCTGTCAAGGTCGTGTTCGCGGAGAATATAGGAGAAACTGCACTCCTCCACGGTGCCTTTGAAAGACACTATATGGAAAAAGCCCTCGTAACCGGAAGTGTACTCCGGGCGCTGTTCGACAGGAAGCAGAGAATTAAGTTCCATACCTATGAGTATGGCATTCTTCATCTTCCCCTTGGCATAGCCCGGATGGACGTTACGTCCCTGGATGGTAACGGTGGCAGCGGCGGCGTTAAAATTCTCATATTCAAGTTCTCCCACTTCACCTCCGTCCATCGTGTAGGCATAATCGGCGGCAAACTTGGATACGTCGAACTTGGCCACACCGCGGCCGATTTCTTCATCCGGAGTAAAGCCTATGCAGACGGGGCCATGTTCAAACTCCGGGTGATTTACGATATACTGCACGGCGTTCATAATCTCGGCGACACCGGCCTTGTCATCAGCACCGAGAAGCGTAGTGCCGTCAGCAGTGATTATGGTCTCCCCCTTGTGGGCGAGAATCTCAGGAAAATCCTTAGGATCAAGATAAAGACCATCCACGCCTTTAAGCGCGATAGGCTTGCCGTCATAATCAGGTATAATCTGAGGCTTGATGTCAGCCCCGCTCGCATCAGGAGAAGTATCGACGTGAGAGATAAACCCTATGGCAGGAATCTTCTTATCTACATTGGCAGGAATATGGCCTATGACATAACCATTTTCGTCCAATGTGGCTTCTACTCCGAAAGCAATCAGCTCATCACGAAGCAGTTTAAGAAGATTCAACTGCTTGGCAGTGCTTGGCTGACTTTCTGATTCCTCGTTAGACTGAGTGTCTATCGACACATAGCGTAAAAATCTATCGACTAACTTTTCCATTTTCTTTCTCCTTTTGCTTTTCGTAATACTGAATATATCTATCGAGAATCTCTTTCTCGCGATTTTCCTGCTTCTGTCTTTCAATCAGTTCCTTTCGTGTCTTTTCACGCTTTTTTTTCAGGGCCTTTTCTTTCTTCAGCGCCTCTCGCCTGGCATCTCTCTCATCAAGTCTCGCCCAACGGGCCTCGCGGCGTGCGCGAAGCTGGTCAATCCACTCGCCTATCCTGTCGAAAAGGGTCTTTCGAGCATTCTGCACCGCCACAGAATCCTTAACCTCCGTCTCGACATTCAGCGAATCAAGACCGACAGACAATGAATCCCTGCCAACAGAAAGACTGTCCTTATGCACCGAAAGAGAGTCAGGCATATTCTTCAACGAGTCCGCAGGAGTAACTGCAAGCGTATCCGTCTCGTTCTCCGTGTTCTTTTCCGCCAATGCAGCAGCCCTTTCACGAGCATCTATGGCGTCATATACCGATTTGATATAACCCGGGAAATATATGTCCGTCTGCCTGAATTCGGCCTTTGGTCTGGCTTCATACTGCGCTCTCTCCGAAGGACGGAGAGTAAGCGTGGTGATGTCCTGTTTCCCCGCAGGCCTTCTTTCCGGCTCCCACTTGAACCCTTTGAGAAGTCTGTCCGCTTCGGGGAACTGGACCACAGGGTATCCGTCGTTCTTCGGAGTGTCATAATAGAATACCCTATCCATCTGACCGTCAACGAAATTACCAGACAACATCTTGCACTCCACTTTGTTTACCGTGGCCAGATGTCCGTTCTCATTAAGATAGAATATGGCTACGGCATCTCCCAGAGCATCAAAACGTTTGAGAGCGGCCGTAGAATCGAAATAGGCCATGATCTCGGCTCCTCTTATCTGGTCATAAAGTTCATCCAACTCCTTCGTAACGACAAAGGCGTTCGACATAAGCGAAGCCCTGTCTATCGAATTGCCCTTGACAAGAAGAGCCAGAGAATCAGAATAATACTGTCTGTTACCCTCGTTCCAGATGACAGGGTCCTTATAGAAACGCGCTATGCTGTCCAGATCGCTATAGCGCATGGAATCGCTGCGCACCTGTATGTCTTTGCGGAATATCTTGACATTACCCAGTGCATAGGCAAATCCCACCTTGGTGGTATCCAAGACCGGTTGCGGGATGCTGTCCGTTACAGCCATGCCAAGAGAATCGGCCGGAGCAACGCTCAAAGAGTCGGGCAGTGCAATGCTCAAAGAATCGGCTGCTGCAGTGCTCGAAGAGTCGGGCAGTGCAGTGTTCAAAGAATCGGCCGGTGCTGCACCCAGTGTATCTGCCACCACCAAGCCTGGAACGCCTGCAGCCGGCATATCAAGAGAATCTTTCAAGCTGTCCTTGGGTTCTTCAGCCTTTTTTTTAGTGTCCTCCGGACGCAAGCCGGGACGTGTTCCCTCCACCTTTTTCTTAGCCTCCGCTGCGGCAGCGGCAGCGGCTTCAGCGGCTTTTTTCCTATATTCTCCGACCGGGTCCGTCATTATCCCGTCCTTTCGGGATTGAGATGCAGACAATTCGGAAGAAGGTATGTCACAGTATCTTAAAGTGTAATATACCAGTGTGTCAGCTCCGAAATAAAGCGTATCCCTCTTACCCGTGTCCGTCTTGGTCACTATGGCCACAGCCGCTTCATCTCTCAATGTAACAGTGGAAATGCTGTCCACATAAAACATATATTTGGAGACAGCACAGGTATTATGAAGAGTGTCCTGCAGCTGAACGCTTCCACGCATCAGCACATTGTTCGGAACCTTGTAAAAATAGAGGGAATCACACCATGTCTCCTGCCCTTCGGTGGTGGCATGAACCCCCTCCGTAAAGAAGAACAGCTCTTTTTCCCTTGAGTACCATCCATTTCCGGCGGAAAGCATATTCCCATCCTTCCAGAAATCTATATCAGTCTTGAATATGGCCTTCTGCGTATCGGTATGGTAATCCAGAGCATTGGTCTTAATGAACACCGAGTCGGTGAACATGTTCACATTCTTCTCGAAAGAAAAGACTTTGTCTTTTGAACTGTATGTCCCGTCCATGCTCTCTATGATCTGCCCGTCCTTATCCTTCATCGAGGCACCCCGGGAGAACACCGCCACACTGTCAGCGGTGTTATAATCAAGAAAATGCGTGCGAAGGGTATTGTTCTCCTCATCGAGAAGCTGAACTACCCCTCCGCGGAACTGGGCCAAGTTGTCATCCACAAAATAATCGAGCTTCTGGCTTGTAAGCTTCGTCCCCTCCTGGGAAAGACATACGTTACCTACGGCGTTGATTATGTTGTCGTCAACCCGCCAATAAGCCGTGTCGCACACCAGATAAGTGTTATTGTGCAAAAAAGTGGCCTCCACAGCCTCACGGAAAGTCTTACCGGAAGGGTCGCTGATGATTTTTACGGATTTGGCCTTTATAAGACGGACGAAGCGGTCTTCGGAGCTGTCGTCATCAGGACGCGCAGACACGAAAACCGACAAGCCTACAAGCAATAAGGCGAGGACGACTATTTTCTTACCTTTTCGGACCATCCGCTTCTGGAGAATTCACAATCGGCGAACATAGGGTCTATCACGATATACGTCTCCTTTATCTTTTTTGCAATAAAATCCTCAATCGCCTCGTTCTGCTTGATATTCTGTACTTTATTATAAATCACATCGTAGTCTTTCTCGAAAGATGCGACGTGTGCAGGAAGAACCTTGTCCAGACGGATTATCTTATATACAGGATTTCCGCCGTCCACCGTATAAGCTCCCCGACCCTCATTGTCCGTTGAAGCGAACGGAGCGGAGATTTCCCCCTCTATAAGAGTGGAAACAGCCTTATAATCGGCAGGTTTCATCTGATCCACCGCGAAATATGACGACCCGGTGTTAGGATCGGCCATCTGACCGTCATTAGTTCTGGTCGCAGGATCTTCGCTATATTTACGGACCGCCTTTTCGAAAGTTATGGTTCCCTTGGCTATCTCAGTCTTGATGCTGTCAAGTTTGGCAAATCCTTTCTCCATATCCTCCGACGTATATTCCGGCTTGATGAGAATATGACGAGCATGGAACATGTCGCCCTTCTTGCTTATCATCTCTATAATATGGTAGCCGTCAGGAGTTTCCACTATATTTGACACCATACCCGGCTTAAGCGCCATAGCCGCATCCGAGAACGAAGTCCAGAACACCGACTTGTTGGCCATACCCAGGTCGCCACCGTTTCTGGCATTGCTCACATCTTCCGAATAAAGACGTGCCAATGTGGAAAATCTCTCTCCCGCCACAATTCTCTCCCTGATGGAGAGGAGCTTTTCCTTCGCCGCCAGTTTCGCCGCTTCCCGATCCGGATACACGCATATCTGACTCATCTGATACTGCGCAGGTATCTCAGGCAGATTACGGGCGCTGGTGGTATCCATATACTGCTTTACATCATAAGGAGTTATCTCCGGAATGTTCTTCGCTATCTCCTGCTGTTCCTGCTGAGTGAGGGACATCTCCTCCAACTGTCGGCGCCACTCCTCACGAAGTTTGTTTACGGATTTGCCGAAATACTCTTCCACGGCCTCCCCTCCTCCCAGATCGGTAAGAAGGCTGCCGATACGGTCATTAAGATTGGCCGAAACCATCTCCTGATTGACCGTCAGCGAATCGACTCTCGCCTGAGAAAGAATAAGTTTGCTGGCCAATATCTGCTCCAGTATCTCACAACGCAGCGACTTGTCGGAGGAATAACCTCTCGTGCGCATCATACGGACTTCCTGCTCTATGTCGGAAAGCATTACGAATTCTCCGCCTATCACGGCCACTGTCTTGTCCGCCAAGCCTTCATATTTCTGAGCCTGAGAGACAAGCGAGCTCAACAGGCAAAGTCCTATAATTACAACTTTCTTCATTTCAATTTAATAAATAACGAATTCTCCTTTGTCGGAGGCCTCTTCAAGCAATCTCTGTTCCAAAGCAAACAACAAAGCACGTTTTCGTTCACTCAAAATATAATCTTTTATGGTCTGCTCGCAAAAATCGAACGGCGCCACTCCTGTCTTCTTTATCTCACGCACATACGCCACCTTTACATCCGCCTTGTCATCGGATTCTATGGTTATATAATTCTTCTTAAGTTGTGAAAGCATTGTAAGATAATCCGTTCCAAATTCCTTGGCCAATATGGAAGCATCCATCCAAGTCTGAGAATTATCAAAATAACGGATAGCGTAAATCCGCGCCATGCTGTCCACCTGCACCACATCGGAAGGTATGTTGGAAGACATCTTCCTGGTCAGAAAATCCCTCTGCTCGGAAGTCTTCACTATATCCATGAACCGGACCTTAAGAATAGGCCTTTCAAGGTTGAAAAGGCGCTGGTGGCTCTGATAGAAATCCATCATCTGATCTTCCGTAATCAGAGTATCAAGTCTCTCGTTTACAAACTGTTGCTCATAACGGAAACGCAGGAGCGAACGTTTGTAGGATTCGAGTTCTTCGCTTACGTCCTGATCCGCTTTCGACAGCTGGCTTAAAGCCATGTCGCTGTAAATCTGTCCCGATGCCCAAGAATTTATATATTGGAGTGCGAGATTGGTACTGTCTGAAGATGAAATCCCCGAAGGGATATATTTCTTCAATTCAGATTTATACAGTTTATGCTTCCCGACCTTCGCCACCACCACGTCATCGTGAATCAATCCTTGAACAGCGTTGCACGATGTCATGGCAAAAATTGACAATAAAAGTATCCCTGGGATGTTCTTTAAATTCATAACCTACAAATATAATATTTTCCCGTCAAGATACAAAAAGGGGAGGTGGTCTCAAGCCATCTCCCCTTTCAATATTATATCTGGTTTAAGGTTACTCCTTAACTGTATCCTTGACAGTCTCGCTGAGTTTAGTGTAAAGAGCGTCCGTCTTCTCGAGTATCTCCTTACGGAGAGCGCTGAAATAAGCCTTCCTGTTCACCTGCTCCTTAGTGTAAACTTTATCCTTCAATTCGTTATAGAGGTTTACCGCCTCTTCCATAAGCGAAGCTACCTTTTCATCCGTCTGAGGTCTTACGGCAGCCACTACTGAGCAATCCTCGATAAATGCCCCGAGAACGTACTCGATGTCTTTTTTTATGTCTCTAAGATTCATATCCTTACTAGTGCCCGTTATAGTTACGCGTCATTCAAGTTACGCACGTGCGAAGCCTGAAAGAGTAGCGGGGGCGGGGCACGATCCCGCGACCTCCGGATTATGAATCCGACGCTCTAACCAGCTGAGCTACCCCGCCTCATAACCCCCGAAGGGGTAGTTGAGATAGAAGGATTCGAACCCTCACTGACAGAGCCAGAATCTGTAGTGCTACCATTACACCATATCTCAATGTCTATTCCAATTCCCAGCAAAGGGAACGCAAAGTTAAGAATAGATTTTGACTTTTACAAAATTTTTAACGATTTATCAGCACGACCGCCCAGACTTCGCATCCTTCCCCACGTCCGACGAAGCCCAGATGCTCCGTAGTGGTAGCCTTGACGCTTATTTTTTCTACGTCCACGCCCATTGCATCCGCGAGGCATTGGCGCATTTGCATAATATGCGGAGCCAATTTGGGCCGCTGCAGAGCTATGGTTATATCTGCATTGGCAAGAGAAAAACCGGACAGATGCATGCGGGAGACCACTTCCTTCAGAAGCAGAATGCTGGAGATGCCTTTATAGGCGGGATCAGTATCCGGGAACAGATGCCCTATATCGCCCTGCGCAAGGGCACCGAGTATCGCATCACAAAGCGCATGAACAGCTACATCCCCATCTGAATGAGCCACAAAACCGACAGGCGAAGGAATCCGCACTCCGCACAGCCACATGGGAAGCCCGCACTCAAGGCGATGGACATCATAACCCTGACCAATTCTGAAATCTGCCATAACCCCACAAAGTTAAACAATCATTGAAAATAGCGGGCAAAATATTACGGAAGATTCGCATAATTTTTTGACGCTTGCCAAGTAATCGTTAAATTTGCGCATATATAGGGAGGTAAACATATGGCAATTTTCAATTGGTTCGGCGAGTCGGAACACAGGGTGTTCAACTATAAACCACGCTATTACGACCCGGATAAAGAAAACCTGAAGAAAAAGTTCGGAAAAGTGGACGGGTCGGAGGACAAAGAGTCCTACAGCCCGGGGAACTATGTCCGCGGGGCGTTTCGCGACGGACACTACAGTAAGGAAAGAAGCCACGCGACCAAAGCCGGTAACATCATAGGGATAGTGGGGCTTATTCTCATCGCCGTGGTACTGATCTATATAGCCAAATTCTATTCTCTGTTATAATATGGAAAGCATTCTGGAAGCTGTAAATACTCTCAAAAAGGGCGGTCTTATCCTATATCCTACCGACACCATCTGGGGGATAGGATGCGATGCCACGGACGAAAAAGCCGTGGAAAAGGTCTATGCGCTGAAACAACGTTCCGATTCGAAGGCGCTTGTCCTGCTGGCAAGCGATCTGGACATGGTGGCACGATATATCAAAGAGATTCCGCAGATGGCCCTGCAGCTGGTCGAGGTTAACGACGCCCCTATGACCATCATCTACCCGGGAGCTATGGGGCTGGCACGGAACGCCATGGCGGAAGACGGCACGGTGGGCATACGAATTCCTCTGGAGGGTGTGTGCAGAGACATAGTGCGCCGTCTCGGAAAACCCCTTGTCTCCACATCCGCCAATATCTCCGGACAGCCTTCGCCCGAAAGTTATGACGACATCGCCGAAGAGATAAAAAAAGGAGTGGACTATATCGTGGACCCGTCACTGGAAAGCGGAGATACAGGCAAAGCCAGCCAGATAATAAAAGTAGGGCTTGACGGAGAAGTTAAAATAATCAGAGCGTAATGGGTAAAATTCAACGGCTCTCTTCACAACTTTCCAATATGATAGCTGCAGGAGAAGTGGTCGGAAGACCTTCTTCTGTGGTGAAAGAGCTGTTGGAAAACGCCGTGGACGCAGGGGCGGACAAAATACGCCTGAACGTAAAGGACTCGGGGCGCACTCTCATACAGGTGATTGACAACGGGTGCGGAATGAGCGAAGAAGATGCTCTGTTATGCTTCGAAAGGCACGCCACCTCCAAAATCTCCGCTCCTGAAGATCTGGAGAAGATATGCACTTTCGGATTCCGCGGGGAAGCCCTCGCCTCCATCGCCGCCGTCGCACAGGTCGATCTCAAGACCAGAAGAGAAGAAGACGAAGTGGGCGCACACATCTGCATGGAAGGAGGTGAGCTTAAGGACCGCCGCCCGGAATCCTGTCCGAAAGGCACCTGCATAGAAGTCAGAAACCTGTTCTACAACACCCCGGCCAGAAGAAAATTTCTCAAATCGGACGGAGTGGAATTCAAGCATATAGTAGAAGAATTCACCAGAATCAGCATAATACATACAGAGACGGAATTCACCCTTACGCATAACGGTAAAGATGTCCTCGTGCTGAAAAAGGCGCAGAGCCAGAAATTCAGAATTCTTTCCCTTCTGGGAGAAGGAGTGGTCGGAGATATAGTGGACATCAGTGCCAAAACCGCCCAAGTCGATATCTCAGGTTATATAGGACGACCTCAAAGCGCGAAGAAAACGCTTGGCAATCAATACCTTTTCGTTAACGGAAGATTTTTCCGGAGCGCCTACCTGCACAAAGCCATAATGAACGCCTATGCGGAGATGACTCCGGAGGGCTTGACCCCTTCCTATTTCATCTTCCTGAGCGTTGATCCTGGGACGGTGGACGTCAACATCAGTCCTACCAAAACAGAAGTCAAATTCGAAAACGACTCTCTCATTTTCCAGACGTTATATGCTTGTGTAAGAGAGACTTTAGGAAAAAACGGATTCGGCGAGATGATAGATTTCGATGCCGCCGGAGCCATAGACCTTCCTCAAATCGGCAGCGACAGCCACTCTTTCAGACCTTCCGAAATATCGGCGGGGATTAATTTTGAAAGCGGCTATAATCCCTTCGAAAGCCACGGAACGAGGGTGGAAAATACCGGCGCTGCGGTGGACCGCAGACCCTATTACGGGGCTGAACGGGAACAGGACTACGGCGTTCTTTTCGAAAAAGACAACGAGATAAGACTTTCCGCCGCGAGAAAGCTCTCCGTCATAGGCAAAAAATACATCTGCACCCCTATGGACTCGGGGATTATGATTACAAATGTCCGCAGAGCCCAAGTGCGTGTCCTATATGAAGATATGCTTGAAGCCATAAAAGGGGCTAAAAACATCTGCCAGACCGCGCTGTTCCCTGTTCAGGTGCAGACAGGCGCCTCTTTCACAGGTGTTTTGGAAGAAAATTCCGAACTTCTGAGAAGACTCGGATTCGACATCACGGTCCTCGGGAACGATACCATAGTGGTCGCCGGAGTTCCGCAAGGCTACGATTTTGACGAAAAGTCCATACAGACCACCGTGGCAGATTTATTGCAGATTCTCACCGAAGACAGAAATGCCCTTCCTGAAATAATGCAGGCCAATGCAGCCAAAAGATTATCCGAAGCCGGCGTTTCGAACAATGCCGGCATAACATCTGAAACCGCAGCCGAGAATCTGTTGGACAGACTCCTGGCATGTAAAAATTCCGAATTGACTCCTTCCGGAAAAAGAATTTCAAAATTCATCTCCATGGACGATTTGGACAAATATTTTAACTGATGCAATACTACTACAACCGTCCATCGGGATTTATGAGCAATGTCCCGCCGGCCACCAAGAACCTTATCATAATCAACACATTGGTTTTCTTGGCCACACTTGTCAATCAACAATTCATGTACAGCGCCTTTGCTCTGTTCTACCCCAGCTCCCACTATTTCCATTGGTGGCAGCTTTTCACGCACATGTTCATGCACGGAGGCGTCTGGCATCTGTTCTTCAACATGTTCGCCCTCTACACATTCGGTTGTGTCGTCGAGAGGACCATTGGCACGAAAAAATTCCTCATACTTTATTTTGTAGCCGGATTCGGAGCTGTGGCACTGCATTTCGGAGTGATGAACCTACAGCTCGCCACCCTCGAAGCCCAGATAGCGGAAGGGTCAACGTCGGCACTGGCCACCTATGCACAACTTAAAGGCATCCCGACCGTGGGCGCATCGGGAGCGATATACGGACTTCTTATCTCCTATGCCCTCATCTATCCGCAGAACAGGCTGACGCTCATATTCCCTCCTATAACAATGAATGCCAAGACGTGGGTCATAATATTCGCCGTCATCGAACTTTTTACCGGCATACGCGGATTTTCAGACGGCGTGGCACATTTCGCGCACCTCGGAGGCATGCTGTTCGGTTGGATGCTGATATCGTATTGGCGTAAAAAACGAGTCCTGTTTGACGATTATATGAACTGATGGAACTTTTCTATGGACAACTCTCTGACGAGGGGCTGATCACCTTCGACGGTGAAGAAAGCACGCACATGGTGAAAGTCATGCGCCACCGCGTAGGAGACGACATCTTCGCCATGGACGGAAGCGGGGTTCTTTTCCATTGTACTCTTCTGCAAGCGGATGCCAAAGGCAGTTGCGCACGCATCAACTCCGGCGAGAAAGGCTGGGGAGGCCACCCATATCATCTGACATTGGCCTGCTCCCCCACCAAGAATAACGAACGCTACGAATGGATGGGGGAAAAAGCCACGGAGACAGGCATGGACAGGCTCGTTCCCGTGATAGGAGAAAGATCTGAAAGAAAAGTATATAAGACTGACCGTATGCGCCGCATCGTCCTGAGCGCGGCCAAACAGTCTCTCAAAACGGCTATTCCGCAGATATCGGAGCCTATGAGTGTTCTTGACTTCATAAAAACGGCCCCCGAAGACAGTCTGAAGCTTATCGCCTATTGCTTTGAAGGAGAGAAGGTTTCCATAAAAGAAGCGCTGGAGAAAAGTTCCGCCACCGATATAATCATACTCATAGGTCCGGAAGGTGATTTTTCTCCGAAAGAGGTAGCCGAGGCCATAAGAAAAGGATTCAAGCCCGTTCATCTGGGAAGTTCGCGTCTCAGGACGGAGACTGCGGCCCTGTTCGGGGTCAGCTGCGTTTACGGTAAATTCATGTAGATTATGTACATAGGACTTATAAGCGATACTCATGGAGTGTGGAGTCCTGAATTTCAGGACTTTCTGAAAGACGTGGACGTCATCTGGCATGCCGGGGACTGGGGTGGCGACCTTGAATTCACGAAAAAAATATCTTCGTGGAAAAAAGTCGTGGGCGTATATGGGAACTGTGACGGACAGGACATACGCTTCGATTACCCCGCATATCAGTTTTTCGACTGCGAAGGCATGAGCGTTCTTATGACGCACATCGGAGGTTATCCCGGGAAATACGACCCTCGCGCCCGCGCTCTGATAGAAAGTCTCCGCCCGCAGCTGTTCGTGTGCGGACATTCGCATATACTTAAAGTCCAATGGGACGAGCATTATCAGATGCTCTCCGTAAATCCTGGAGCCTGCGGGATACAAGGCTGGCAAGTAGTGAGGACGGCCCTGAGATTCAAGATTGCAGAAGGTAAACTTTCTGACATGGAAGTGTTTGAACTTAAGCGATAATATATGGCAAAACTCAGAACCCTTTGGTACTGCACCAGTTGCGGCAACGAAAGTTCCAAATGGATGGGACAATGCCCCGCCTGTAAAGAATGGAACACAATGGTCGAGGCTCCCGTAAAAAGCACCTCGACGAAAAGCACGATGCTTCCCGGGGAAAGGGCTAACGTCCCCACGGCCCTTACGGAGATAAACTCCGATGGCGAGCAGAGGCTCAGCCTTGGCAACGGAGAACTGGACAGACTGCTTGGAGGAGGGATAGTACCGGGCTCGCTGGTGCTGATAGGCGGAGAACCGGGAATAGGCAAATCAACCCTTTCCCTTCAGATACCTCTTCACAGCAAAGGGCTTAAAACTCTCTATGTTACAGGGGAAGAGAGCGAAAAGCAGGTCAAGATGCGCGCCGACAGACTCGGAGGGGACCAGAGCGGATGCACCATCTATGCGCAGACCAGACTTGACGACATTCTTACCCAAGCGCTTGCATGCAAACCTAACCTTATGGTCGTGGATTCCGTCCAGACCATGTACTGCGACAATGTCGAGTCCACCGCCGGGTCCGTCTCCCAGATCAAGGAAGTGGCCGCCCGACTGCTGCGCTTCGCCAAGGAAAGCGGCATACCTGTGATGCTTATAGGGCACATCACCAAAGACGGATTTATCGCAGGGCCTAAAATTTTGGAACATATAGTGGATGTGGTCCTTCAGTTCGAAGGAGACGGACGGGGAGCATACAGAATTATGCGTTCCATCAAAAACCGGTTCGGCTCCACCTCGGAACTGGCCGTCTTCGAGATGACAGGAAGCGGATTGAAAGAAGTGGCCAACCCTTCCGAACTGCTCATCCCCATGCATCAGGAAGGACTGAGCGGCACTGCCATCTGTGCCATACTTGAAGGAAACAGGCCAATCCTTTTCGAAGTGCAGGCCCTGGTGTCCTCCGCAGCATACGGTACCGCACAGCGTTCGGCCACCGGATTTGACGTTCGAAGACTCAATATGCTCCTGGCAGTGCTCGAGAGACGGGCGGGATTCAAGCTCGGGGCCAAAGACGTCTTTCTCAATATGGCCGGAGGTCTTAAAATCACGGACCCGGCATGCGACTTGGCGGTAATCTGCGCCATACTTTCGTCCAATTTCGACTTTGCGCTTCCTTCCGACGTATGCTTCGCCGCTGAAGTGGGACTTAGCGGAGAAATCCGTCCCGTAAGTCAGACGGAGAGAATCATCATGGAAGCTTCCCGTCTGGGATTCAAGAAGATATATGTCAGTTCATACTCTTCCATCGGGCAAAAAGTTCCCGACGCCCTACAGGTGGTAAAGGTCGCGGATGTACCTTCGCTCATAAAAATACTTTTCAAATAAAAATCATCCGCATCTGCCAATATTTCACTATCTTTACAATAAGTTTTATAAACTTCTAAAACACAGTAACTATGGAGATTAGAATTAAATCCTTAAAGTTCGACGCAAGCGAGAAACTGCTCGCATTTGTTGAGAAGAAAGTGCAGCGCATCGAAAAATTTTTCGACAATGCCACTCAAGCAGCCGAAGTTACACTTGAAAACATCAAGGAAGGGAAAAAAGCTAAACTCAAGGTTCATGTTCCGGGAGACGACCTGGTAATCGAATGCACCGGCGACACCTTTGAAAACGCCATAACTGCTTGTGTTGATGCGATGAAAGAAAAATTGACCCGCGCTAAAGAAAAAGCACAGGAAAAGCAGCTGTAAGATTTTTCTTTCTTTAAAAAACCGCCATCAGGGACGAAATAATTTTCTAATAAGGCCGTTTTTTCCGAGGTTTGTGAAAAATTACAAACTATGGAACGCTTTATTAAATTCTTTCTGCCGCTGATGGCGGTTTACTGTTTCACCTCTTGCACCGGTCAGGATCCGGCTCCTATTCTTCCCTCCAGAGAGGACAATACCGCCGGCGACAAACCCAGAAGCGACATAACCACCCCGGGAGACGAGGGTAACCCTGAAGTTTCCGAAGGAAAGAGCATATATGTATGCGCTGTCCTTCAAAAAGAGGACGGAAGCAAGGAATTGGCTCTATATAGAGACGGTTCCCAGGAGTTGTCCGTCAAATGCTCCGAAGAGAATCACATAAGTGAAGATGCTGATTCACACTTTCTTATAGGGAGCCGTCTTTTTACCGCCTTCACGGGCCGTGATGGAACGCACATTGGCATGAATGGAAAGATCCTTTGTTCCTGGAGTCAAAGAGAATACGTCAAATCCCTTCTCTGGGATGGGTCCGATGTCTGGACTTTAGGACTTCCCTTGGAAGAAAAAGGCTTCCGTGTAAGGAAAAACGGCATCCCATTCTTCACCAAAAAGGACGGAACTCCGCTATCTTTCTACTTCGATGAATCGGACTTGTATCTGTCCTATTATACTTTATTGGCAGACAAGCGTATAACCTACCTTGTAAAAAATGACAATGAAGCCGCGATAAAAGGGCCCAATTCTCTGGAAGTGGAAGATGTGCTCATACATAACGGCAGAACATGCATCATAGAACGGGATACGGACAGGTTCCTTATGAATTATGCCGGAAAAGAACTGTCTCTGGACTGTCAGGCGGGATTCGAGATCGTCAACGCGGAGGCCATACCGTACGGACAGGAGGATTTCACCTTGATACTTCACATGAAATCCAATTATGCGCCTATGCCCGCAGATAAGATATGCAATAAAGACACGACCATACTCGTAGGAGCGGGAACGGCCTGCCATTACTGTTTTGACGACACTTCGTGGTGGAGGCTGTGTCTTACGAAAGATGCTGACAAATGGTATATCTACAATGGAGCCACCGACACGGAGAACATCCTGAATGACATATATCTGCCGTCAGAAAGGTGCGCGGCCATAGACGACGGGGCACTTTATCTGGCTGCCTCCTATAAAGACACTTCCCGTCATCCTTTCGTATGGACTGACGGCAAGACCCTGACTTACAGGATCACAGGGACACTTACAGGGATAAGCGTCAGTCCTCCCATGTAACGGTGCGTGACAAATCCGGATTTACACGGATTTGAACCTTCAACGTCTCTTCCGGAAGAAGCTCTTCTATGTTCTCTGGCCATTCCATAAGACAGAGGCTTCCGCTGTCAAGATAATCGTACAGGCCTATGTCCAAAGCTTCGCTCAAATGCTCTATACGGTAGAAATCAAAATGGTATAACGACTCCCCCGTGGCCGTCCTATATTCGTTGATTATGGAAAAGGTAGGAGAAGACACCGCGTCTTCCTTGACCCCGAGAAGAGAACAGATGGCCGTGGTAAATGTGGTCTTCCCTGCACCCATAGGGGCATAGAAAGCTATAAGATTATGACCGGCTGTCTGCTCCAGAAAATCCTGCGCCGCCTGCCTGATATCGGCCAATGATTTGATTTCTATACTTTTTTTCATATCCGTTTGTAAAATTACATAAAATTGTAAAATGTTAGTACATGTTTTTGGAGCCAAATGCATTGGCATAGATGCAGTAAAGGTTACGGTGGAAGTGGACATAGCCAGCGGCATAGGGATACATCTCTGCGGACTGGCGGACGTGGCGGTCAAAGAAAGTCTGCTCCGTACCGTAACCGCACTGCAGGCGCTCGGATATCATATACCGGGGCGCAAAATAGTGATCAACCTGGCACCTGCCGACCTGCATAAAAACGGAAGCGGGTACGACCTTCCTATCGCCGTGGGCATAATAGCCGCTTCCGGGCAAAGGGAACTGCCACTCATAAACGACAGCCTCATAATGGGAGAACTCGGCCTGGACGGATCGGTGCGGCCCATAAAAGGAAGCCTTCCCATGGTGGATTTCGCCAAAGAAAACGGGTTCAAAAGGTGCATTCTGCCTCTCAGTTCCGCCCGCGAAGCGTCCTGCATACAGGGGATAGACATATACGGGGTGAAGTCCTTGACCGAAGTGGTGGAGATATTGGGCGGAAGTCCGGGTCCAACCATAGACTGCGGACAGGGTTCTGATGATGACTGCACGGAAAAAGACGAAACTACAGTGGATTTTGCGGACATCATAGGACAGGAAGGAGCAAAAAGAGCCATGGAAATAGCGGCCTGCGGAGCGCATAATCTGATAATGATAGGCTCCCCGGGAAGCGGAAAAAGTTCTCTCGCCAAAGCTCTCCCCAGAATACTTCCTCCGCTTTCCGAAGAAGAGGCGCTGCTATGCAGTAAAATCTATTCCGTGGCCGGGATAAACGGTGGCAACGGCGTCCTGATGCGAAAACGCCCGTTCAGAAGTCCCCATTATAGCGCTTCTCTTGCAGCGATCATAGGAGGGACGGGCGGAACCGACAACATGATACCCGGAGAAGTCACCCTCGCACATCTCGGCGTTCTGTTCCTGGACGAATTCAACCTTATGCCGCGCAGCGTGATGGAAGCGCTCCGCGCACCGCTCGAAGACAGAAAGGTCGTCATCTCGCGTCTTCGCAGCAAAATCGAATATCCGGCGTCCTTCACGCTCATCGCCGCCGCGAACCCCTGCCCATGCGGTTACTACGGAGAACGGGGACGTTGCTCCTGCACTCCCGGACAGAGAAGCCAATATCTCAGCCGTCTGAGCGGACCAATCATGGACAGAATGGATCTTCAGGTATGGATACACCCGCTGAAACTCGCATCTCTTAAAAACGACGCGAAGAGAGAGACCTCGGCGCAGATAGCCCGAAAAGTAATGCGCGGAAAACAAATGCAGTCCCGCCGCTTTGAAGGAACAGGAATCCTGTCCAATGCCGAGATGTCCGTAAAACAGATAGGAAAATACTGCCCTCTGGATGTGCAAAGCGAAAAACTGCTGTCGGAATTGATGGAAAATATGCAATTCTCCATGCGCGCCTATTACAGGATAATAAAAGTGGCACGAAGCATCGCAGACCTCGAAGAGAGCGAACACATTAAAAGCGAACACATTATGGAAGCCGCCGGATACAGGTTCCTGGACAGGACTATAGATTGAGTCTGAGACCGAAGTCAAAACTCATCATCAACGGATGTTCCGTGCGGATGGATTTAGGCTGCGACTCGCTCAGATAATAACCCACATAAGGGTCGAAAAAGAGAGCCGCCTTGCCGCTTATCCGGAGCGATATTCCGAAGCCCGCCTTCAATCCCAGCTGAAAATCGGCATTCTTGTCGCTATACACCGGAACGGAAGACTCAGAAAAGATGTAATACTTGCTGCTCAAGCATTTCTCAAGACTTATCCCGGCGAATGAATACAGCTTGAAATTACTCCACGGGTTAAATGTATAGTAAAGATTAAGCGGCACCCCTATGTAGTGCACATAATGAGAGACCTCGCCCTCCATAGTATTATAAGCGCCCTGGAAATAACGTGTCAGCAGAGTCCAGTCCAGACCCACGGAATACGAGAATCGCCTGCTGATAGGAAAAGCTACTGACAAGCCCATCGATACAGGTATGCTGTAAGTCGATACCGAAGTCTCCTGCATACCTAAAGGAGTATATCCGCTCGTCCACTGCGCCCCGGAAAAAGCAGTCTCGCTATGAGCGTCATTAGCGCCTACCGAACCCCTTATCCTGAACGAAGGCTTCTTCTGCAGGGCCTGCGCAGCGTTACGCTTGTCTTCCGTCATCAGCGATGCGAAAGGGTCTTCCCATTCAGAAGCCTCACCGTCAAACTCTTCATGCACGACAGATATATCTTCTGGCTTGCTTTCGGCACTGCTTTCCACAGGAGCGCTGTCAGAAAGCGACTCATCCAAAAGTTCGCGAGGGATGAAATCTTCCCGCAAACGACGAACCTGTCCTCCGAAAGCACCGTCCTCACAGGCCAAACGACTATCGACAGAGGACGCTACGATAACGTCTTTATCAACAGGCTCAGAAACGCTTTCGTGCCTTTCATGGAAAAAGACGAGCGCCAATGCGGCGAAAGAGCTGCAAAGGACTGCACCCACGCCCCACCACGCACTATGAGAACGTCCGGAAGGCACTGCACCGGTGATGCCAATCCTCTCGGAAATGGCCTCCCACGCACCTTCAGGAGCTTTAACACCGGCATGCAAAAGCTTATCCTTTAAACATTTATCGTATCTGTCGCTCATTACTTTCTCTTTCTGATCTTCTCCTGCAAAAGCATTCTGGCTCTTTGCAGCTGCGAACGGGAAGTCGCCTCTTCTATCCCCAGCTTCTGCCCTATCTCCTTATGCGAATACCCCTCCACCACGTACATGTTAAAAACAGTTCTGAAGCCTGGAGGCAATTCGGAGACCAATTCCAGCAATTCATTATAATTCATGGACTGAATCGCATCCATCCCCTCATATGATACGCCGAAAGCCTGCTCTATATCCTCTGTCCCGTCCATTATGTCCTTCTTTCGTAAAGACATAAGCGCCGTATTGACAAAAATCCTTCGCGCCCATCCTTCAAAAGAACCTTCGCCGGAGTAAGTATCCAACTTACTGAACAATGTTACGAAAGCATCCTGGAACACATCGCCGGCCAAGTCCCTGTTCCCCATATATCGCAGACACACCGCATACATCTTGGATGACAGCATATCGTAGATGGACCGCTGCGCTTTGGGATCACCTCCCTTCGCGTCTTCAATCCACCTTTTAAGATGCTTGGTTTTGTCAAAAAGTTGCATTCGGCGTAAAAACTTCTCCAAATTTACATCATAGTTTACGTAATGCAATGTTTTTTGGTTAATTTTGCCCATACACCTGCGGCTGAAATTATGAGCATCAAACATCTGTTGATATCCATAGCTTTAATATTTTGCACTTGCCCATTTGCCAAGTCCGATGACGACATCAGCATAGTGGACATAGCCCAGCTCATAAGCGACTCTTCCTTTAAAAAGGCGAAAGAGCTTTCTGAAAATTATCTTAAGCAGAACCCCTGCGATGACGCCGCATGGTATTATCTGGGAGACTGTTATTTCAAGGAACGTGATTTCGCCAAAGCGATGAAATGCTGGGAGAAGGCTTCAGAATTGGATCCGGAAAACAGCGATTATATGCTGTATCAATACAGTCTGCTCGCCGCAGCGCCCTCACTTAAAGAGTATGCCGACTCATTGGCCTTGAAAATGGCGGAAAAATGGCCGGACAAATTCACAAGCCCCTATACGCTTTATCTGATGGGAAACAAAGAAGACCGGAACGGACAGGACTCATCGGCAGTGCTCCTTTATCAGCAGGCTCTCACGATGGACCCGACATTTACTCCGGCCATTCTGCCCCTTGCGGAAATATACAGAACACAGAATAACTACCCGGCATATTTTTCCATCCTGCCTGATTACCTGACCTCCCCATACGAAGAAGTGCAGGATAAGGTCAAATATCTCAATTACGTTCTTAACCTTGTGGACGGACAGACCTACAGGATCTTTAATAAGAACATTGATTCCATGGTAGATACTCTTCTTTATACACATCCCGCGGATTCATCGGTCATAAAATTGGCCGGAAGCTGGGATATGGCGACAGGAAGATTGGATCTGGCACAAGAACATTTTAAGGAATTGGTCCGTCTCTACCCGGAAAGTGCTGAATGCTGGCAATATCTTGTCTTCACATTCAAAGGGGACAAGGAAAACATCATCAAAACCTATGAAGAAGCCCTGAAGCACGTCAAAAAACCTGAAGACCGTGCCACATTATATGCTGACGCGGCGAATGTGTACTACGAGACCGGGGACAAGAAGAATTGTTTTGATTATCTGGAGAAGGCGAAACGGATAAAACCGCACTCTTCCGTAATTCTGAACAATTACGCCTATTTCCTAAGCCTTGAAGGGAAAAAGCTCAAAAAAGCTGAACGGATGTCGCGCGAAGCGGTGGAAGCCGAGCCGGAGAACGCCACCTATCTGGACACTTACGCCTACATTCTGTACCTGCTGAAAGACTACGAAGGGGCACGGACGTATTTCAAGAAATGCATGGTGTACGGCGGCAAAAGCAGCAAAGTCATACTGGAACACTATGCGCTGACACTTAAAGCCCTGGGAGAGAACGACCTGGCCGATTTCTACACGAACCTTTCCAAGCAGGCCAAATGAGACGCTTCTCTATAATACTTGTCATATTACTTTTTTTCAGCACGTTATGCTATGGCCAAAACGCGCAGAAAAAAGAAATCGAGCGACTTCGCAAGGAGATAGCGGAACTTGACAGGCAGTTGAAGGCCAATGAAGGCAAAAGCGCCGATGCTACGGCGCAATTGGCATTGACAAGAAATAAAATAGCAGCGGGGAAAAAGCTCGTAACCGAGTCGGAGCGCGAACTTGCTTCCATAAATAAACAGATCAACGCGAAGTCTGCGGAAATCCGCCACACGCAAGCTCAACTCGACGAGAATTTTGAGCACTACGAAGCGCTCATTAAAAATGCCTATCTCAGCCGCGATCCCCGGCTGCGTTTTCTTTATGTGCTTTCAGGAGATAATATCCGGCAAGTCGTAAACAGGTTCAACTACCTTAGGGCCGTATCGGACGAACTGCGGGATGAGGCCCGGAAAATAGAAAGGCGCAAACAGCTGCTGGGTGAAGAAAAAGCCGTGCTGGATTCGCTTCGGAATGTGAACGTCAAGCTCCTTTCCGAGCGCAACCAAGAACTTGACAACCTGCGTGCCGGCGAGAAAAAAGAACAGCAGATAGTTCAGGACCTCAGGAGGAACAAGACCAAGTATCAGGGACAAATCAAGAAAAAGCAAAAGCAGATCGACGCGCTCAACAAGAAAATAGCGCAGATGATAGCCGATCAGAACAAGAAGCAGAAAGGGAAAAGCAGCCCGCAGAAGAAAGTGGACATCAAGCTTTCAAACGAGTTCGCTGCGAACAAAGGCCGACTGCCTTGGCCGGTAAACGGCACTGTCACAGGTAGATATGGCAAACACAAACATCCTGTTTACAAAAACTTGGAGCTTCCTTTCAATAACGGAGTCAACATCTCCACCGCGGCGGGCGAAAAAGTACGGGCGGTATTCAGCGGGACCGTGTGTCAGGTGGTGGTGATGCCGGGATATAACCAATGCGTACTCGTTCAGCACGGCGCCTACTACACTTTCTATTGTAAGCTGAAGCAGGTGAACGTAAAAGCCGGAGACAAGGTAAGTACAGGGGACGTACTGGGCGTCGTGGACACTATAGCAGGCGAAACGGAACTTCACTTCCAGCTCTGGAAAGGGACTTCTTCCATCAATCCGGAACCGTGGCTTCTGTAAGAAGCGCTTTCGCTTTCCGAGACCTTCTATTATAGCCTCTTATCGGGGCTTTATAAGTTCCACCGCTCCGGGGCAGATATCTTCCTCCACCGGAGTGAGATGAATTATACGCTGATTGGCCGAACCGCGGAAAAGAAGCGTGGTGTCGCGCTGAGACAAGATGAACGGTCCGTCCACCAAAGTGTCAACATAGTCAAGCAGAATGGATTTCAACGGATCCTGTCTTATCTGTTCTATGGTAAATCCCGTCCAGCACCAGATGTTTTTCTTCGTTTCAGATTTGATTCTGCGGGCAAGAGCGGTAAAGGCCTCCACCTGAAAAAACGGATCTCCTCCGGTAAATGTAACATTGGAAAACTCGTCTGAGACTATGACCTCGAATATGTCGTCCACCGACATCCATTTGCCGTTCTCCATATTCCAGGACTGCGGATTATGACAGCCCGGACAGTGATGAAGACACCCTGCGCAATATATGGAAGTACGCAGACCGGGGCCGTCGGCCATGGTCTGCTGTACTATATCGAGAACGGAAATTTTATTTGTGTACGACACGGTCTTTGAGTTCCGCAAGCTTGCCGCTGTTCCACCTGTTGGTGGTGCCTACAAGATAACCTGTTATGCGCTGAAGCGTGTCTATGTTGGTGGAATGACATTGAGGGCATTCCTTAAGACCCTCCGTAGCGTCTTCGTAACCGCAATCCAGGCATCTGTTCCTGTTATGGTTGACCGACCCGTAACCTATGTTATATTTGTCCATAAGATCCACGATGCTCATGATGGCCTCCGGATTATGGGTAGCGTCTCCGTCTATCTCCACATAGAAGATATGCCCGGCACCTTCGTAAGCGTGATACGGACCTTCTATCTTAGCCTTATGCTCAGGAGTGCAATGGAAATACACCGGGATATGGCTTGAATTGGTATAATAATCCTTGTCCGTCACGCCCTTGATGACCCCGAACTTCTTCTTGTCCATGCGGGTGAAACGTCCGGAAAGGCCCTCCGCAGGAGTAGCGAAAAGACTGTAATTATGCTGGTAACTTTCGCTGTATCCGTTAATGCGCTCCCTCATGTGCTTTACAATCCTAAGGCCAAGTTCCTGCGCCTCGTCGCTTTCCCCGTGATGATGACCGACAAGCGCTATAAGAGTCTCTGCCAATCCTATAAAACCTATGGCAAGAGTTCCCTGGTTAAGAACACTTTCTATGGTGTCGTTAGGAGCAAGTTTCTCGGATCCGAGCCAAAGTCCGTTCATCAGCAGCGGAAACTGTTTCTTGAGGGCCGTTTTCTGGAAGTTGAAACGGTCGTCAAGCTGTTTGGCGGATATGTCAAGCGCCCAGTCGAGCCTGCCCATGAAAGCGGCTATCCTGTCTTCCTTATTTTCAATATCCATACACTCTATGGCGAGGCGCACGATATTGATGGTCGTGAAAGAAAGGTTACCGCGCCCTATCGAAGTGCGGGGGCCGAACTTGTTGTCAAAAACCCTGGTACGGCATCCCATGGTAGCCACTTCGTGGATATAGCGCTTAGGGTCGTCCTCCTTCCAATTCGGGTCCTGATTATATGTGGCGTCCAGATTCAGGAAATTAGGGAAAAACCGGCGGGCGGTGACTTTACATGCAAATTTATAAAGATCGTAGTTAGGATCGCCCGGAAGATAACTTACACCTTTCTTTTTCTTCCATATCTGAATAGGGAAGATGGCCGTAGAGCCGTTACCTACGCCTTCATAAGTGGTGTTAAGTATCTCACGGATAATGCAACGTCCTTCTGCAGAAGTGTCCGTGCCGTAGTTGATGGAGCTGAACACCACCTGGTTACCGCCGCGCGAATGGATGGTGTTCATATTGTGCACGAAAGCCTCCATGCTCTGATGCGTGCGCGCAACTGTCTGATTGATACACTGCTGCACTGTCCTCTCATCGCCGGTAAGTCCGGTAAGATCGCGCCTCAGATAATCGTCTATCTTAACGTCCTTAAGATGTGAATAATCACGGTTATCATACTCGCCCAGTTTACGAAGTTCCTCGTGGAAGGTTTTTCTTACGAAAGGCGCCAGATAGAAATCAAATGCAGGAATGGCCTGTCCCCCATGCATCTCGTTCTGAACAGTCTCCATAGATATGCAGGCGAGAACACTTGCCGTCTCTATCCTCTTCGCCGGACGGCTTTCTCCGTGCCCGGCCTTAAGACCATACTCAAGAACGAGGTCGAGCGGGTGCTGAATGCAGGTGAGGCTCTTCGTAGGATAATAATCCTTATCATGAATATGGATATAGCCATTGACCACGGCGTCCCTCACATCATCTGCGAGAAGACACTCGTCCACATAGGTCTTGGTGGCCTCCGAGGCGAACTTCATCATCATCCCTGCCGGAGTGTCAGCATTCATGTTGGCATTCTCGCGGGTGATGTCATTGGCCTGGGCATCTATGATCTCCTGGAATATCTCGGTGGTCTTGGCTTTTCGGGCCAAGTTCCTCTGGTTACGATACGCTATATAACGCTTGGCCACCTCCTTGCGAGGACTTTTCATCAGTTCCATCTCCACACAGTCCTGAATCTCCTCGACGCTCATCTGTTCGTGATGCTTTTTGGAGATGGTATCGGCGATCTTGGCGGCGAGAATAATATCTTCTCCGCCCTCGGTTACGTCCATGGCCTTCAATATGGCGGCGACAATCTTCTGATTGTTGAACTCCACTTTACGGCCGTCCCTTTTAATTACATACTTGATCATAGTTTTCCATTTGAAGTGTAAAAAAACTCTCGTCTTTCCGGCGAGAAATAAGATGCTGTTTTGTCTTCTGCAAATATAGAAGATTAGGAAAAAGGTTGTACCGTTTGACGGAAATAAAGTTTTCCACACATAAAAATTCCCTTATCAACACTCTGATTGATAAGGGAATATAGGTTAATTCGGATTAAAGCCCGACAAAAGCGCTAACAAAAATGTTACTAAGCGGAGACGCAGACCACCACATGGCGGTCGAAGGTAAAGTAGAACAGGTCCAATTCCTGTTCATAGTCATCTTTGTCGATGTATGTAGCGCTCAATTCCCCTTCATCCCGAAAACGGAAAGAGTCGATTTTAATCTGCTTGGCGAAGTCCACATCGTACTGGGAAGTCAGCTTATAAATAGCCTCCTTCGCACACCATAGGACAGCCATCTGCTCGTTACGGTGTTCGTCATCCAGAGCATCCATCTCTTCGGGAGAAAAAACCCTGGACGCAACCTTTGAAAAATCCCTGTCCAGAGATTCACAGTCCACACCCACTTCGTCATCGTCATTGATCATGACCGCCACATAGTGGTTCGTATGTGTGATGCTGATGTTTATCGCGTTATTTTCTATATAAGGTTTACCGTTATCGTGGTGAGACAGATACACCTTTTCTTCAAAAAGGGCGTCAAGAAGCGCTCTTACCGCAAGCTTCTGCTTACGTAGAGATTCGTTTTTCAAATAGGAAATCTCCTCAAGCTCGTCTGAGGGAATGGACGTCATCGCGCGAAGCTCCGCCTCGCTCTCTGAAATTTTCCAGACACCTACGCGCGAGTGCGCGGGGTCATCAAGATCTTTTGTAAGAAATAGTGCCATATATTTTTTCGACAATTGCAAATATAGTACATTTTCATTTGAATTTTGCTAACTTTGCGCCGAAATTGTGGATTTACAGACTGAAACACATTTAATTTTGACAATATGAAATATCTAACTAACGAAAAACTGACCATCGTGGGCGCCGGCGGCATGATCGGCTCCAACATGGCTCAGACAGCTCTTATGCTGGGACTTACACCTAACATCTGCCTTTATGATATCTTCGAGCCGGGTGTACATGGTGTAGCGGAGGAAATGTACCATTGCGGCTTCGAGGGTGCGAACATCACTTGGACCGTAGATCCTAAGGAGGCTTTCACTGATGCCAAATACATCATTTCTTCAGGCGGTGCTCCCCGTAAGGAAGGTATGACCCGCGAGGATCTTCTCAAGGGTAACTGCCAGATAGCGGCTCAGTTCGGCGATTTCATCAAGCAGTACTGCCCGGACGTAAAGCACGTGGTGGTCATCTTCAACCCTGCTGACGTTACGGCCCTCACGGCTCTCATTCATTCAGGTCTTAAGCCTAATCAGCTGACATCCCTCGCAGCTCTTGACTCCACACGTCTCCAGAGTAACCTGGCCAAGGAGTTCGGCGTGCCGCAGAGCGCGGTTACCGGAGCTCACACCTATGGCGGACACGGCGAGCAGATGGCAGTCTTCGCATCTCAGGTCAAGATTGACGGCAAGCCGCTCAGCGAATGCGGTCTTTCTGCAGAGAGAATGGAAGAAATCAAGCACGACACCATCCAGGGCGGTTCAGCCATCATCAAACTTCGCGGACGTTCTTCATTCCAGAGCCCTGCTTACAATGCAGTCAAGATGATCGAGGCTGCCATGGGCGGTGCTCCGTTCACACTTCCTGCAGGCTGCTATGTCAACTGCGACAAGTGCGGATTCAAGAACGTAATGATGGCCATGCCTACCACCATCGATGCTACAGGTGTTCATTTCACCGCTCCTAAGGGCACAGAAGAAGAGATGGCAGCACTTCAGTCTTCATACGAGCACCTCTGCAAGATGAGAGACGAGATCGTATCTCTGGGCATCGTTCCTCCGGTAGAGAAATGGAAAGAAGAGAATCCTAACCTTTAACGGTAAGACTCATAAGTTATGTGATAGTCCGGCGAATCAGTCGGACTATTTTTATTTTCAGCCACCTATGGACAAAATAATGCATCCACTTGACGGAATGTTATAAAACGACGACCGTTTTTTGCATTTTATTCCCAAGAAATGTCCATCTTGCATTCGCTCTTCTACGAGCAAGCGGATGTATAACCACTCTAACCGATAAAGTGAGAAAGACAGCGACTGATAATAAAAAGAAACGGAAGATCGCACAGGTAGCGTCGCTGGTGATCCTGTTCTTCATGACGGGCACTGCAGCCATCGCTTCCGAAAAGATTCTCGAAACCGAAAATGCCGGGCGCGGTTTTTTCGCAGGTGTTGGCGGGGGCGCCGTCCTCGGACAGGGAACCTTCCGCAGTCTGGGAAGTTACGCCACACACTTCGGCTACGAACTGTCCGGACGTGGAGGATACCGGCTCAATGACCTTCTTTCCATAGAAGCTGCCGTTACAGCCGGCGAACAGAGCCAGACGACCATGGACTGCTGCCAATATTGGCTTTCGGAAGATCACACCCGCTACTTCGCACCCATCATCGATGAGAAAGGATGGTACTATCGCGATCTGGAATCGCGCACTTCATGGCAACGGTACTCCCTTCAGCTGGACATAAATCTATTGGCATTATTTACAGAAAAGAGTGAGTGGCGCATGGAACTCGCACCGCGCATCTCCGCGTTCTCTACACTCACCACGCTCCGCGGGCCGCTAAATGATGGCAGCGGACGCCTTGAACAGGAATGCGGCAGACAGTGGCATCTCGGACTCGGTGGACAACTCTGTGCAAGTCATAAGATAGGCGACCGTATGGAACTTGGCATCTATCTTGGCATCGACTGTCTGGGAGGAGAGCGTTTCGACCGCATACCCGTCCACTGCCACAAGAGCAATCTCATCTACGACGGAGGACTTCGACTCACCTGGTTTTTTCAGAAGAAATCTCTAACCCCGCGACAGCCATGAAAAACAGATACGTCTCCACTTTTCTGATCATTCAGGCCGCCTTGGGGTTCCTGTTCACGGGCTGTACGCACGACCCTCACGAAAGCATATCCAAGCCGGATACGCCGGGTGGTACAGATACGGGATACCTCGCCACCGAACTCGCGTGGGAAGATGCATCCGACTCTCAGAATGCGGTCTCTTACGTTCAGCTGCTGCACACCGACGCGGACGGCACGGTCAGTGTGGACGACTTCAGCTCGCCGCAGGAAATGGCATCGCAATACAGCACCCTGCCGTCAGGACAATACACCCTGCTCGCCACCGTGAACATCACGCAGGGAAACGGCTACCGTCTCGACAACCTCAGCACCCGCGCCGGGAGTACCGACGATATCAGACTCAGCCTCAACGATCCGGGCACCCCGCCGACAAAACAGGGGTGGTTCGGGTTAAGCGAAATCACCATAGAGGCCGGCAGACTCAACATAGCCAAGTGCCTGCTGCAACGCGCGGTGTCTTCCATCTCCGTCCATATCAACGATATTCCTGAAGGCTATGCGGCCAGCATCGATGTGCAGCGCGTAGCTGATTACATATCCCTCAACGTAAAGGACGACGACGGCCGTCACGGTGTACCGTCCAGGACTTATTCGACCGTCAGCCTCGGCAGCCTTGCTGAAGATAACGATGACAACACGTCCGGGCCGGGCGTCACGAAGTTCATGTTTCCTACCGCGACGGGATTTACGCGCACATATCTGGACATTCATATCACCACTCCGTCGGGAAATACCCTGCACAGCGTGGCAGATGCTCCGGCCATGATTATGGGATACCACTATACCGTAAACCTTGACTATAATAAACTCAGCGCATATATGTACCTCGATTCCTACGTGATCAACGACTGGGAAGAAGGCTGGACGGTAAGCGTCTCCATCCTGTATCCCGATGAAGACACATATACATACGATAACAAATAAACAACAGAACAATAATGAAGGCTGAATTGATTCGCAACATCGCACTCGTGGCCTTGGCACTCACAGCCGCCGCGTGCAACAAAGACAAGGGGAACACCCCTACCGAGCCCAAGTACATCACCGTCGATGCCAACATCCTGACCCGCGTCACCACCACAGGCGCAAGCAGCATCTTCGACAAGGGAGACAAGATAAGCGTCTATGCATGGACAGGCAGCGCGGACGCGGTCTCGGACAAACTCGTGGTTGATGGAGTGGTGAACACTCTCGGGGACAACGCCAAATGGACCCCGGCCTCGCTCATGCTCTGGCAGGACATGGAGACTCCGCATTACTTTCTGGGCATCTACCCTGAGCACAAGGTGGAAAGTTTCACTGCCGACCCATACACCCTCGATCCTGAGGACTACGAGGGGAGCGACCTTCTCGTGGCGCGCAACCTTACGGGACTCTCAGCCACGAACAACCCCGTATCTCTCGCATTTGACCATGCCATGGCCAAACTGAACGTCAACCTTACGTTCCGTACACAATGGAGCACCACGCCTACGGTCAGCGGTGTCTCAGCCACGGCTGCCAATACATGCACCATCAACTACCTTGAGCGCAATTACGCGGCAGGCGAACAGACGTCCGTAAACATACCGGCTACAGAGACCGCCACAGGCTACGCTCTCAGTTTCAGCGGCCTGATGATTCCGCAGGACGGATTCAGAACAGTCTCTGTCACCATCGACGGACAGACCTACTCCTATACGCACAACGAAGACATCAAACTCACTGCGGGCCAATACACCACACTTAACCTCATCGTGGGCCGCGACCGCCTGGAACTCGGTTCGGTCAGCATCAATGACTGGAAAGAAGGCTCCGTAATCGATGACGGCAGCGCCATGTAACATTTTCAACCGAATAAAAAACAATAAAATACATTCACCATGAAAGCAACACACTATTTCTTCTCCGCAGCAGCCGCATCGCTGATGATCATCGCATGCAACAAGGAAAACAGCCAGATCATAAACGACGGACAGCTGCGCCTCAGTACTGAAAACACCATTCAGGAATCACTCAAATCAGCTGCTCAAGACTTGCAGCTCGTACAGTTCGCAAATAACGAAAAAGTGCATATCTTCCTTATGGAAGACGTATCCGGTACGCCGACAGCCTCCGGCGAGAATGTCACGACTTATGCACAGCCGCTTACATACACGGCTAACGGCACAGGCGGACTATCCAACACTCAGTATTGGCCTACAAGCGGTAACGGCCTTCACATCTACGGAGTTTACCCTTCAGCAGCCGATCTTTCATTTGACAGCACCGGCAAATCATTCTCGATACTTCAAGACCAAAGCAGTGAGGAGAATTATAAGGCAAGCGATCTGATGACCGGCAAGCCTGAAAGCAATCCCGTAACGCGCACCACAAGCATAGTTCCGCTCACATTCACCCATCTGCTCACCAAGGTGGACATCAATCTGACCGAAGGCGACGGCTTCTCGGAGGGCGATCTTACCAATGCCAAAGTATATATCCAGAACACCAAGCCTACCACGACATTCAATGTACAGAACACGACTGTAGGCACCGCTTCAGGCGACATATCTGACATAACGGTCTGCACCGGCACCAAAGGTTCGGCCATAATCGTGCCTCAGACGGTAGCTGCCAATGCCGCCTTCATCAAAGTCGTAATAAGCGGAGGTGAGTACATCTACAAACTTGCTGCCCAGACTGCATTCCAGCAGAGCAGCGTATATACCTACAACATCACGGTGAACAAGACCGGACTTAATGTCAGTTCGACGATCACCCCGTGGACTTCTGTCGGCACTGCGACAAGCGGCACCGCCACCCTGCAATAATTATTTATCTGAAACATAGCTTCTTAGGATGAGAATTCAGCTTTTTCACTTTCTGTCCGTCTCGGCGGCGGCGCTTGCGCTCTGCTGCGCCTGTGTCGAGCAGATTGAACCGTCCGGCACGCTTGACGGGCCGCAGCCGCTCATCTTTACCGCCGCTCAGGCGGACATGACGCTCTCCACCCGCGCCGCAGCAGACGGCGCGTGGGACGGCGACGGGACAGAGTTCGTGGCCATCAAGGTCGGAGAGGAAGTGAAAAAGTACAAGGTGACATCCTCCGCCGGTGCATTGGAGCCGGCCGACGGAGTCGCTCCGTTCTACCGCTCGGACACCGGGGACATCGAGGTCAAAGCCTGGTATCCCTACAGCGCCTCCGAGCCTACAGCGCCGAGCATCAATACAGACCAGAGCACTAAGGACGGGCGCGAGGAGAGCAACCTGATGACCGCCTCCGCCACCGCCGTCTTCGGCGAGACCACTACACTCGCGTTTTCTCATCAGACGGCCCTTATCAAAGTCAGCGTCACCGGCGAGGACGGCACGGCTGTCACCGGAGCCACGGTCACGATTCTCGGAATGGTAAAGGCATTCGAGGATGGCGAGGGGTCTTATTCCGCCCTCATATCTCCCCGAACCATCAGCAGCGGCACGGAATTCATCAGCATCACCAAGGACAGCAAAAATTATGTCTACAAGCTCGCCTCGGAAACCACTTTCAGCGCAGGCAACAGCTATGCTTACTCCCTCACGCTAGAAGAACCCGCCGACTATTTCTATGTCGAAGCCGCCGAGACCGTCACGGGCGGCATAACAGTCGGGATGACCAGCACCAGCGGCCCGGCAATCAATCTCATTTACTCCACGGACGGCACGAACTGGGATGACTTTACCGTAGGCAGCACGACCGTCACGCTCTCCATGGCTGGAGACAAGGTCTGGTTCAAGGCCGGCAAAATCATAGACGGGACGGTTACCAGCGTCAAAAACACTCAATTAAGCTCCGGATACTCAAAGTACAACAGATTTACTTTCAGCGGCAAGGTAAACATAGGCGGAGACCTGACCACCCTGCTCTCAGATTCCGGCGAAGTCAGCGACCTCAGCGACCTCAGCTCTGACGGCAGCGCAAATGCCACCTACACGTTTTATAAGCTGTTCTCCGACAACACAGGTCTCATAAGTGCGGAAAATCTTTCGCTCCCGAGCGCCACACTCGCCAATGACTGTTACCGGGCGTTGTTCTCAGGCTGCACTTCCCTCACCGGAGTCCCGGCACTCTCCGCGACCTCCCTTGCCGAGCGATGCTACTGTGGGATGTTCCAAGGCTGCACCAAGCTTACTGCTGCACCGGAACTTAATGCGACAACGCTTGCATCATACTGCTACGGCCTGATGTTCAAGGGCTGTGAGAAACTCACCAAGGCACCGACGACCCTTCCTGCGACAACGCTTGCATCATACTGCTACTACGAGATGTTCCAGGGCTGCACCGAGCTCAAGACCGTTCCGAGTTCTCTTCCGGCGACAACTCTTGCGAAATACTGCTACTATGGGATGTTCCAAGGCTGCACCTCTCTTGCCGCAGCACCGGATTTTTTAGCAACAACGCTCGACAATAGCTGCTGTGCATCAATGTTCCAGGGCTGCACCAAGCTCAAGACCGTTCCGAGTTCTCTTCCGGCAAAAACGCTTGCATCAGGCTGCTACAACCAGATGTTCTACGGCTGTGAAGCTCTCGAAACCGCCCCGACCATTTCGGCAGAAAGTCTTGCATCTCAATGCTGCCAGTGGATGTTCTACGGCTGTACTTCCCTTACTGAAGCCCCCGCACTCCAGGCAAAGACTCTTGCGAAATACTGCTATCAGCAAATGTTCCAGAATTGCACCAAACTCACCTCAGCACCCGAGCTTCCGGCAGAAACTCTTGCAGAGCAATGCTACTACGAGATGTTTTCCGGCTGCACGAACCTGAATAGCGTCACAGTCAAAGCCACGACAACTGCAACCGAAGCCTTTAAAGATTGGCTTTCCGGTGTCGCTTCTTCCGGAACCGTCTATAAAAGCAAGAGCCTCAGCTTGCCGACCGATTCCACGAGCGGAATTCCGGAAGGGTGGAACTGTGTGAATCAAGTTGAATACTTCTACGTTGAAGCTGCCAAGAACGGTGCAACGGTCAGTATGACCAGCACCAGCGGCCCTGACATCTACCTTCGTTACTCCACTGACGGTACGAATTGGAAGGACTTCACCGTAGGCAGCACTGAGGTCCCTCTCTCCAACGTTGGAGACAAGGTCTGGTTCAAGGCCGGCAGCGAAGCAGATGCCACCAAAACTAACTCTTGCCTCGCCACCGGCAGTAGCAAGTATAACAAATTCTCCTTTACCGGCGAAGTGAATGTGGGCGGAGACATCACCACCCTACTCTCGCCCGACGGCGATGTCAGTTCCCTCCCCGCCCACGCATTCCGTTTGCTGTTCTCCAACTGCACCGCCCTCATAAGCGCGGCGGACCTTTCCCTCCCGGCGACAGAGATTGGAAACTACTGCTACAAAAATATGTTCTCCGGCTGCACCAAACTCACTTCGGCACCCAAAGGGCTTCCTGTGACAACGCTTGGAATTGAGTGCTGCTTCGAGATGTTCTCCGGCTGCACGAAACTCACTTCAGCTCCGGAACTCAAAGCGACAACGCTTGCAGAGCAATGCTACGCATATATGTTCAAGAACTGCACATCTCTTGAGACGGCGCCTTCCCTTCCTGCAACAACGCTTGTAAATTGCTGCTACACCGGTATGTTCCAGGGCTGTACAAAACTCACTTCAGCGCCCGAACTTCCGGCAACAACGCTTGCAGGTCAATGCTATCAATATATGTTCAAGGGCTGCACGAAACTCACTTCAGCACCCGAACTTCCGGCAACAAAGCTTGCAGGGAACTGCTACGGCGCGATGTTCTCCGGCTGCACGAACCTCACCTCAGCACCCGAACTTCCGGCGGAAACTCTTGCAAGCAGTTGCTACAGTAATATGTTCTCCGGCTGCACGAACCTGACGAGCGTCACAATCAAAGCCACGACAACTGCAACCAATGCCTTTAAAGATTGGCTTTCCGGTGTCACATCTTCCGGAACCATCTATTATTCTGACGATGCCACCAAAGCGCTTTTGACAAACGCAAGCGCTATCCCGACAGGCTGGACGGTCAGCCAATTAACCAACTGACGATGCCGCCGCTTGCGGGCCGGTTTCTAAGCACAAGAATGAAAAGTTGCGGAGCAAAACGCTCAAAAGTTGCGGAGTGATATCCGATATTTCAATATCATTCCTTATATTTGCGTGGTCAAAACAGTGATTCACAATTCTGTCGGCTGTTTGAAGCCATAATTACCCCACTTCTGAAATTTTCCTCAAAAGTGGCGATATTTTCGGAATTTATTCCTCAAAAGTGGCGATATTTTCGGAATATTATCTATCTTTATCCCAAAATCAACTTGGTATGATAGAACGGACACAAGCCGAAAAAATAAAATCCCTGATAGGTTCAAACAAAGCGATCACCCTCATGGGTGCACGTCAAGTAGGAAAATCAACACTTATTCATTCGTTATTGGACAGTGATGACAAGGTCTTATGGCTGAATGGAGATGATGACGATGTAAGGGAACTGTTTAAGAACATCAATTCCACCAGATTAAAAGCAATAATCGGGAATAAACAGATTATAGTGATAGACGAGGCGCAGCGCATACATGACATAGGCTTACGAATAAAACTTATTACCGACCAGATTCCAGGAGTTCAGGTGATTGCGACAGGCAGCAGCAGTTTCGAGCTTTCATCGAAGATAAATGAATCTCTTGCCGGGAGGAAAAGAGAACTGAAACTTTTTCCGCTGACATTCTCGGAGATGGTAGGTCATACTTCATTTCTGGAAGAGCAGAGGATGCTGTCCCACAGAATGATCTACGGATATTATCCGGAGGCGGTCACTACCCCATCGGAAGAAAAGGACATATTGAAAGAATTAACAGAGAGCTACTTATATAAAGATTTACTCTCTGTTGACGGCATACATAAAGCGAACGTGCTGGTGCGGCTTCTCAAGGCCCTGTCCTTACAGATAGGGCACCAAGTGTCATATAACGAGCTCAGTGTCCTGCTTGGCATAGATTCAAAGACAGTGGAAAAATATATATCCATCCTTGAGAAATCTTATATAATCTTCAGGCTTGGTTCTTTTTCCCGAAATCTAAGAAATGAATTAAAGACAAGCCGAAAGATTTATTTTTGGGACCTTGGTATCAGAAATGCCGTTATCGGCAATTTTTCTTCATTGGAAAACAGACCGGACTGCGGAGCCTTGTGGGAGAATTTCGTCATCTCGGAACGGCTGAAAAATAACGAATATAATTCTGCGTTCACGCAATCCTATTTTTGGAGAACAAAAGACCAAAGCGAAATCGACTACGTGGAAGAAGCCGACGGAGCGATGGCAGCATTTGAATTCAAATGGAATTCTTTCAAATCCGGTGCAAAATGTCCGGATTCTTTTGCGAAAGCCTATCCCGGAGCGACGTTTAAGGTGATTACGCCCGATAACATTGAAGAATTCCTCCTATAATCCGAAATTCTTGATTTAGAAGTACCATATAGTCATGAAACATCTGATACGCATCATCTCAATATCTTATGGAATATTGGCACTTGTAATGTGCTCTTCTCCGAAAGCAGGCAGGTCGGACTTTTCCGCCGCCCTGCGCGAGGCCGATTCGGTATATAACCATATGGAGTTCGACAAAGCCTATGACATGTACTTGAGACTTCTTGACTGTCCGGAAGTCAGGCAGGATACAGACAAGCAGCTCGAAACCCTGTACAGCCTTTGTCTTGTCAGTGAAATCTCCGGATGGAATGATGACAGGCTGACGTGGCTTGACACCCTGATCGACTTGGCCCGAAGATCCAATAACGATTACTACCTGTCACAAGGTCTGATGCTTCTGGGAAAGCACGTCTATCACGATGGCGACCACATACAAGGTGTCGGATATATTCGCGAAGCCGCAGACCTGGCGGGCCGTACGGACCGGCCGAGCACGGACCATATAACACATAGCTGTCTGAATGTGTTAAGCAATCTTCTGTCCGATATGCAGGACTACGATGCGGCCGTGGAAGTCGATGAGCGCAACGTGAAACTCACCTACGAGGGTACGCGCTGGGGCACATATCCTCAAGTTCAGTTACGGGACCGCCGCACTGCATTGGCCAAACTGGCGGCACATCAAGTGATGGCAGGACAAACGGAGCGCTCTGATTCATCTTATGAGAAATGGAAAGAGGTGCCACTGGCGGCAGGAAGCAATCCAAAAGACTATTTCATAGTGGATTACCTTCGCGAACGTGGACTCTACTCCGAAGCGGCGAACATCTATGAAGGCCTCATCAAGAGAATCCGCACCGGGAGCGACACATTGGGTAACATGATGCTTTATGCGAAGTGGGGATTGGCGGAGGTTATGCAGAAAATGGGGGAATATCATAAGGCCTCCGACCTCTATGTGGAAGTACTGGAGATAAAAGACACCCTGCAGGTTCGCCAGGCCCGCGCCGATGTTCAGAAGCTCTCCGTGCTCTACGAGACACAGGAAAAAGAGCAGCAGATACACGTGCATAAAATGTGGATTACCATCCTATGCTTCGGCTCACTGATATTGGTACTTGCGCTCGCAGCCATCCTTCTTTACACAAATAAGATACAGAAAAAGAACCGCTTTATGGCGCAGGCCTTGGATGAATTGGCAAGTAAAAATATGCTCCACAAAGACCCTGACAGCCATGTATTGAGTTCTCCGTGCTCTTCAGAGGAAAATGCTGATGACAAATCAGCGGCCCTGTTCGTCGCTCTCGACAAGCGTCTTGACTCAGAACAACTTTATCTGAATCCGGATTTGAATCGAGATGACCTGTGCCGACTTGCCGGTGTTGACAAAAACGTCCTCGGAAACATCATCAAACGATATAGTGGAGCGCCCAATTCGCAGGTATATATCAACCGCAAACGCATCCAATATGCAATTCTGCTTCTGCGGGATCATCCTGAATGGACGATGCTGGCAGTGGCTGAAAGCTGCGGAATGAGAAACACGGCCACCTTCAACCGAATTTTCCGCCAGACCTACGGAATTACTCCGAGCGCATACATCAAGAGCCGCAAAAGCTAAGGGCACCTTCTCCCCTGAAAAGAAATTCGCCAAAGCTGTATGAAACAACTTTGGCGATTATTCAGATGTGGTCCCTGTAGGGCATGATCCTACGACCCCCTGATTATGAGTCAGATGCTCTAACCAACTGAGCTAAGGGACCGTAAAAGAGCTATATTTGCACCTTCACGGTGCAAATATACAAACTCTTTTAGATTTTATCAAACTTTGATCTCTACATCTACACCTGCAGGAAGTTCGAGTCTCATGAGAGCGTCAACGGTCTTCGCGTTACTGTTCTCGATGTCAAGAAGTCTGCAATATGTATCGAGCTCAAACTGCTCGCGGCTCTTCTTGTTCACGAAGGTCGAGCGGTTGACAGTAAATATCTTCTTGTTGGTCGGAAGCGGAATAGGTCCGTTAACGACAGCGCCTGTAGATTTTACCGTCTCAACGATCTTGGCAGTCGATTTATCGACAAGCATATGATCGAATGATTTGAGTTTTATTCTGATTTTTTGGCTCATAATTAACAATTTTTAACTTTTACTCATCATCATCTGACAGTTTATATCCGCTCTTCTCCACGATATCCTTGGCCATAGCCGCAGGAACCTCTGAATAGTGGTCGAACGACATGGTGCTGGTAGCACGACCTGAAGAAAGAGTACGAAGAACTGTCACATAACCGAACTGCTCAGCGAGCGGAACGAATGCCTTAACGATACGAGCTCCGTTAGCGGTAGAGTCCATAGCGACAATCTGTCCGCGACGACGGTTCAAATCGCCCACGATATCACCCATATAATCTTCAGGCGTAACCACCTCAAGATTCATTATAGGCTCAAGAATGACAGGTTTGCACTTAGGGCAGGCATGACGGAAAGCCATACGTGCAGCAAGTTCGAATGAAAGCTGATCAGAGTCAACCGGATGGAATGAACCATCGAGAAGGGTAACCTTGAGAGCCTGGACCTCATATCCTGCGAGGACGCCGTTGGCCATAGCCGAACGGAAACCCTTTTCTACACAAGGGATAAACTCCTTAGGCACGTTACCGCCCTTAACCTGGTTATCGAACTGAAGTCCGGTAACTCCGGCATCTGCGGGTCCTATCTCCACGATGATGTCGGCAAACTTACCGCGGCCACCGGTCTGCTTCTTGAAGACCTCACGATGTGTGGTGGTAGCTGTAATAGCCTCTTTATAATTAACTTGAGGGGCACCCTGGTTAATCTCCACACCGAATTCACGGCGAAGACGGTCAACGATGATGTCCAGGTGAAGCTCTCCCATGCCGGAGATGACGGTCTGACCTGTCTCGTGGTCAGCCTTTACCTGGAATGTAGGGTCCTCTTCTGCAAGTTTAGCAAGTGCAAGTCCAAGCTTATCAAGATCTCCCTGTGTCTTAGGCTCTACTGCGATACCGATAACAGGATCCGGGAACTCCATAGACTCAAGAGTTATAGGAGCATTCTCCACACAGATGGTATCTCCGGTTCTGAGGTCTTTAAAACCTACAGCGGCACAAATGTCACCTGCCTCTACAAATTCTATAGGATTCTGATGGTTGGAGTGCATCTGATAAAGACGAGCCACTCTCTCCTTCTTACCCGATCTTACGTTAAGGACATAAGAGCCGGCATCGAGTCTGCCGGAATAAGCACGCAAGAAAGCGAGACGACCTACGAACGGATCGGTAGCAATCTTGAACACGAGTCCGCAGAAAGGTTCCGATGCTGACGGCTTACGCTCCACCTCATTACCGGTATTAGGATCCGTTCCCTTAACCGCTCCCTTATCGAGAGGGGAAGGAAGGTAACGCATAACGGCGTCGAGAAGGAACTGAACACCCTTGTTCTTGAATGAAGAACCGCAGCATGCAGGAACTATCTGCATAGAGATGGTTCCCTTGCGGAGAGCTGCGATGATCTCATCCTTGGTAAGCGAGTCGGGATCTTCGAAATATTTCTCCATCAAGGCGTCATCACACTCGGCAGCACTCTCCACGAGTTTATCTCTCCAGATGGCCACTTCGTCCGCCATGTCGGCAGGGATGTCCTTGACTTCGTAATTTACAAGCTCATCTGTAGAATTGTAATAGATAGCTTTCTTGTCAATAAGGTCGACTATGCCTTGGAATTTATCTTCCGCTCCGATAGGAAGACAGATAGGCACGGCCGTAGCTCCAAGTTTGGTTTTGATTTCTTCAACCACAGCGAGGAAGTCCGCACCCACACGGTCCATTTTGTTAATGTAGGCAATCTTCGGAACCTTATACTTGTCCGCCTGACGCCATACGGTCTCAGACTGTGGCTGCACACGACCTACCGCACAGAAAGTAGCGACGGTACCGTCGAGCACACGAAGTGAACGTTCCACCTCCACAGTAAAGTCTACGTGGCCCGGAGTATCGATAAGGTTTATCTGATATGTCTCTCCGTTATAATGCCAGAATGCCGTGGTGGCTGCAGAAGTGATGGTGATACCTCTCTCCTGCTCCTGAACCATCCAGTCCATAGTGGCTCCGCCATCGTGAACTTCACCTATCTTATGAGTCTTTCCGGTATAATATAGGATACGCTCAGATGTGGTGGTCTTACCGGCATCGATGTGCGCCATGATGCCGATGTTTCTTGTGAACTTAAGATCTCTTTTAGCCATTGATACTAACTTGTAACTGAATTAAAAACGGAAGTGTGCAAATGCCTTGTTGGCTTCTGCCATCTTGTGCATATCCTCTTTACGCTTGTATGCACCACCTTCGTTATTGTAGGCTGCAACGATCTCTGCGCACAATTTTTCTGCCATTGAGTGGCCTGAACGCTTACGTGCGAACACGATAAGGTTCTTCATAGAAAGCGATACCTTTCTCTCAGGGCGCAACTCAGTAGGCACCTGGAAGTTAGCACCGCCGATACGACGTGACTTGACCTCAATCTGAGGAGTTACGTTCTCGAGTGCCTTCCTCCAAATATCTAGAGGAGCCTTGTCAGAATCTTTCACCTTCTCGCCTACCATATCGATGGCATCGTAAAAAATTGAATACGCGATACTCTTCTTCCCCTGCAACATAAGATTGTTCACGAAACGTGTAACCTCCACGTCGTGAAACTTAGGATCAGGAAGTAGAATCCTCTTTTTAGGCTTCGATTTTCTCATTTTGTTTAAAAAATTAAAGATTAAAAACCATCCTTCAGACTACTTCTTCGGTCTCTTGGCTCCGTAGAGTGAACGCGACTGCGTTCTTCCTTCTACACCGGCCGTATCCAAAGCGCCTCTAAGGATGTGGTAACGTACACCCGGAAGGTCCTTCACACGACCGCCACGTACAAGTACGATTGAGTGCTCCTGAAGATTGTGACCTTCGCCGGGGATGTAGGCATTGACCTCTTTAGCATTAGACAGACGTACACGTGCAACCTTACGCATAGCTGAGTTAGGTTTCTTAGGTGTGGTTGTGTACACACGCACGCAAACGCCACGCTTCTGAGGGCAAGCATCCAACGCACGAGACTTCGATTTAACCTCGATAACCTCGCGTCCTTTGCGAACTAATTGTTGAATTGTTGGCATAAAATGTTGTTAATAAAATTATTTTACCCCGAAAAATTGGGGCTGCAAATATAAGTAAATATTTTTAATATCCTATCTGTAATTCACAAACTCCACGTCTTTTTCGCTTTTTTCCGCATAAACAGGGTCCACACCCGCCTGGGCGAGAGCTTTTTTCACCGCGGCGGCATCTCCGTTACGTGCATAAGCAATGGCTGCGATATAAGCGTCGCGAGGCGAAGAGCAATCAGCATGTGCAACGGCCTTATCTATCTGTCCGCTAAGTATATAAGCGAGAACTTCATTACTGCTTCCCGTGCCTGAAAGCTGTTCGGCAGCCTCGTCATATTGGCCCGAAAGAATGAGAAGAGTGCCGAGATTTTTCTTCGCGTCAGGAGTCGCGGCTCGCAGGAAAAGCGTCCTGGCCTTGTCGTAATGACCTTTGCGAAGTTCCACCACACCGCGTGCGTTGAGGACATCAGAATCTTCATCCATCAAGTCAAGATATGTAAGAGCCACGTCCGTCTTGTTTTCGTCAAGCGCCATCATCGCGAGGTTGAAATATCCCGTCTGCGAAAGATACCTCTGAGAAGCATAGCGATAGTAGAATTTCTTGAGTCCCCTGTCCTCCACGATGCTGGCCAAATGAAGGACTTCAGGCTCACTCAGTGTAGATAAATGCTTATCTGCCAATTCTATAAGTTCTTCGTCGGAATAGCCCGTGCGCTGGGCGTTCACGACAAATGTAGCCCTGCGAAGCGATGGAAACACCTCTGTTTTCAGTTCGTCATAGAGGAAGGAAAGGTTTTTCATCTCCGCCTCCCTTACAGCCGGGTCAGAATACATGGACAAAACCCTGAGAATAAGGTCCTTCTCCTCTATGTCGGAGTCTTCGAGAGCCTGTTTGAACCCTTCCCAGTCCTGGCCTATGCTGCGAACCGACATGGTGTCGGCCGAAGCGCCTCCGGACATATTCTTCCATGCGTCCACGGCCGAAGAAGCACGCTTGTCCGAAAGCTGCGCGTTATATTTCTCTCCTCCCTCCGGAGAAGCATAGGAAACTATCTCGGTACCCGTTATCTCGTATCTCTCATCTGCTTTTATATCAGAAAGATACGATTTATAGACAGACACCGCGTTACGGTTATGTGTATTATTCTTGACGGTGGAAGAATTGACGTCGAACAGGATGCTGGTCTCCGTACTGTAATTCGTAACTCTTTCATATCCATCAGGTTTATAAGCATATTCGCCGCTGACCTGAACGAGACGATATGTGGCATTGCACCCGTCAGCCACCTTTATGGGCTTCAAAGTAACCTTTTTCGTACCATAAATCAAAGTACAACGAAGTTCAAGCCTGCATTTTTCCATCCCGGGGATGAAATCGAACGAAAGCGCCTCGTGGTGAAAGATACCTTTCCTCGGAACCACTTTATAATTGGCCATTATCTTTTCTCCCTGATAGATAAATGGTTTGCCTGTTCTCTGCTGCCCTTCGCCATAAACCAGCACAGGGGTGATGACCATCATGGTATTTTCGTCAAAATATCCTTCCGGAAATGACAAGGTGATATTGGCATCGATCTTATCATCCTTGACGATAAGAACTTCCGGGTCGCAGGACACCTCTATCTCGCCGGCTTCGCGCTTCATCTGGGACTGCGGAGTGGCACATCCCGCCAGAACGGCGGACGCCAGCACCGCCAGCAATATGTTCTTACTTCTCATAATGTCTTTCTTTGAAACTGTTTTGAAATAATTCTTCTCATTCCGCCACTTGCCGCCAAAGTCCACAAAGATAATTTTTTTTATTAACTTTGCCAATTACGGGCGTGCATTGCGCCTCACAAATCACACTTCTTATGGACAGCCAGGAACTGCAGAGAATAAAGAACCGATACGACATAATAGGGAACAATCCCGACCTCAACAGGGCTCTGGAGACAGCCTTGGTGGTAGCCCCAAGCGATCTGGCGGTGCTTATCACCGGAGAAAGCGGCGTAGGTAAAGATGCCATATCACGCATCATCCACGACAATTCCCGCCGTAAAACGGGCCCCTATCTGGCGGTCAACTGCGGCGCCATCCCTTCCGGGACCATCAACGCCGAACTGTTCGGACACGAAAAGGGGTCATTTACCGGCGCCATAGCCACGCGCAAAGGATACTTCGAGGAGGCCGACGGTGGCACGCTGTTCCTGGACGAAGTGGCGGAACTTCCCAAAGACACGCAGGCGCTGCTGCTGAGAGTCCTTCAAGACGGCGAATTCATGAAAGTAGGCTCCTCCAAAGTGGAGAAATGCAACGTGCGCATCATCTGCGCCACCAATGAAAACCTATCCCACGCCGTGGATATGGGCAAATTCAGAGAGGACCTCTATTACAGGCTGAACGCCATACAGATTAAAATGCCGCCACTGCGTGAACGCAAAGACGACATCTATCTGCTGTTCAGAAAATTCACATCAGATTACTCACAGAAAAGCAACCTTTGCAAGATCTCGCTCACCCACGAAGGCATCTCTGCCCTTAAAAATTATCGCTGGCCGGGAAACATAAGGCAGCTAAAGAATTTTACCGAAGCCCTGACCATACTTGAATCCAGGCCCGTCACCTCTACGGAAGACAGAGTGGAACTTGACGAAAACTGCATCAAGGCGCATCTTCCTCAGGAACTTGACTCCCTGCTTCCTTCCACCACAGGCAACGGTACGGAAGGGACTTCCCATATGAATGATAATGAACTTAAAGTCATCATAAAAGCCTTTCTGGATCTTAAACAGGAGGTGGAAGGGCTAAAGAGAATGGTACTGAATGCCAATTCTCCTTCACCGATAACCGCTCCGGCACATACCGATGTTCCTATAACGCAGAGTGCGGGCAACAACGACGACGCCGAATGGCAGGACAGCACCGCCACCACTTCACCACGCACCCTGAAGCAGAACACGGATGACCTTTACTCTCAAGTTCTTGAAAGATATGACGGAAAGGTGAAACCGGCCGCCGCAGAACTTGGAGTGTCAGAAAGGACCCTTTACAGATGGCTTGACAAACAGAAGAAGAAATGATGAAAAGATTACCCGTCATAGCCATTATCCTTTCGCTCTGCGCCGTGTCGTGCGGGATATATTCCTTTTCAGGAACTTCCATACAAGGCGACGTAAAGACCATAACCATCAATTACTTCGACTACAAGGCGCTGAAAGTCAACCCGACCCTGAGCAACGACCTTACCGAAGCGATGCGTAACCAGTTCAGAAAGATGACAGGTCTGGAACAGGTAGATATGGACGGAGACCTCGAGATCACGGGAGAAATTACGGACTATGACGTAAAAGCCACCGCCATAACGGCCGGAGACGTAGCGTCGCAGAACAGACTCACCGTTACCGTAAAAGTGTCGTTTACGAACAGGAAACACCCCGAGGATGATTTTACGAACAAGAGTTTTTCCGCATATTCGGACTATGATTCCACCAACTCGCTGGATGCAGTGGAGTCCACGCTTGTCAGCGAAATTATCGAAAAGCTGGTGGATGACATCTTTAACGCCTCAGTAGCACAATGGTAAAGAATTCGACCATCATTAATCTTTCATCGCTCAACATTGAGGAGCTCTCGGGTATAATAAGTATATACCCGTGGTTCGCATTGGCAAGGCTTGAGCTATGCCGAAGAATGGCCGCCCTGGGTAAAGATGCCTGGGATGAAAGCAAATATGCTTCACAGGCTCTCTATGTTCCATGCCGGAGGAAAGTATATGAAATCATGCGGGGACGCGATGCCTCGAATTTGCCGGAAAAGCCTGCAGATCAGACACAGAAAGCCGCAGGCAGGCAGGTTTACGTCATAGGTGGAGACTATTTCAGCGCAGAGCAGTACGCTTCCGCCCGCAAGGACGACGATAACATCTTTTCATCCTTCGCAGGAAACACATCTGGTGAAAGTACAGTCGAAAACAGCTTTGAAGAGACTGCCGATTCCGCCGATTTCTGCACGGAAGAATTGGCAAAAGTCTATCTTGAACAAGGTTATCCGGACAAGGCTAAAGAAATTTATTCAAAACTTAGTTTGCGAATACCAGAAAAAAGTATTTACTTTGCATCCCTCATTGAAAAAATAGAAAATTAAATATGAACGCATTATTCACAACATTAGTCGTGCTTATCATTATCGCAAGCATCCTGCTCATATTGGTGGTGCTGCTTCAGAATGGTAAGGGAGGCGGAATGGCCAGTAATTTTGTGGCCGGCAACCAGACATTCGGTGTGCGCCAGACTGCCGACATTCTTGAAAAAATCACTTGGGGCTTAATCTGCTTCATCGCTGTGGTATCTATCGTGGCATCATTCACCACTAACACCAAATCCACCGAGATCAACATCACGGACAAGATTGAGAACGTGGCAGACCAGCCGGTTTTCCCTACAGCTCCTATAGAGCAGTCTAACCCTAACGAATAATTTCACTCTACACACGCGAGTGTAGCTATACTTATCCGGACTGTCCCATCAAGGACGGTCCGAATTGTTTTATAGCACTCACTCAGAGTCGATCCCGTAGTGAAAACATCATCCACAAGCAGAATGTGACAGGCATCTTTCAGCGCGCCGGCTCCGTTTCGCGACAAGCGGAATGAACCCGTGATATTACCCGCGCGGGACGCCGTATCCACTTTCACCTGACTTTTCGTGTATCGGCTCTTTACAAGAATACGGCTCTCCACCCTGACATTCAGACACCGGCCCACTTCACGGGCTATCACCTCCGCCTGATTATATCCTCTCTTATAGCGTCTTATCCTATGGACAGGAACGGGCACTATAAGGTCCACATCCTCAAGCCACGGGGTGAATCGTATCTTTTCCGCCAACCGGCGGGCGAAAAATCTTCCGCAGGCAAGATTAGAATTATATTTCAACGCCCACGGAATCCTGGAATAATCGCTTCCGGAATGGTAACTCATAAGCGCAATGGCCCATTGGTAAGGAACATACTCATCCTCCGTCTTTTCGCATAGACGCTCGTTATAGTAGTCCGCCATCCTGTTATGCGAGCACAACTCGAAGTGCGTATAGGGAAAATCCATATCGCAGACCAGGCAGATATGTTCTTCTCCTAAAGACAACGGAGTTCCGCATACCACACAGGTGCGCGGAAGGACAAGATCAAGTGCGGCATTAAAGAATGAAGTGAAGTTAAGTTTAAGCAGGCGTTCGTCCATATTAGTAAGACATCCCTC